>CAJLZE010000045.1 GCA_905210995.1 uncultured Anaerotruncus sp.
TATTATTATTTTTATATTCTCTCTTTGCTGCGGTGGATCATCTGAAGCAGATCTTTTATCATTGTGTCAAGGCTGCGGATATCGTCTCCGCATTCGTCCACATGCTCCATATCGTATTCCGCCTTGCGCAGCCCGTCGCGGCATCTGAAATAGACGCGTGTGTTTTTCGCATTCCCGATGCCCGCCGTCTCAATACTGTCCACCGACTGCACGGTGTCGCACCGGTGCGCAATGATCCCCAAACGCGACAGAAGCAGCTTTCCGGCAGGGGACAGGCGCTTTCCGCTTCTCCCTATGCGCGGCAGCTTTTCGCCGGAGCTGTAATATATCCCGACCGTGCCGTCACTGAGGCAGGTGAGAGTTATAAAGCGCGAGCGCACCGGGATATCGGCAAGCAGCGCGATGACATCGTTCATGCCGTCTGCTGCCGCGTCAAGGCGCGCGTCGAGCTCCGCACTCATCCTGTTTATTGCGGCTATGGCAGCCGCGCGGCTGTCAATATAACCTTTGTCGGGCGTACTGCTTTCTCTGCTTATACTTCTTCTCATAAGTGGATCATACCTTTCAGGAGCACCGGGATATCAAAGTACCGAACGCAGCTTTTCGGCGTTCTCCTTTACACTTCCGTTTTTTGCGTAAATGCTTGATGTGCCCGCAACAAAAATATTTGCGCCGGCACGGCTCATTTTTGCCGCGTTTTCAAAGCTGACGTTGCCGTCGACCTCGATCTCGACGTTCTCATACCCGCGCTCGTCGAGCATACGACGCAGGCGCGCGATCTTGTCGAGCGTCTGAGGGATCAGCTTCTGCCCGGCAAAGCCGGGGTTGACCGTCATGAGCAGCACGGCATCAAGATCGGGCAGCACCTCGTCAAGCACATTGAGTGGCGTGCCGGGATTGAGCACGAGCATGGGTTTGGCGCCGCGGTCGCGTATCGCCGCGAGAGTGCGCTGAACGTGCGGCTCGGCTTCGACATGAAAGCCCACGTAATCGCCGGGGCGAAGGTCGAACCAGTCAAGCTTGAGATGCGGCTCGGTTATCATGAGGTGCAGATCGAGCGGGATGGGACAGTTTTCGTGCAGCTTGCGCACAAAATCCGTGCCGAGCGTGTAATTCTGAACGAAAACACCGTCCATAATGTCGATATGAAGATATTCAATACCGCATTCCTCAAGCGTTTTCAACTCGTCGCCGAGATGAAGAAAATCGGCGCACATAAGCGAGGGAGATATCTTTTTTGAAAGTGACATAATTGCGAACTCCTACCACGATTGCTCACACGGCGCGCTGCGGCGTGCCGTCTTTTTATACATAAATATTATATCACACATTTTCTTCCCCTGCAATGCCGCGCTCCCGTTAATCGACGATAATTTATATATTTATTACCGAAAGTTCATAATTGCCGTTTCCCGTAAAAAGCGCACGGTACGGGAGCCGGGCAAAAAAACAACAGCCGCCGCGCGTTTGCGCGGCGGCTGTCTCAAGGCTTATTTGACTTCGAGCGAACGGGACTCGGGCTGCTTTACCTCTTCCTTGGGAAGGGTGATCGAAAGCACGCCGTCGGTGTAGCTCACCGTGATGGCGTCAAGCTTGATGCCCGAAACATCAAAGGATCTCTCATATGAGCCGTAGGAACGCTCGACGTGCAGATAGGATTTCTTCTTGTCGTCCTTCTCGTAATCGCTGTGGCGCTCGGCACGGATGGTAAGCGTCTCGCCCTTGAGGTCAACGTGGATGTCCTCCTTGCGGAAGCCTGGCATATCTGTTTCAATGAGGTATGCATTCCCCTCATCCTTTATATCGGAACGGAAGCTCTGAACGCTGTTGCCGAAGAAGCGACGCTCCATATCTTCCATTTCGCGGAACGGATCGTAGACCTGCGCCGATTTGCGATTGCTTCTGAAATAAGGTGTAAGTTCAAACATGGTAATAATACCTCCGAAATATATAATGATGAATGACTGAAATTATCGGTGTCGGGAAGCTCTCCGGGACTCCCTTCGGGGTGTCCCGCTTCCTTTTCACTACGCCTATATTATACTCCGGATTTATTAACGATTATACAGTTTTAAATGTCCTTTCTGTAAATGTTAGCACTTTAACCGCTTGAGTGCTAAAAAATTATCATGTATATTTATCAGCAGACGCACACAACGATCTGTACGTTAGCACTCATGCATATGTAAGTGACAATTATTTTTCCGTCTTTATGCGGCTCGAATACTCATACCATGTGTAGTTCCCGACAAAGGAAGGATACGCACTCTCCGACACGTAGAGCATAAGTCCGGCAGGTGCGCCCTCGAACAGCCCCTCGCCCACGGTAACGAGATCGGCGTTTTCGAACCTGATCACGACACGCGTAAGCGCCGGGCAGCCCGAAAACGCGCCGTCCGATATCTGCGCGATATTGTCATTCACGGTCAGCTCGGTGAGCGCCGTGCAGCCCGAGAACGCGCCGCCCCTGACGGCGATAACGGTCTTTCCGTCATGTGTGCGCGGCAGTGTGAGAGATGTGCGCCCGCGCGCCGCATCGGTCACGCCGACGACGGCAAGCCCGGGACCGTAATCCTCATATACGAACATATCCGTGTCGGCATCGTCGGCTTCGTCACCCTGTCTGTCGGGTTGCTCGGGCAATGCCGGCTCGGGCGGCAGCTCTACCGTCACCGCCTTGGTACCGCCCTCGGCACGCAGTATGTCGGCTGCGAGCCGCGCCGTGTTGACGGTAACGCCGCTGTCGTTAAGGTGAAAATTCGTGTCGTAGAAATATCCGCTACCCATAAGACACGCCGCAGGGTCGGTTATGACCGGAAAATTCAGCTTTTCGGCAAAAAATTCATAGTAAGCCGCCGCATCGGAGGCTATTTTTTCCGCGTCCGTCGAGCCGTCGGCTCCCTCGGAGGGCACGACCGCAGCCCTGTTCATCGGCGGAAAGCTGAAATAAACGCGCGCGCCTTTTTTTTCGGCATATTCGGCAAAGGAATTCAGATAATCAATAAAATCCGATGTTGCAATATCGGCGGAAAGGGTTATGCTCCTCGTGCCGTCAACGCCCGCGAGCATGGTGTTATGCGGACGCGGCACGGCAATGTCGCCGTACTCGTTGAAGGACGCCGCACCGTATATTCCGCTTGCGGGATGCGAAAATCCGACACCGTGCGCGAGCTTGCCCGCCGCATAGGGGTAAAATGCGCCCGCAAGCTTTGAAAAATACCGCGCGGGCAGCCTGCCGAGCATTCCCGCCTCGCCGTCAAACGCCTCAAGCACCGCCTCGGCGCCGAAATAGTCGGACATCGTCTGCCTGTCGGTCTCGGGCGCTATGACGATTATATCGTCCGTCCCGATCGACCGTGCGCACAGCTCTGTCATCACCTCGGTGCCGAGCGTGGCATAAAGCCCGAAATTGACGACCGAGCGCGAAAGCTGCTCGGAGAGCAGTTCGGAATCAAGCCCGAAGGCAACGCTCGAGCCGCCTATGACCACGACCTTGCCCTCTCCCGCGCTGTCAAGCCGCCTAACCTTTGCCGGAAGCTCGCCGAGATAGCTCTCGCCGTACTGCGACGGATATACGAATGCGCCGACAAGCAGCATGCAGAGCGGCAGCAGCACGACGGCGGCAGCGGCAACAGCGGAAATTATGCGCACGGCGGTCCCGTGCTCCGCCTTTTTCGCGTCGGCTCTGCCCTCCGCGCCGTCCGCATCATTTTTTTCATCCTTTTTGCCGCAGACGGAGATGATAAACGAAGCCGCAACAGCCGCCGTGAGCGCAAACAGCCACCGAAGCTCAAGCGCAGTCATAACTCCGACGGCAACGAGCGCCACCGACGACACGCATTGAAGAATGCAGAAAAGCGTTCTGCTCTTCTCCGACGCACGGACGGCAAAGCGCGCGTGCAGCGCGCCCGTCAGCGCAAAATACAAAAGAATGAAACAGATAATGAGTCCGTATGTATCCATATTACGATCAAACCTTCCGACCGCGGGAGATCCCGCCGCCGTCCTTATCTTATTTCTTTTTCAGCTCCGCGATGGCGCGGTTGAGATCGTCCGCGAGCTGCTTCGTGCGCCACACGGTCGCTTTTGTGGTCAGGTGATAATCGGAATCAAAGCAATAACTGCCTGGCACAAGGTAATCGGATATTTTGGAGATCACCTTTGCGTGCAGCCTCTCCTCTATCGCCGCCTCAAACGCCGCCTGATATTCCGCAGTCGCCGAATTTGCCGAGAGGCAGTTGCGGTTCGTCGGCGGGAAGGAAATGAATATCTCAGCCCCCGCAGCGCGGCAGGCGTCCATGGCGCGGTTCATGTTGGCGGTGTTTTTGGCGGAAAGATATATCTTTACCGCAAAATCGCGCCCCACAGTCTGAACATAGCTGTCACCCGCCTTGTTCGGCTCCTTGACGATGGTATAGTCACCGTAGGTGTCCACATCCGCAAAGCGTGCGTCGTAGCTCACGCCCTTGCCGCCGAGACATTTTTTGTTGAAGTCGGCAAATGTGCCGAGGATGTTGTTGTAGTTGCGCACGTCGATCATGCTCATGACCTCATAGCAGCTCTCAAACATCTCCCACATCGTTCCTATGGCGGTGTTTTCGCCCCACATCTGCGGCATCAGCTCGGGACAGCTCAGCACTATATCCCCCGGCTTTATATAATGCGCCGCTACCTCGTAGAATATCGTGAGCGGCGTTTTCCAGTTGAAGCCGAAGTTCACAACGGTATAATCGCCGTCAAGCTGCGATATGAGCGACGCGGTGTTGAGCCCGTATGCGGTGTTTGAGCCGTTGATGATAATTATCTTAGGCTTGTCGGCGGTATAAAGGCGCTCGAATTTTATCGAATAGGTGCCGTGCTTCTGTCCGTGATATACGGGCAGACGCGAGGCGCCCATCATGAAGGTCGAAAGCGCCGTGCAGCCCGAAAACGATGCGTCGCTCATCGACGACACACGGTCAAAAATGTAAACCGTCGAAAGCGATGTGCAGTCGCGCACCGCTGCGCGCTCGAGAGATGAAAGCTCGGGCGGCAGCACGAGAGTTTTCAGGCGCAGCCCCGAAAGCGCGCCCCCGGCGATTGCGGTGACTTTTTTGCCGCCAAGCGTGGCGGGGATAACGACCGTATCGGCAGTCGCGGTGCAGGACGTGACCGTTGCCGTGTTGCCCGACACGGTATATTTGAAATATTTCGCCTCAGTTTCGGGCAGCCAGACCGCGTAAAGATCTACCTCGCCGCTCTCGGGCATCACAATGTTCCAGCCGCAGCCGTAAAACGTACCGCTGCCGTCGGCTTTTGTGTTGTAGCCGACAAGCGCATACCCGCGGCGCGCTATCGTGCCGTCGTTCATCCGCGCGTTGGGGCAGAGATAAAACTCACGTGACTGCTTTTCGGTCAGCACCTCGTTTTTGCCGCCGACCGTGCCGCCGTTTGCGTGATACCGCAGCACAAAACTGCCGACGGCGGAGGCGTCGCGGTAGTTAAGGTAGACCGCCGCATTGTCTGTCGCCTTGTATATGTAAACGCGTTCGGCACTGAGGAGCGTGCCGCCCTTGTCGAGCGGCGCACCGAGCGAATATCCCGCAAAGGTGTAACCCGGTTTTTCGGTCACCGAAAAGCGCACGAGCGCATTTTCGGCAAGAGTGGAAAGCCCCACACGCGGCGACACCGTGCCGCAGTTGCTGTCATTTACGACTCTGAGACTGAACACACCGGGCTTTCTCACACGGTACACGACTGTTTGCGGCGTGCGGACGCCGTGCAACGTAATGCTGCCGTCCTCATAGACCGCATCGCCGGACAGTATCTCGACGATGTAGCCGTCCGGAACGTCGGGGCTCACCGAGGCGTCGCCGCCCGGCAGAACGTCAAATGTGCTCCCGCCGCCACCGGCATCCGAAAAAACGACTCTTACTGTCCTTTCGGAGCCGCCCGCGCCGTGCTCCTTTACCCGGAAAGCGTCAAAGCCGCCGCGCAGCCACACCGTCGCCAGCCCGAGCAGCACCGCCGCGGCAAGCGAAACGGCTATCACTGCCACACGGTATTTTTTTGCTTTATTATAGTTCATTGCGTTGAAGTGCCCTTTTCAAACGTTATTGTATCGTTACCATTATATCAAATTACACATACAAATTCAATAGATATTTTTCCGTCATTATGCAAAATGCAATAAAAAAGCGCCCGCGGGGTCACGGGACGGCGGGCAGCGCATATACTGAAAGCAGAGGGGAATGCCCCCGATCATTACGGAGGAAACGGTCATGCCGAGATCATGCGAGCTGAAAAAAATGATAGGACTGCTTGTCCTGTGCTTCGGAGCAGGGATCTTTCTGTCTTTTCTCCTGCCGTGGAGACTGCTTGCCTTCATAGAAGCGGCAGCGCTGCTTTGTGCCGGCGTAATGCTGATAAAATAACGGCGCCGATGGCACTGTCCGCCGGGACTTCCTCCGCCACCGTCAAGGAGTAACGCAACATGAAGATAATAGTCATACGCTCACCGGGCATTTTTGCGCCGCTCCTGCGCCGCATCTTCGGCTCGGGAAGAAGCAGAAAAAGCAGAAGATAAAAAGCCGGAGCTTCATCCACCTACACGTCCGTAGTCATAGGGGAGGGTGAGCCGGGCACGGCGGTCGATCCGCATACAATAAAATCGGCGGGCAACCAAAGGCTGCCCGCTTTTTCAGGTCCTGCCCGGGGCATCGAAGGATCAGTGAATACCCAATCCTATAATGATCCCCGCGATTATACCGATTATCGCCATGACCGTGAAGAATACGACACAATTTTTTATTGTGCTCAAAAGCTCCAATTCCTTATATTTGAGGAATTCCGAGATCTCGGCATCCGTCGGCTCATCGCCCAGCACGTAAAACGCGCTGTCCGACTTTGTGCCGTCGGTATAGCTGTACGGGAACACGCCCTCGGGCAGTGTCTCGCCGTTCTTCAGCATTTCCGAATATGTCTTGTTTTCCTGCTCGGAGCACGGCACGTCACGTGTCAATCCGTATTCCGCGCGCTTTGACATGATCGTTTTCTTTACACTGTTCTTCTGATCTCTCATTTCTTCCTCCTGCGTTTATACAAAGTCGTATTTCAACAAGGATCGGGCTAAAGCTTCGGTCGGCGGCTGATGTCTCTTATTTCCCGAAATATCTCTTGAGCATCCCCTCAAAGCCTCTGCCGTGGCGGGCTTCATCCTTCGCCATTTCGTGAACGGTGTCATGGATGGCGTCGTAGCCCAGCTCCTTGGCGCGCTTTGCAAGCTCGAATTTGCCGGCTGTTGCGCCGCACTCAGCCTCGCTGCGAAGCTCAAGATTTTTCTTTGTGGACGGCGTTACGACCTCGCCCAGAAGCTCGGCAAACTTTGCGGCGTGCTCGGCTTCCTCATATGCAGCCTGAAGGTAAAACGCACCCACCTCGGGATAGCCCTCACGGATAGCCTGACGGCTCATTGCGATGTACATACCCACCTCGGTGCACTCGCCCTCGAAGTTGGCTTTCAGCCCGTTATAGACCTCATCGTCGATCTTGCCCTTGGCGCCGACGCCGATAACGTGCTCGCACGCATAGTTGAGACCGTCTTCCTTGACTTCCTTGAACTTCGAACCGGGAACACCGCACTGAGGGCACTTCTCGGGCGGGTTTTCACCCTCGTAAACATAACCGCAAACGGGACATACAAACTTTTTCATGATCTTTTCTCCTCTTTTTTGTTTTTTATATTTTCTGTTTCCCGCGGGATATACCGCGGGATCGTTTTGGTGACTTTTTATTTATAAATTATAAAACGATCGCGGCTGCCATCGTCCCGCGCCGCCCTCCGGTAGCACGGTGCGAAAAGTAAATGTCGGGGCGGCAGCAGGTGCATTCTCCGGAAATGTCGATATTTTCGGGCAGCACTCCGGCGGCGAGAAGCATGATGCGGTCAAGCTCTGTCAGATCGGCATACATTCTGCCGCCGCGGTGCGAAATTATCCGCTGCGCGATGTCGTCGCCGCACATAAGGCGCACGCTGTCAACAAGATCGGACCTCACCTCAAAGCAGCAGTTGTGTATGCACGCTCCGAGAGCGGCGTGTATATTTTCCGGCGCGGCGCCGTGAGCGCACATCACCGAGACCGCTTCGCGCGCAATCCCTCCCGCCGAACCGCGCCAGCCCGCGTGCACGGCGGCGATAACGCCGCTTACCTCGTCACACAGCAGTATAGGCACGCAGTCGGCTACCTTCACGACCAGCACCACACCGGGACAGTCGGTAACAAAGCCGTCGGTGTCCTCAAAAAGGCTACCGCGATCAGCCGCCGTAACGTATCTCACGTTCGTCGAATGCACCTGCTTGCCTCTCACCGTGTCGGCAAAGCCGAAACCGAGCGGAGCCAGCAGCCTGTCAAAATTCTTTTCGACATTTCCCGGCTCGTCGCCGCGCTCCTCGCCGAGGTTCATGGAGGCAAGCTGCGGCGCGGTGCTCACGCCTCCCGCACGCGTTGAAAACAGGTGACGTGCCGTAATGATGTCCGATGCGTCGTATTCGACGCCGTTTTCGGCTTTTCTGCGGCAGAACATTACTTTTCGCCTTCCCGCGCCTTGCGGCAGCAGTCGCGGCATCTGCCGTAAAAAATGAACGAATGCGAATCTATGCTGACGCCGTACTTTTCCTCGAGCAGACGGTCGATGCCGTCAGTCTCGTCGCCGCCGATATCGGAAAGTCCGTGGCAGCAGGTGCAGAA
This sequence comes from uncultured Anaerotruncus sp., assembly GCA_905210995.1. Lineage (GTDB taxonomy): Bacteria > Bacillota > Clostridia > Oscillospirales > CAG-272 > CAG-390. Next base: position 8,727 of record CAJLZE010000045.1, read on the forward strand.
AAAGTGATTGTGATCGGCTGTCTGAGCGTCGTAGCGGATGGTCCCGTCGCCGACGTCAAGACGTATCGCATCGCCGCACTCGCAAAGCACACCGAGATTGCGGTAGACCGTCGCAAGGCTCAGCTTGGGGTAGTCTTTTTTAAGCTCATTGTACAGCCACTCGGCACTCGGATGGTAGGTAACGCTGCCGAGCAGCTCCATAAGCGCCTCGCGCTGCTTTGAATGCTTAAGCGTCTGGTTCATATAAACTCCGTTTTCTTCTCCCGCGTTCCGCGAAGCCTCAGGCGGCTCGCATCCGGCAGGACTCTGTCGATATCAGTAATCATTATCATTATTATATCACACAAACGCAGCCGTGTCAAGCCGTAAAAGCAAAGATCTTGCGATCAATGTTTGGTTCCGGCAAGCTCTGCGGCGAGGCGCGATATCTGAGCGCGGCTCGCATCGTTGAGCGCCGACACGACGGTAACGCCGTTCTCCGCAAAGCCGATATCCTCGCTTTCCGCAAGCATATCACGCATAACCTTTGCCGCACGCGGCGCCCATGAACCGTTTTCAATAAAAGCAACGGTGCGCCCGCGGAATTCGCGCTCGGTAAGGCGCTCGATATAGTCGCGCACACAGGGAAAGACATCGCCGTTGTAGGTCGGCGAGGCAAGCACGAGTTTTGAATAACGAAACGCATCGGCAACGGCTGCGGACATATCACACCTGCAAAGATCGTGCAGAACAACGTTGGCGCAGCCCGCCTCGCTCAGCCTGTCGGCAAGGAGGAGCGCCGCCTTTTTTGTGTTGCCGTAAACAGAAGCATAGGCTATAACGACGCCGGGCGTCTCGGGCTCGTATGATGCCCATGTCGAGTAAAGACCGAAATATCGTTCGAGCCCGTCTGTCAGCACGGGACCGTGCAGGGGGCATACAGCCGCAATATCAAGCGCCGCAGCCTTTGCGAGAAGTGCTCTGACCGGCTTGCCGTATTTCCCGACTATCCCGATATAATATCTGCGCGCCTCATCGTCCCACGCGCGGGTGCTGTCGGCGGTGGCAAAGCTGCCGAAAGCGTCGGCAGAGAAAAGGATCTTTTCGCGGCTCTCGTAGCTCACCGCGACCTCGGGCCAATGCACCATCGGCGCCGTGACAAAGGTCAGAGTGTGCTCGCCGAGCGCCAGCGCGTCGCCATCACGGACCACAACGCGCCGCCCGGAATAATCGGTGCCGAAGAACTGAGCCATCATGCGGAACGCCTGAGCGGTCGCAACAGCCGCGGCGGACGGATATTTATCCATAAAAGCGACAATGCCCGCCGAATGATCGGGCTCCATGTGGTGGATTACAAGATAATCCGGCTGCCTGCCGCCGAGCGCTGCCTCAACATTTTCGAGCCACTCGCCCGTAAAGTGCGCGTCAACAGTGTCGAGCACGGCTGTCTTTTCGTCGGTTATAACATATGAATTGTAGGAAATGCCGTCGGGCACGGGGTATTGACCCTCAAAAAGATCGACCTCGCGGTCGGTCACGCCGACATAAATAATGTTGTGCGGAAGCTTCATCTGATGTGACCTCTCGGTTTGCTGTGTATTTGGCGGCGCTGCGGGGATCTGGTTTTCAGCGCAGCGTTTTAATAACGATAATTGTTATCACTATTGATATTATACACGATAATTCTTCGCGTGTCAATAGGCTGAGAGAAAATATTTTCGGCAAATCCGGAGCAAAAATAAATGATCCCGCACAAACGGGATCTTTCGAAAAAAGAAATTTGATAATATAGCGGAGGACTTGCCGCGCCGCATACCTGTAAACCATGTGTCTTCACAATTTGTAAACCATGTGTCTTCACAATTTGTAAACCATGTGCCTTCATGATTTTGAATCATTTTGATTTGACAGAAATACGAGGTCGCCATCCCCTACGGCAGTCCCAATGTAGCAGGTTTAAGCTCGGAGTCTTGCCGAGGCTCCCTCTTGAGGGAGCTGTCGCCGAAGGCGACTGAGGGAGTAAAATTCATTAAAAGTAAAAGGAAGATCCCGCTGCGGCGGGATCCTTTTTACCACCTCATCCGCCGCGCTCGCGAGATCGAATCGTGTCAACTTTTGCGAAAGCATAAAAAAATAGTACAGCAGTGATCGACGTTTCCCGCACATCTTTATCCCGCGCCGCGGCACTTTCCCAAACTTGGGAAGGCTCACAGAACCGTATCTTCCGTCGATCAGGGTGAAGAAAGCAAAACGGTTTTGTCTTTGATTTTGCCGACTGAATAAAGCTTATCTTTTACTTAACGTCCGGTGGCGGAACGTCGGATAACGGCAGCCTCCCCTACGGCTGTTGCAGTGTAGCTGGGTACAGAGCGAACAAAATTTGATAATGTACCGGCTGCATTCATGCGGTCAGGTTTAAAATTCATATTCCTTTTCTGGCCCGGCTGAGCCGACGCGGTGTTTTTTGGCTCATTTTTTGCCTTTTGGCTTGACTATCCGCTGCGGAGACGCTATAATTATAATGTGATAGAAGGGTCTTGTGCGGCGGACACTCGCCGTGCCGACCGTCCATAACAAGAAAGGATCCGTAAAAATGGCACAAAGCAAAGTAATTGTCTTTTCCTGCGACGCGATGGTCTATGAGGATATAGAATATCTGCTGAGGACCAGCCCGCGCTTTCGCGACCTGTATGCCAAGGGCTCGGGCGTAAAACGCACCCGCACCATTTGGCCGTCGGTCACATATCCCTGCCACACCACCATGTCCACTGGCTGCTATCCCGACAAGCACGGTGTCGTCAACAACTCGGTGTTTCGTCCCGGACAGCTCAAAAACGTCCCGTGGACGTGGTTTGCCGACAACATAAAGTGCCCCGATGTCTTTACCGCAGCAAAGCGCGCGGGACTTACCACCGCGGCGGTCTTCTGGCCGGTTACCGCCTGCCACCCCGATATAGACTGGCTCGTAGCCGAGTACTGGCCGCAGTCACCCGACGACACCAAAAAGGCGGCTTTCCTGCGCGCGGGCACGAGCGAGGAGCTTTATGACGAGTGCTGCGCACCGTATCTTGAAAATGTGAAGATCCGCACGCATCCCGCGACCGACGAGTTCATCGTGCGCTGCGTCTGCGATATCATAAAAAAGCATCAGCCCGACCTTCTCATGCTCCACACCGGCGACGTCGACAGCTACCGCCACAAGACCGGACTCTTTACCGAGCAGGTCACAAAGGGCGTTGTCGATACCGAAAGATGGTTCTTTGAGATAATCGAGGCGACAAAAGAAGCGGGCGTGTTTGAAAACACGAACTTCTTCCTTGTCAGCGATCACGGTCAGCTCGATATCGTCCGCAATATCAAGCCGAACGTCATGTTTGCCGATCACGGGCTCATCACGACCGATGCCGAGGGCAACCTTACCGACTGGACCGCATACTGCCATTCCACCGGGCTTTCGGCTCAGATCAAGCTTAAGGATCCCACCGACAAAGCGGCGTGGCAGAAGACCTACGATCTGCTCAAATTCATGCGCGACGAGGGGATCTACGGTATCAGCGAGGTGCTGACGACCGAAGAAGCAGAGGCGCGCGACCATCTCGGCGGCGACTTCTCCTTTGTCATCGAGTCGGACGGTTATACCTCCTTCTCCGAGGACTGGAAGCGCCCGATGGTCCAGCCCATGGACCTTTCCGACTACCGCTTCGGGCGCGCCACACACGGTCACTACCCCGACAAGGGACCGCAGCCGGTCTTTTTCGGCGTCGGCCCCGACATCCGCGAGGGCATAGAGCTTGAACGTCGCCCGACGGTCGATGAAGCGCCGACATATGCAAAGATCCTCGGTGCCGAAATGCCCTGGGCAGACGGTACCGCGATCACGGAAATACTGAAGGACAAAAACTGAAGGCAGAGGCGGGGATTTGCCCGCCGCCGACGTCGAAAGCGAAATCGGATTTCCTTGAACGGGAATCTGAACCCCCAATTCGCGCGGGGAGCGAATTGAGAAAGTTTGAAAAGCAAAAGCCTGAGCTGCGGTGCGCTCCCGTGGGGTGCGTGCAGATTTGCAGCTTCACCGACGCCCACAAACTTCCGGCGGGTGCTCAGCCTTATTACGGACTCCAAATAAAAAAGGACGTCCGTGAGGACGTCCGTTTTTATTTGGAGCAGGTAACGGGAATCGAACCCGCATAACCAGCTTGGGAAGCTGGAGTTTTGCCATTAGACTATACCTGCGCTGCTATTATTCTACCGCAAAAGCGGTGATTTGTCAACCCCCGAATTTGTTTTTTTACACGTCACACAAGAAAGGATATTGAATACGGCAATGAGACTTGCAACTTCGACCTGTATTTTTCCCTCCAAGCGCGAGGGCGGCAGGACATCCCTTGAGGAGTCGATCCGTCTTTGCTATGATTGCGGCTTCCGCGTTATAGACCTCAACTTCTGCTCTGCATCGAATCCGAAGAGCGGCAGCGAGCTCGTCGGCGACGATTGGGAGCGCAATGTCGATCACCTCGGCGAGCTTGCCGCCGAGCTCGGTATAACCTACAATCAGTCACACGCGCCCTACGACTCCAACCTCTACCGTCCCGAGCAGAAGATCTCCGACGAATACCGTGCGTTTTACGCCGAGGGCGTTCGCCGCTCGATAATCGCAAGCGCGAAGCTCGGCGTTCGCTATGTCACGACACACGCGCAGACGGCGACCGAAAACGACGAAATGGGCTTTGAGGAGAATATGCGCGCCAACATCCACTTCTATACGCCGCTCCTTGAGCTTGCAAAGAAGTGGGGAACGGGTATTTCCATCGAAAATATGGCTGAATTCCATCCGCAAAAGACCAAACACCGCTTCACGGCGACGGTGGAAGAGCAGATAGCCATAATCGACGCGCTGGGCGATCCCGTCTCCTGCCGCGCAACATGGGATTTCGGTCACGCGGAGCTTGTCTACCGTGACCAGGCAAAGCAGCTCCGCAAGCTCGGCTCGCGCCTCTGCTCCACGCACGTTCAGGAGAACCGCGGTCTCAACGACGACCACTTTCTCCCCTATGTGCGCGGCAACACGGCGTGGGAGGTCCTTATGCCCCTGCTCAAGGAAATGAATTACGACGGCGACTTCACCTACGAGGTACACGGCTTCTACAATTCCATTCCGCAGGCGCTGCGTCCCGCAGCAGGCAGGCTGGGCTTTGAGATCGGCTCATATCTTATGAGTCTTTACGAAAAAGCCTGATCCACCCGTATCATCCGACCTCACGGTGCATAAACTTTCTTCAGTTGTTTTTTGAAAGGAGCGGTGCAAAATGACCGCAAAAGAAATTTTTGATATCTGGTACAGACACGACGGGCTTGAGCCGTCGGTGAGAGCCGAGCTTGAGCGTATAAAGGATGACCCCTCGGCGATAGAGGACTGCTTCGGCACCGAGCTTGCCTTCGGCACGGCGGGGCTGCGCGGCGTCCTCGGCGCGGGTCCCGGCAGAATGAACGTTTACACGGTCAGCCGTGCAAGCGCGGGATACGCCGCGTATATAGCGTCAAAGGGTGCGGACGCCCGCCGTCGCGGTGTCGTCATAGCGCACGACAACCGCCGTATGTCCCGTGAGTTCGCGCTCACGACCGCGGGCGTGTTTGCCGCGCACGGCGTTCACGCATGGCTGTTCGCTTCGCTTCGCCCCACCCCCGAGCTTTCCTTTGCCGTGCGTTACCTCGGCGCGGCGGGCGGCGTTATGATAACGGCGTCGCACAATCCGCCCGAGTACAACGGCTACAAGATCTACAATTCCGAGGGCTGCCAGTGCGGCCTTGACGAGACAGCCCGTGTCATCGACTGCATATCCGAGGTGGGCGATCCTCTTGACATCCCCTCTCTCGGTATCGACGAGGCAGCGGGGCTTATCGGTATACTTGACGGCAGCATCGACGAGGAATACTACCGCGCCGTAGAGTCGATCTCTCTGCGCCGCGTGGATGCGGGCGACCTTCGCGTTGTTTACTCTCCGCAGCACGGAACTGGCAATGTCCCCGTGCGCCGCGTGCTTGCCGATCTCGGGTATGATGTCGTCCCCGTTGAGGCGCAGTGCACGCCCGATCCCGATTTTTCGGCGACGAAAAGCCCGAACCCCGAGTCTCCGCTCGCATACGAGGCGGCGCTTGAGCTGGCGGACAAGGTGAACGCCGATATCGTCATCACCACGGACCCGGACTGCGACCGTCTCGGCGTTGCGGCGCGCGGCGGCGACGGCAAGCTGAAGCTTATGACGGGCAACCAGTCCGGCGCGGTCCTTATCGAATATATACTTTCCGCTCACCGCTCCATGGGCACCATGCCCGAAAAGCCGGTGATGGTCAACACGATAGTTACCTCCGACCTCGGCGACCGCATCTGCGAGTCATACGATGTAAAGGTCGAAAAAACGCTGACCGGCTTCAAGTTCATCGGCGAGCGCATAGCGCGCCATCTTGCCGCACACGACGCAAACTACGTTTTCGGCTATGAAGAGAGCTACGGCTGCCTTATCGGCACCTTTGTGCGCGATAAGGATGCAACGCAGGCATCTTTAATGCTCTGCGAGGCTGCGGCGTATTACAAGGCGCAGGGCAAGACACTTATCGACGTGCTGAACGGACTTTATGCCCGCTTTGGATTTTACCTTGACACGCAGTCGAACTTCTTCTTCCGCGGTGCCGACGGTCAGAAGAAGATAGCCGCGCTGACGGCAGGGCTCCGCCGCGAGCATCCCGCAGAGGTCGCGGGGGCAAGGCTCGTCCGTCTTGAGGATTATCTTTCCGACGAGACGCAGGCAGAGGGCTTTCCGAAGTCCGACGTGCTGAGATTCGTGTTCTCGGACGGCTGCTGGGTCGCCGTGCGTCCCTCAGGTACCGAGCCGAAGTGCAAATTCTATTATTGCGTCCGTGCCGCGGGAGAGGCGGAAGCAAGCGAAAAGCTTGCGGCGCTCAAGGCGGCGTTCGAGCCCAAGGACTGAGCATCTCGCCGACAGGCGGCGCATATATCAGGGGAATGCTTCATTAAAGTGAGGCATTCCCCGTTTTCTTCTTGACTGGCGGCGCGATATGTGGTATCATTATACTGATAAAGTATAAGATGCACAGGAACGGATAATGAAGATAAAAGAAATCGACATTCCGCACGGGCTCATGCTTTGCCCGATGGCGGGAGTCAGCGACCGTGCCTTTCGCCTCATATGTGCCGAAAACGGCGCCGAGTATGCCGTTACCGAAATGGTGTCCGCCAAGGCGCTCGTTTATGAGCAGCGGGGAAGGGCGGGAACGCCGATACGCACCGCGCCGCTCTGCCGTGTGGACGACGGCATACCGACGGCGGTACAGCTTTTCGGAGCGGAGCCGGAATTCATGCGCGAGGCGGCGCGGCTCATCTCCACCGGCGAATACCGCGGCTTTTGCGGCAGGCTGCCGGCGGCGATAGACATAAACATGGGCTGCCCCGTGCGCAAGGTAACGTCAAACGGAGAGGGCTCGTCGCTCATGCGCGACCCCGAAAAAGCAGCTGCCGTAACGGCTGCGGCGGTCGAGGGAGCCGACGGGAGAATGCCGGTGACCGTCAAAATACGCGCGGGATGGGACTCGGCGCACATAAACGCACCCGAGGTCGCGCGCGCTGTCGAGGCGGCAGGGGCTGCGGCTCTGTGCGTTCATGCGCGCACGCGCGAGCAGCTCTACGCACCGGGGATAGACCCAGACGTTATAGCCCGCGTGAAGGAGGCTGTAACGGTGCCCGTTTTCGGCAACGGAGATATAACGACCGCCGACGACGCGGTGAATATGAAAAAAGCGACAGGCTGCGACGGCGTGGGCATCGCACGCGGCGCTATCGGCGACCCGTGGCTGTTCGGGCGCATAGCTGCGGCATTTGACGGCAGAGATTTTACCGAGCCGACGCCCGAGGAGCTTATCGGAACGGCGATACGCCATGCGCGCCTCACCGTTGAGTTCAAGGGCGAGAAACGCGGAATCGCCGAGGCAAAGCCTCAGATAGCGCGGTATATCAGGGGCGTGCCGGGAGCCGTAAAGCTGCGCGACGGGATAATTCGCGCCGCAACGCTTGACGAGGTCGAGGAAAAGCTGCGCTCCCTGCTTTCGTAATGAAACTGTGAGGTGAACGGTATGACGACAAACGAAAATCATCGCGGGCGGCTGTTTGCTGCCGTTGCCGTCCCGGGCGGACGGACATCGGCGCTGCTCGTTTACACGCTCTCGCACGCCGCGGTCGATCTTGCCTGCGGGTATATCCTTTATTCGATGTACCGCGCGGGCGCTATGCCCGTCGGCAGAACGGTGCTTTTGTTTTTGCTTTACAACACGCTCGCGTTCGGGCTTCAGATCGTATTCGGCGCGGTCTGCGACCGTTTCGGAGGCTGCCGCCTGACGGCTGTCCTTGGCTGCCTTTCCACGGTGATCGGAGTCACGGTCGGCTCGTCGGCTCCCGTGCTCGCCGTGCTGCTTGTCGGCGTCGGGAACGCCGCGTTCCATACCGGTGGGGGCTGCGACACGCTTTTGCACACCGACGGTATGACGGGAAGCGGCATATTCGTCTCCTCCGGTGCGCTCGGGCTTGCCATTGGAGCGCGTCTCGGCTCATTGGGGGCGTTCCCGGCTTATGCCGTCACCGTTATGCTGCTTTTTGCGGCGGTGTCGATAGCCGTATTCTGCGGCGATACATATTCCGACGGCACGCCCGCGCCGGTGTTCCGCACCGCGCCGCAAAAGCCCGTAGGGAGAGGAAAATTACGTATCCCGTATCTTGAAGGCACCGCTGCCGCGGTCGCGGTCTGCATTTTTGCGATAACCGTGCGCTCATACACCGGCTTTGCGGCGCCCTCACCCGGATTTTCGGGAAAATTCGCATTCATTTATGTCCCGTTCTGCGCATTTGCGGGCAAGCTGGCGGGCGGAGTGCTTTCCGATCTCATCGGCGCGCGCCGTGTGGGAGTGATCTCGCTTTTGCTGTCCGCTCCGCTCTTCCTGCTTGGCGCCGACCGCGGGATATTCTTTCTTGCCGCCGTGTTTTTCTTTAATTTTGCGATGCCGATCACGCTTTGCACCGTTGCGCGGCGCCTCGTGGGACATGAAGGCTTTGCCTTCGGGCTTAATACGCTTGCACTGCTCGTCGGCTATATAGTTTCGCGCGCGGCTCTGCCCATCACAGCCGCAAAGATAGCGGCTG
>CAJLZE010000046.1 GCA_905210995.1 uncultured Anaerotruncus sp.
CTGCCGCAGGCGGGCGTGGCGCTCGGTATGTCGGTAACCGTCGGCGTTCTCGGCGCCGAGGGCGCGATAATCCGCAACATCGTGCTTTTCGGTGTGCTGATATACGAGCTCGTAGGTCCTATGCTCACCAAAATGGCACTGACACGCGCGGGCGATATCGTGAACGAACCCACCGATTCCCGCCGTCCCAATACGGGCAAAAAAAGATAAACGAAATAAGCTTCCCGCCTGACTTGCATCAGGCGGGAAGCTTATTTCATTTTTATCCGTTATCCGACTGCGGTCACTGTAACGTTGTTGCCGTGTTCGCGGATGATATCGAGCATATCATCGGTCTCGAGCCACACCGTTGCGGTGTTATCGTTGGGGTGAACGCCGATGATACCTGGCGCGTCGAGCAATGCGCTGTCAAGAAAGAATGACACCGCGCACGCGGCATCGTTCAGCAGCCCGAGCGGCGTGACCGCTCCCGGCGACAGCTTCAGTATGTCCGCAAGCTCATCGGCGGATGCAAAGCTGAGCGGCCGCAAGCCGTTTGCACGGCGGAATACTTTAAGATCGACCCTTTTATCGCCCTTTACGGTAATAAGATAATAATTCCGCTTTTTATCGTCGCGCACAAAAAGATTCTTGGCATCGCATTCGGGGTGCGGGAGCCCGACCTCGGTCAGCTCGGCCATGTTATAGACCGCTTTGTGCTCGGTCACCTCAAACGGAATACTCTTTTCTTTAAGAAAAGCGTAAACTTCTTCTTTGTTCATCGTTATAAAAGCCGGAAGGTCAGAATTCCCTTCTCCCCTCAAGCGCGCGGGAGAGCGTCACCTCGTCGGCATACTCAAGCTCGCCGCCCACGGGAATACCGTAGGCAAGGCGGGTCGTTTTTATTCCCGTAGGCTTCAGCAGTCGCGCAATGTACATTGCCGTCGCCTCGCCCTCAACGGTCGGGTTCGTGGCAATGATTATTTCGTGTATATCGTTTGTACCGATGCGTTCCATCAGCTCGCGCAGGCGCAGCTTGTCGGGTGTCACGCCGTTGACGGGCGACAGTGCACCGTGAAGGACGTGATATGTCCCGCGGTATTCGCGCACGCGCTCCATCGACATTACAGCCTTTGTGTCCTGCACGACGCAGATGGTGCTGCGGTCGCGCGTTGGATCGGAGCATATCGGGCACACGTCAAGGTCGGTGAGGTTCTGGCACACCGGGCAGAGGTGGATCTTGTCCTTTGCATCGAGTATAGCACGGGCAAAATTCTCCGCCTCGTCGCGGCTCATATCGATGACCGAGAACGCAAGCCTCATCGCCGTGCGCTTTCCCACACCCGCAAGCCTTGCAAACTGCTCAGCAAGCACCTCAAGCGAGGCAATATAGTCAGCCATGCTTAAAATCCGAGTCCGCCGGCGCTGGGCAGTCCCGATTTCGCGGTAAGCGCCTGCGTTTCCTCTTCGTAAACGGTCTCGACCTTTCTTATAGCCTCGTTCACGGCAGCCATGAGGATGTCCGCAAGCGTTTCGGTATCGTCGGGATCGACCACCTCGGGCGCCATTTCGATAGCGACAAGCTCTTTTTTGCCGTTCATTTTGACCTTCACGGCTCCGCCGCCCGCCGATATCTCATATTCGCGCGCCTCAAGCTCCTCGGTCAGCGCAGCCATGTCGTTCTGAAATTTCTCATACTGGCGCATGAGCGCGTTCATGTTTGCGGGTCCGCCCCCGCCGATGCCCTTCGGTATTCTTGCTTTCATTTTTCTGTCCTCTCCTTAACATCAGGGTAGTTTTCTGCCGCAGCTGTTGCAGAATTTGAAGTCATCACGGACCTCGGCACCGCAATACGGGCAGAATTTATTTGTTTTATTATTGTTTGTGCAGTCATTGCTGCCGCTTTCCGGCGCATCTCTGCGGGCGCCGAAGCGCTCGTTGAGCGGATCGGGCTCCTCGCTGCCGTCGGTTATGTCGAACGACGAATAGCGGTTTTTTGACGTGGCGTTTTTGAAATTATATATCGACATCGCCACTGCGGCTCCCACGAACACGAAGCCGAACAGCCCGAAGAGTACGCCGCCCATGGAAAACGCCGATACCGTCCAAATGATACCGAACAGTGCCGCAAATATTCCCGCGATACCGCCCATGAATGACGGACCGCGCCCCGGCTTTACGCTCTTCATCTTCTCACTCCTGCTGTCTGCCGCCGTCGGCAAGCGAGCCGAGCTCGCTGTCAAGCAGCGCCGCGGCATCGGGATCCTCCGACGCGGGCAGCACCTCGACCTTTACCGCATTCGGCGCAATGCGGCGTTCAAGCACCGCGGATGCCGCCGATGCGATAAGATTCAGGCTTTTCTCGCGCGAGAGAAGATTTTTTGTGAACTGCGTCTCGCAATACAGCAGCACCCTGCCGGCATCGTCATATGCGCGGCATTTGCGAACAAATCCGCCAAGACCCTTGTCTGCCTCGGCGACACGCTCGGCGATCTCGGCAAAATTGCGTATCGGCTTGCGCGCCGGCGCAGTTTCTTCCTCTTTTTTCTTTTCCTTTGCAGGCGTTTCGGGTGCCTTTTGAGGCTCGGGGTATACGACGACCTTCGGCGGCGCCGCCGGTGCATCGCCCAATGTGACCTCGGAGTCGGCGACCGGGCGCGACTCGTCGAACGACGGCAGCGTGACCGCCATACCGCCCGCAAGTGCGCTCTCAAGCGCTGCTATGCGTGACAGAAGTGCCTCGGGACGCGTGTCAAGACGCTCGTCAGCCATGCGCAGCAGCGTCATTTCAGCCACCGAGCGGCGTATAGCTCCCGCCCGCTGCATTGCAAGATATGCGTCGTCAAGCAGGCGGCTGTGATACATGAGCGTTTCGCGCGTGAAAAGCGCAGCGTCGGAACGCAGAGCCTCCGCCTCAGCCTCGGTGAGGTCAAGATATTTTATCGCGTCGGCTCCGGTCTTTATCACGAGCATATCACGGTAATACGAGATAAGCTCGCCCCAGAAAACGGTGATATCCTTTGCCGACGAGTCCGTTTCAAAAACGATATCGAACAGCTCCGCAGCATTTTTGGCGGCAAGCGCGCGCGCCGTGCGCGAGACCGTGCCGCGCCCCGTCGATCCGACGGCGTCGTTTACGACCGCGGGAGTTATCTTCTCTCTTCCTCCCGCACAAAGCTCAAGCAGACTTATCGCATCGCGCATTCCGCCCTGCGCAAGACGCGCAAGCATGAGCGCCGCGTCGTGATCGAGGTCGATGTTCTCGCATTTCGCGATATATTCGAGTCTTCCCGTGAGCACCGGCACCGGAATGCGGCGGAAATCGAAGCGCTGGCAGCGCGATATGATCGTTGCGGGGAGCTTTTGCAGCTCTGTCGTGGCAAGTATGAATATAACGTGCGACGGCGGCTCCTCAAGCGTTTTGAGCAGCGCATTGAAGGCGCTCTGCGACAGCATATGCACCTCGTCGATGATATAAACGCGGTATCTGAGGCTTGAGGGAGTGTAAACCACCTCGTCAAGTATCGCGCGTATGTCGTCAACCTTGTTGTTTGACGCCGCATCCATTTCAAGAATGTCGGTCTCGCCACCGGAATCCATCAGCCGGCACGCCGCACACTTTCCGCACGGGCTGCCGTCTACCGGCGATTCGCAGTTAACGGCGCGCGCCAGTATCTTGGCAGACGTGGTCTTTCCGGTGCCGCGCGAGCCGCAGAAAAGATAGGCGTGGCTTATCTGACCGTGCGCCGTCTCATATTTGAGCACCCTCGTGATATGATCCTGACCGCACACATCGTCAAACGTGCGCGGGCGGTATTTACGGTATAACGCCTGATGCACTTCACGCCTCCCCGTCCGAAAAGGACCTTGCAAAAATCCGGCTGCAAAATAAGACCATACACCCCAAAGTCGAACATCGCCGCCGCGCGTTACTCACCGCCCGTGCTCAGAACAGGCATCCCTGCGGCACATCCGGTAAACTGCTTAATGCTGCTTGGTTCCCCACCTGACATGGTTCACAGCCCCGGATTGCGCAGGACCCGCTCCTCAACACACGTTCGGCGTCTCGGACCGCGTCGGTTCAGCCCTCGTTCGGGGGATGCACCCCCGCTTTAGCGGATTTCGGGTACAGGGCACCGCTAACTCCCCGGCTGGTATGGCCTTATTTCACAGCCGAAGCCTAAAATAAGTTTACGGATAATATTATACCAAAAAACACGCGGGAATGCAATAGCTTTTCCCGAATTTTTTAACACCTTATAATACGTCCGCGGCGGTTTTCGCCGCGTTTGCGGGACGCTTCCGGATGAAAAAGAAAACTTTTATTGTTTTTCGATAAAAAACTATTGACAAACGATCGCGCGTATGCTATACTGTCTGCAACGGAGCGGAAGATGCTTCCTCTCCGCACGATAACGAATGAGAGGATATCAATATGTTGAAAATCGGAAGACGTGCCTCGTGCACCATATCGCTTGTACTGTCCGTCGTGACGCTCGCGGCGGTGGTCGTTGCGGCATTCTTTATGCCGCGCATAGCCGAGGTGTATTGCAGAGCTCATGTCACCCCCGCAGACGCGCCGTTTTATCTGCGCTACACATTCATACTTGTCGTTTCTTACCTGATACTTGCCGTCGCCGCAGCGTGTGCTGCGGTACTGCTCACCCTTCTGCTGGCGCTGCGCCGCGGAGAAGTGTTCACCGCCGCGAACGTTGCGCGTCTGCGCGCCGTTTCGTGGGGCTGCATAATCGCCGCGTTCCTGTTTGCGGCTCTGACGCCGAAGTTTATCATCTCGGCAGCCGTCGCTTTTATCGCCTTCTTTGTCGGGCTGTGCCTCAGGATAGTCAAAAACGCCTTTGAGGAAGCCTCGGCGCTCAAAGAAGAAAACGATTTCACCATCTGACAGAGGAAAGTAAAATGATAACCGTAAATCTTGATGTTATGATGGCAAAACGCAAGATGTCCCTCGGCGAGCTTTCCGAGCGCGTGGGCATCACACAGGCGAATCTCTCCATTCTGAAAAACAACAGAGCCAAAGCCATACGTTTTTCAACTCTCGACGCGATCTGCCGCGTGCTCAACTGCCGCGTTGAGGACATTCTCGAATACGAAGAAAAGGAGTCGGACAATGAACGGCAATGAATCAATGCTTCCCGATGGCACCGTTCAGACAGCCGTCACTCAAAAGCGCGAAGCGAGACCGTGCGAGGTCGCGTTCGCATGGATAGCGATCGTCGCAGCATACCTCTGGTGTCGCCTTACACCCGCAAGCACGCGCCCCCTCGGCGCATTTATTATGACGCTTGCGCTCTTTATCGCGGGCGGAGTATTTCTCGCCCTCTCTGGAGCGCGTCAGAACCGCCGTTCTATCCCGTGCGCGGCGTCAACGCTCATTCTTTCCCTTTCGTTTATACTTTCGTCAAACGGATTCATCCATTTTCTCACGCTCGCATGGGTGCTTTGCTGCTTCATGCTCTGGGTGCTGCTCTCATACGGAGGCGGGCTTGAAAAATATCCGGGAGACCTTTTATTCTACGATACCGTAAAAGCCGTATTCGTTATGCCCTTCGCATCATTCGGCGCAATCTTTTCTTCTCTTCTCCCGACACGCACCAAGGACGACGACGGCGCACGGCGGCGCGGCGGCAAACAGGTCGGCTTTGCCGTTATCGGTCTGCTCATAGCCGTGATACCGACGGCTGTCGTGATACTGCTGCTTTCATATGACAAGAACTTTTCCGAGATCGGATCGAAGCTGTTCAAATTCATTTCGGGCGACATTCTTGACCGCCTGCTGGCGCTCCTCTTTGCCGTTCCCGTCGCCGCATACGGCTTCGGCGCGTTCATTTCCGGCATCGACCGAAAGCACGAAAAGTATATGTCCGCCGACGCCTGCCGCAAATTCTCCGGCACGGTGAAATTTGCCCCCGAGGTGATGGCATGCTTTGCAATGCTGCCGCTCCTCACGGTATATGCGGTGTTCTTCGTATCGCAGTGGAACTACTACGTCTCGGCGTTCTCCGGCAAGCTGCCCGAGGGTATTGACATCTACTCACAGTACGCCCGCGACGGCTTCGGCGAGCTTTGCGCGGTGTCGGGCATCAACGCGACTGTGATGATAACCGTGTCTGTATTTACGAGGCGCAGACAGCCCGACCGCCACAGCCCCGCCACGCGCGTGTTTATCGGGCTTCTGTCGGTCTCCACGCTGATACTCATTGCCACGGCGATATCAAAAATGGTGCTGTATATTCGCGCGTACGGTCTGACCCGCCTGCGTGTTTACGCCTCGTGGTTCATGATATTGCTCGCCGCAGGCTTCCTCATCATGCTGATAAAGCAGATAATACCGAAGACCAACGCCGTGTGTGCGATGCTTGCGGCTTTCATCCTGCTTTTCGGCGTGCTGGCTCTTTCCGACCCCGACCGTCAGATAGCAAGATACAATGTAGACCGCTATATCGAGGGCACGCTCTTCCTTCCCGACAAAGACGGGATCGACAGGCTTGTCGATGAGTGCGGCGACTCGGCAATACCGGAGACAGTTCGCCTTTATACGGCGCTTGAAGGCAGGAGCGATGCCGAAAACACACGGAATGCAATAAGATCCAACCTCTCCGGCTGGCTCAAAAAAGACAAGGCGGAAGGCACGGACATTCTACGCACGACACTGCCGAAGCTGCTCGCACGCCGCGCGATCGGCACCGTACCGGAGATTTCGGATACGTCCGCCGGAAAAAAATAAAAAACAGGCTCAAAAAAATAAAATATTTACCTTTATACGCTTGAAGTCGGCGCCGCTTATTGGTATAATGTAGTATTCAATAATCAGTATCAGCGTGAAAGGAACGCAGCTCCCATGACAAAACGTGCTCTGATAATAATTTCGGTGCTTGTTATACTGCCGATAGTCGTTACGCTTGTCGCTCTCGCCTCAAGCAGTCTGCGCAACCACGTTGTCGCGGAGTGGTGCGACGACAAGGTGAGCATAACATATAAGGGTGAGACATATCACCCTGTCGGAAAGGTCGGAGAAAGACTTTTCGGCTACGGCAAATACCTTGGAAAGATCGGCAGCAGCACCTACGGCGCCCCGCTCTATACGGTCAAGGATGACACCGCGGGCTATCTCTGCTATGCCACCGACACCGACAAGCTCGTGCTGCTTTCAAAAACCGGCGAGCCGCTCGACGGGCTGCCCGACGGCAGTGCCCCGAGCGAGATAAAGCTCGGCAAAACACGTACCTCGGACGAAAGTGCCATATCCGAGCTGCGTATGCTCGACGTCATCACCGACCCCGAAAAGGTCACCGACAGAGACGACCTGCCGATCGTTTTCAGCACAAAGAAGTACAAGGGCAAATATATAAAATATAAGATATGGGACTATTGGGGCGACTCGGCTGTCGCGCTCGACTCGGGCGTGCGGCTCTTCCACATGACCGAGACCGACAACTGGTATTATGTCACCGCCAAGGACGCAGCTCAGGCGGAAGCCGAGGAGGATGCGCGGTATTACACATACACGGCGCGCCCGCTTAAGGACAAAAACGCAATTGCCCTGATAGAAAAGCTCACCTTCGGAGAAAGTGCTGACACGACAGGTACCGCAGACGAAACGACCGCACCCGACACCACCGTTTACGCCGACACAACGGCAGCGGAAGGAAACTCATGAGCGACACCGCCCGTGAGCGCCGCGCTCCGGCAGAGACCGCACCGCGTCCGCTGCGCATTGCCTCGGATATCCTGTTTGCCGTCTATCTTGCGGTGCTTCTGCGCCTGACCGTATTCCGCGACGGATTTTCGTTTGATAATTTCATGCTCGGCGGGTCGCTCAATCTCACTTTTTTTGACAACCTGATCGACGTTATAAGGTGCGGAGGAGCGTATTATTTCATTCGTCTGCTGCTCGGCAACATTGCCGCATTCGTTCCGATGGGCGCATACATCGCCTTCCGCACAAAAATGAGAATCATCACCGTTATCCTTATCGGCGCGGCGGCAAGCGCCGCGATAGAGCTTATGCAGTTCGCCTTCGACGCCGGAGTCACCGAGATAGACGACGTGATCCTCAACACCCTCGGCACCCTCGTCGGCGCCGCAGCGGTAAGGATAGCAAGTATGCCGATAACAAAAAATACAGGCACGGCACGCCGGTGATCCTGCCTCAAGACCTCAAAAAAGCGGCTGACGCATAAATGCGTCAGCCGCTTTCCGTTACCGACTTATCTGAAAATTTTTCCTTCACCGTCGTACACCGCGCGGCGGACTATCGAATAGTCGGCGCCCTCCGACGAACGGCGTGCCCGCGCACCGAAGCGTGCAAGTATCACGCTCACGAGGAGCTCGGGGCTGAGATTTTCGGCGCTTCCGGCAGCAAGCCGTGTGTCTATCACAAGGCATCCGTCGCCGTGAGCGATTTTTACAGAGCGGATGAGCGGCGCGATATCGACCTCAGCCTCACCCGATTTTGTCTTTTTTGTCGTCATTATCGGCTTTTCGGCAAGAAAGTCGGCAAGCTCGCGCTCTGTCACCGAGCCTGCGCCCGGCAGACGTAGCGTTATCGTATAATCCGCCGATGCGATGCCCGCAAATTTCTCCGCCGCGGGATAGCATGAGGTGAACTCCACACCCGGCACGGTCGCGCGCCGCATACGGCGCAGCACCTCGTCGCACGGCATGTCCCCCTCAAGGCGTATGTCCATAAGCTCGCACTCGCTTGCGCAGCCGAGCGGAAGCGGCAGCGCGAACACAAGCTTTGCGTGCGGGTTGAAACCCTGCGTATACCACAGCGGCAGGTCGGCACGCGCAAGGATCCGCATCATCGTGCGCTGAAGATCAAGGTGCGAGGTGAATATTATCGGGCCGTGCTTTGTAAAGCCGAGCCTCACCACGCGCGGCTCTGCCGCCGCGGTCTTTTCGTTTCTTTCTGTATTTCCGTTCATTTGTTGAGACTCGGACAAACTGCCCTCTCCCCTCCAAGTCTGTTTGCGCCGCAGCCGGAGCAATGCTCACGGCAGCTCGGCGTTGTAACGCCCGCGTGCGCTTTGTCGTGCTCGCGGATAAGGAATTCCTTCGTCACGCCGCAGTCGATAACATCCCACGGCAGCACCTCGCTCGTGTCGCGGCGGCGGTTTGCGTAAAATGCTGGATCTATACCGGAGCGCTCGAACAGGCTCATCCACCTGTCATAATCAAAAAACTCGTCCCACGCATCAAAATGGAAGCCCTCACGGCAGGCGAGTTCAAGTGCCGCGCCTATTCGGCGGTCACCGAGTGCCAATACAGCCTCGATGCGGGAAACGCCCGAGTCGTGACAGGAGATTTTTATTTTGCGGTCGGTGATCTTAGAGCGGATGAAGAGCCGCTTCTCCTCAAGCTCCTCGCGCGTGCTCTGCGGCTCCCACTGGAAGGGAGTGAACGGCTTCGGCACAAAGCAGGAAACGCTGACCGTCACCTGCGGCTGGCGGCGCTTGTTGTGCTCCGGCGTGGCGTAATATTTTTCAATTACCGCCTTGCCGAGCGCGGCGATCCCCGCAAGATCGTCCTCGGTCTCGGTGGGCAGACCGTCCATAAAGTATAGCTTGACCTGCTCTTTGCCCGCCGCAAACGCGATGCCCGCTGCGTTCATGAGGTTTTCCTCTGTAACATTCTTGTTTATAACGTCGCGCAGACGCTGCGTTCCCGCCTCGGGCGCAAATGTGATCGAAGATGCTCTCACCGATGCGACCTTGTCCATCAGCTCACGCGTGAAGCTGTCTATGCGCAGCGACGGCAGCGAAAGGCTGACCTTTTTGTCGTTCGTCCATGAAATGAGACCATCGGTCAGCTCGCGCAGCTTTGTGTAGTCGGATATCGACAGCGAGCTGAGCGATATCTCCTCATACCCCGTGTATTCGTAAAGGCATTTTGCCTGATTGCAAAGCACCTCCGGAGATTTTTCGCGCACGGGGCGGTATATCATGCCCGCTTGGCAGAAGCGGCAGCCGCGTATGCAGCCGCGGAACACTTCAAGCATTATGCGGTCCTGTATCGTTTCGAGATAAGGCATTACGAGCTTGTCCGGGAAGAACATCGTATCAAGATCCTTTACGATGCGCTTGCGCACCGTCTTCGGCACGTCGGGATATTTCGGCGTATACGCCTTCACCGTTCCGTCGTCGTTGTATGTAACGTCGTAAAGCGACGGCACATAAACACCCTCGATGCTTCTTGCAGCCTCGTGCAGGAACGCCTCGCGCGTATAGCTGCCGTCGTCCTTCATTTTGATATAAAGACGGACTATCTCGGGCAGCATCTCCTCACCCTCGCCTATATTGAAGAGGTCAAAAAAATCCGCTACCGGTTCGGCATTGTACGAGCAGGGACCGCCGCCTATCACGAGCGGCATATCATCGGTGCGGTCTGCTGCGCGCAGCGGCAAGCCCGCGAGATCGAGCATATTGAGGATATTGGTATAGCTCATCTCATACTGGAGGGTGAATCCGATAAAATCGAACTGCGATATCGGATCTCCGCTCTCGTGCGCCCAGAGCGGTATCTCATGCTCGCGCATCTTCTCTTCCATGTCCACCCACGGAGCGTACACACGCTCACACCAGATATCATCCTCGCGGTTTAGCACACCATAAAGGATGCGGACACCGAGGTTCGACATTCCTATCTCGTATGAATCGGGAAAGCAAAAGGCAAACCGCGCCTTTACTTTTTCTTTGTCCTTTATTATCTGACCGTATTCTCCGCCGGTATATCTGCCCGGCTTTGATACCGATCTGAGAATTGATTCGGGTATCATCTGATCCGTCCTTTTTATTTATTTACTGTTCGCGGGCTGACGTTTAAGCGCCAACCCGCGTGATTATTCGTGATTTTTTTGTCAGTTGAGCAAAAGCTTTGATGAAATGACCGCGGGAAGCACACAGATCACCTGGTACAGCGCCACATACGCAGAGCTCATTCCGTAAAGGATACCGAGCGCACCGAGGAATGCCGCCAGAAGAACGCTGAGGCATATCGTCCCGATGCCGATATTCATATTGAGCTTGGATGTGCGGCGAAGCTTGCCGCAGGCAGTGACCGCGCCGATAAGCACGCTCCAGTCCTCGCCGTCGGCGATAAGGCATGCATCGACCTTTTCGTCTCCGGAAGCGGCAGCGACCGCAGCCGCGTCATCGTCGGATGCCACAAGCGCCGCCTTGTTGCGTATGACTCTCACGGGGCACTTCATCTCGCCGAGCATACGCGCCATCAGCGCATCGTCGATGTTGGGGTCGTTGCTCGTCATTATCGGACGTATGCCGCGCTCTGAAAGTGCGGTAACGGTGTCGCGGAAATCACTGTCGGCAAGATAGCTGACATAAAGCTTGAGCGCGACCTCGCCGTCAACGGCGATATACATCACGGCAGAGCCGCCGTCGGCGGCAAACGCCTCGTCGTCACTGTCAAAGGGCGCCGCTATACCGTTGGCACTCATGAACGCGTTGCCGCCGATGAGATACCTTCTGCCCTTTGCCGCGGCAACTATGCCGCCCTCGCAGACATCGAGTATTTCGGCTTCTCCCGAACCGGTCGCCTCGGCTCCCTCCGCCGCACGGCGGAAAGCACCCGCAAGGGCGCCGCCTACCTTGTCGAACACGGCTGAGGCACCGTCAAGGATACCGAAAACATCTCCGGCTACGATGCCGCCGCAAAGACCTATCTTCTTAATAACGAGCGAACGTTGACCGAAAACATCCTCCTCGTCGAAAACCACGGCATCGGTGTCGGCATAAGCGTCGGCTTCGGTTTCATTGAGGAGCACCGCCCCAGAGCCGAGCAGGTTTCGGGTCATATCCCAGAAGGGATAGATAAGCGCCGCCATTGTGAAAACGGGCATTGCGATGAGCACCATAACGGTGAAGGTATTGAGTGAAGGGACAAACCCGCGTCCTGCCGCAAGTGCGATAAGGAACACCGCGAGCGACAGAGCGATAACGGGCGCGATAACATAATTGAGTATCCTCAGCGCGGGATTTTTGCGGTTCGTGTGCTTGAAGTAGTTTTCGGCAAACTTTCCGCGGCGCAGGCGCATGGCAGACGCGATCTTTGCGTCGTCGCGCTTGCCGCTGGCGCTGAGTGCCGTTGCAAGAGCCACGGGGTCTGCAGCCTCAAGCGTGCAGCAGCTCTCCCACGAGCTGAGCGCGTCGAACGTGCGCGACTGGCGCTTGCAGTCAAGCACATCATAAATGACTGACAACAGAATGCAGAGCACCGCAGGGAAGTTATAGAGCGTAAAGGAATCCGGACTTACCGCCGCGAGCAGTATGTCGTAAAGCAGCACGACCGTCACGGCTGCGGCAGAATGCGGCGTGAGCTCAAAACGGAATATCCCGAACAGCCCCGCCGTGAGCTGACGCCATGAAAGCGCCGCAGCAAGAAGCAGAAGCTGGAGCGAAACGAGGATATGCACCGTGGGAAAATCGGCTGCGCTGAGCGCACCGCCGAAATGCTTTCCGAACAGTTCAAATATAAGTATGAGAAGCGCCAGTATTCCCGTGCCGACCGCACGTATCATCAGCATGACGCTGTCACTGCGATAGGCCTTTTTAATGCTCTCCGTCTGATCCGCCGAGCGGTATTCCGCGCCGCGGTAACCGAAAGCGCACGCATAATCGGAACGCAGGTCGGTCATATGCCGCCCGAGGTCGCTCTTTGCGCCCGCGGCGGGCTTTGGCGGCATCTCTCCGCCGTCATCGGTCCCGTAGCCGAGGGCAAGCATAAGATCGCGGTCCTCGTCGTCGATACCGACGGTGCCGTCGGGCTTCTCTGCTGCTTCGTCGACCGAAACGTCTGTGTCGACAGCCTCATTCTCTGCGTGAGCGTCGGCGCTCACGGCATCGCCGGCAGCCTCACCGGGATCTTTCGGCTTTTCGGCTTCTTCTTCCGACCCGGTCGGGGTCTCCGACGATTTTACGGCAGCGTCCACGAGATCGACCGTCCCGGTCTCGGCGGGCGTGTCGTTTTCCGCGGCCCTGCTGAAAGCCATTACCTTTTTGAGCAGCTCGGCTCTGTCCGAAGTATCGCCGTCGCCGTCATCGGCGTTCGTTGCGGCAGCCGTGTCTTCATCCTCCGCTCCGCTCTCATCCGAGGGAGCGCCGACATCCGCATCGCTGCCGAGCACTTCGGAAAGGATATCGGAATAATCCCTATCGGATATTTCCGCCTCCGGTTCCTCAAATACTTCGCCGAGGATATCTTCCGCGTCCTCGCTCACTCCGTCGTCAGCCTTTTTTTCGGCTGCGGCGTCGCCGTCGTCATGACGGTCGCTCTGCGCGGCGAACAGGCTTTCAAGCAGCTCATCCGTTTCCCTGTCGGCACTGCTTTGTCCCTGGTTCTTGTTTTCTTCTGACATTATGATCTACCGTACCTTTCCCCTCAGTTACCGGCGTGCCTGCGGCGCGCCGCCTCGGTAAGAATCACCGCCGCGGCGGTGGATACATTCATGGAATTGACCTTGCCGTACATGGGAATGGATACGACAAAATCGCATTTTTCACGCACAAGACGGGAAACGCCGTTCCCTTCGCTGCCGAAAACGAAAGCAGCGGGACGGTTCATATCCGTCGTATACATATTTTCGCCGCCCGCCTCGGCAGCGTAGGTCCAGACCCCGGCAGCTTTCAGCTCGTCTATCGCGGCAGCTATATTCGTGACCTTGGCTATTGCCATGTGCTCAACGGCTCCCGCCGATGCCTTTGCAGCCGTGGGGGTAAGCCCCGCGGCGCGGCGCTTGGGAATTATCACTCCGTGAACACCGGCGCACTCGGCACATCTGATGAGAGCCCCGAGATTGTAGGGATCCTCGATGCCGTCGCAGATCGCGATAAAGGGCGCCTCGCCTCTTTCGGCTGCGATCGCGAGGATATCCTCGACGGTGCAATAGTCCTTCTCGGCTGCCATTGCCGCAACGCCCTGATGAACACCGCCGCCGCAAAGCGAATCGAGCTTTTCCTTTTCGACCTCGATTATCGGGATGCCCCTCTCGGACGCCTCGCCGACTATCAGATTGACGGAGCCCTGAAGCTCGCCCTTGCGGATAAACAGCTTATCCACCGAGCGACCCGAGCGCAGAAGCTCGCGGACCTCGTTTCTGCCGAATACCACGCCCTCCGCCGGCTCGCCGTCGATCTTGCGCGGCGGGAGCGGACTGCGGCGTCTCTCCGGACGTCTTTCTTCATTATTGCCGTTTTTTCTTTTGTTGCCTTGATACATCCGGTAAACACAACCTTTCCGGCGGGCTTACCGCCGCGCCGGCATATGCCGAGCCTGCACTTTTGTGCGCGCTTTTGCCGACACGCCGCACGGCGGTTCGGAAAAAATCGGCACATACACATTTTATTATATCATAAACGACGGGGTTTGTATATACTTTTTTTGATTTTTCACCGACAAATCGCGCTTTTTGTGTGCAGAAAATTCTGCATGATGTAAAATAACGCTATTTTTGCAGCCATACGGCGCCGTTTTGTTGTTGCAAATCACGTTTTTTGAAAAAACGCAAAAAAGGTATTGCAATTGCGCGGACTTTCTGATATAATACAGCACAAAGATAGAGGCGCGAAGATCATAAGTAGCGCACCGTAGGCTGCGGTAAGCCCGTGACGGTGTGTGAAAGGGGTCATCGCCGAAGCCGGCTCCCGCCGTGGGTGCTTTGGCTGGGCGTGCGGATAACATCCGTCCGACTGTCGCGTAAGCGGAGAGCTATCGGAGAAACGATAATCAAAACGTATTTCTTACGTTTATTTGTTATTGGAAGACCGGAGCTTTTCGTTCCGGTCTTTCTGTTTTTTCAAATAATTTTTCTGAAAGGAAACACCGTCATGAAAAGAACACTCGCCATCATCCTCGCACTGATAATGTCAGTCGCGTGCACAGCACTCACCTCCTGCTCATCCGAGAAAAAGGACATAAGCGGCGCGGGGAGCCTCGCCGACCTTGCGGGCGCAAAGATCGCAGCGCAGGCAGGCACTTTCCACGCCGAAGCCATGAAACAGATAAGCGGCAACACCGCCGACACATATCCCGAATTTGCCGACCTCCTCACCGCGCTCAAGAGCGGTGCCATAGACGGCTATATCGCCGAGGAGCCCACGGCTCTCGCGATATGCCCCACCGACGAGACACTTGACTACCTGCACCTTGTAAACAACTCGACCGGCTTCACCGCCACCGAAAAACAGACCGGCGTTGCCATAGCCCTTGCCAAGGGCTCGGCACTCAAAGATAAGATAAACGCCGTGCTTGCCGAAATCCCCGCCGACACCCGTTATAATCTTATGCTCCAGATGGCTGATATAAGCGCCGGCAAGAAGGTCGATTCGCTCGTTCTCACCTCGGAGACGCCCGCCGCCCCCACCGGCACACTCAAGATAGCCATGGAATGCGCCTATGAGCCCTACAACTGGACCGACCTCAACACTCCCTCGCTCGGCGCCGTGCCGATCTACGGCGAGGGCGGCAAGGTAAAGGAAGGTCAGTATGCCAACGGCTACGACGTGCAGATCGCTCTCTACGTCGCAAACAAGCTCGGCATGAAGCTTGAGGTCTACTCCTACGAATGGGAATCCCTCGTTCCCGCCGTGCAGTCGGGCAGCGTCGATGCCATCGTCGCCGGCATGAGCCCAACACCCGAGCGCGAGGAAAAGGTCGATTTCACCGACATGTACTACACCTCCAACCTTGTTGTAATATATAAGAAGAAATAATCATGAGCTTTTTCAACGATGTGATCAACATCCTCAGGGAATATTACCCCTTCATATTCAAAGGGATCGGCGTCACGATGCTGATATCCCTTGTCGGCACCGTCGCGGGCTTTCTCATCGGGCTGCTCACGGGTATGCTCCGCACCGCACCGATGCCGCGCAATGCCGTCCTTCGCGTGCTGCGCAAAATACTCGACGCGATAATCACCGTTTATGTCGAGATATTCCGCGGCACACCTATGATGGTTCAGGCAATGGTCATCTTCTGGGGCTACGCCTTCGCCAGCGGCGGCAACACTCTGCCCCTCATACCGTCGGGCATACTCATCGTTTCGATAAACACCGGCGCGTATATGGCAGAGATCGTCCGCGGCGGCATAATTTCGATCGACAAAGGTCAGTTCGAGGGTGCGACCTCCATCGGCATGAGCCACAGCCAGACAATGCTCAACGTCATTCTCCCGCAGGTCATACGCAATATACTCCCCTCCGTCAGCAACGAATTCGTTATCAATATAAAGGATACGTCGGTGCTGAACGTAATAGGCGTCACCGAGCTTTACTATTTCGCGGGCGTTATTAAACGCCAGAACTTCCAGACCTTCCAGACCTATTTTGTGGTCTGCGTGATCTATTTCATTCTCACCTTCAGCGTGACCTGCCTGCTCCGTTTTGCCGAAAAGAAGCTTGACGGCAAGGAAAACTACACGATATTCGGCTCGCAGAGCGACCCCGACGCCGAGATACACGTCAAAAAAGAGGAGGCGATTCCCCGTGACTGAAAACTCAACGAAAATCATCGAGATAGATCACCTCAGAAAGCAGTTCGGTGACCACGAGGTGCTCAAGGATATCAGCCTTTCGGTGCACAAGGGAGAGGTCGTCAGCATCATAGGCTCATCCGGATCGGGAAAATCGACCATGCTGCGCTGCATCAACCTGCTTGAAACTCCCACGGCGGGCGATATCCTCTACAAGGGCAAAAGCATAATGTCACGCGACACAGATATAAGAAAATACCGCGCCGAGGTCGGCATGGTATTTCAGCAGTTCAACCTTTTCAACAATATGACCGCTCTCAAAAACTGCATGATAGGTCAGATGAAGGTGCTCGGACGCAGCCGCGAGGAAGCGCAGACCATCGCCATGGAATACCTTGAAAAGGTCGGGATGAGCCGGTATGTGAACGCCAAGCCCCGCCAGCTCTCCGGCGGTCAGAAGCAGCGCGTCGCCATTGCACGCACGCTTTCAATGTCGCCCGAAGTGATACTCTTCGACGAGCCGACAAGCGCCCTCGACCCCGAAATGGTCGGCGAGGTGCTCACGGTAATGCGCGCGCTTGCCGCGGCGGGCTTTACGATGATAGTCGTAACGCACGAGATGTCGTTTGCACGCGACGTTTCGAACCGCGTGATATTCATGGATAAGGGCGTCATCTGCGAGGAAGGTACTCCCGAGGAGATATTCGTCCATCCGCGCGAAGCCCGCACACGCGAGTTTCTTTCGAGAGTACTTTAAGACTCTCCCGGAACATATAGAAAAAATAAAGCCGGACCGCAAGGTCCGGTTTTATTTTTGTAAGAGCGCAGTACCGGTCAAGCAGCCGTCCGCAGCTCCGCCGCACCGCCAATGCGGCGACAGATCGAAATGAAGCGCTCATTTTTTCATTTTTTTTAAAAAACGTATTGCAAAAGGAGAGTAAATGTGATATAATAATCAAGCTTGCTGAAAAGAGCGGCAATCGCTGGTGTGGCTCAGTTGGTAGAGCAGTTGATTCGTAATCAACAGGTCGCGGGTTCGAGTCCCGCCACCAGCTCCAACAAACCGGGAGCGGGGAAAATCCCCGCTCCCGGTTTGTTTATGTCTTATGTCGGCACGATCAATTTACGAATGGTATACCCTCAAATACTCAGAACCCCGCTTTGCGGTACAATGACAGCAGACTTTCCGATTCGCCCGGCGCAAAGCATTTCAAGCCCGCCCTGCGGCGGGCTTGAAGGGGTCCGTGCC
>CAJLZE010000047.1 GCA_905210995.1 uncultured Anaerotruncus sp.
GAACAACTGTCAAAAAACACAGCGGCGCCGTCGGCTATGCGGCGCATGGCGATAAGCTCGGGAAGCATTGCGGCATCCGCACCGCCGTCGAGCAGAGCATCAAGCCGAAGCACCGGCGCCGTAATTCCGGCGGCATCGGCTCCCGTCTCTCCGATGGCAAGATTGAACCCACGCAGCCGTGACGCACGGCGAAAAAGCAGCGCCGAGGTCAGCATAGCGCTTCAAAAGCTCCGCTGTCAAAGCCGAGTGCCGATAACGCACATCCGACCGGCACGCCGACCGATATCCCCGCACCCGCAAAGCGCGCTGCCTCGACCGCAGCGTCGGCAATACGGAAGTATAGCGGATCGCCCGGCAAGGCATCTGCGATCTGCACCGCACGCTCCTCAAACGCCGATACCGACTCAAGCGACGGCGGGAGAGCGGCAGCACCGACCGATCCTTCCCCCGCAACGGGAAATACCGCAAGCGAAACACCGAGGAGCCCGAGAGCGCCGTACAGAAAGAGGTCGCCCGAGAGCCACGTCGCGGCAGAACGATCGGGCTTGCCGTGCGCCCTGCCGAAAAGCACTCCGTCGGTGACGGCAGGGAGCCTTCCCGACGCAAAGCAGTCGGATATCTGGCTGCCCGGACGCAGCACCGACGCCGGCGCACGCGATGCGGCTATCATACCGTCGCGCGCGAAAAAGACCGCCGCGGCATCACCGAAAACACGGCGTGCCGCCTCATCGGGTGAAATGTAAAAATAGCGCTCGGCAAATACGTTCATGTCAAAAACCTTTCCACTGCCGCAGCAGCCGCCGATGATACCCGTTCGTTATGCCTATTGTAGCACAATAATGTTGTACATTTATTGAAATATTGCCGCACGAAGGTAAACAAACACAAAAGTCGTAATATGTCGCACGAAAAAAGCCGCAAAGCGGTAAAAAAAATGAAAAAACACTTGACAAACACGGCGCGGGATGATATAATGTACAGGCAATGAAAAAAGGGTTGTGCATTCCGCTTGCCGAGCCGGTGTGGCGGAACAGGCAGACGCCTTGGACTTAAAATCCAATGTTGCGAAAGCAACGTACCGGTTCGACCCCGGTCACCGGCACCATATATATCGCGGAGTGGAGCAGTTGGTAGCTCGTCGGGCTCATAACCCGGAGGCCGTGTGGTTCAAGTCCCACCTCCGCAACCATATCGAGTGTTCATAACGGATTTGAGTTATGAACACTCATTTTTTATGCTTCTTTTTTTGAGCAGGTCTGGCACCTGCTCTTTTTTATGCCGGGATGTACTCTACAGCAACACCTTGCCGTGTTTCTGCAACATAATGCTCCGTTAGCGGTGCTTCCGGAATGTCAATATAGCCCACGAAACGGTAATGAATCACAATTTTTTGCGTTCTGTTTTTGCCTACACCTTGTGTTTCATACACTTCGATTCGGTCAATCAGTTCACGCAAAAGCGGGGCAGTCAACTTGTCCATTTGCATAAATCGACGAATGGCAGCAATGAATTTGTCTTTGTTTGCCGATCGGCGTTCCGATTCGGCAATGCGCTCCCGTAGTTGTGGAATTTTTGTTTTCAGTGCAAGCTGTTCTTCATCATATTCGTGGGTGACTTGCAGAAATCCCTCATCCGAAAGCAATCCCTCCGCATTCTTTTCAAATGCCTTTTTATAGAGACGGGAAACAGTTTCTGTGCGCATAATTGCTTTTTGCAGTTCGCCTTCAAGCTGTTTCCTTTCTGCTGCAATTTCTTGATTGGTCTTGCTTTCGAGCAGATTTGCAAACTGCAATTCATCATCTTGAAGAAATTGTGCTAACCTTCGCAGCTCCAATTTAACCACATGCTCAATAGCGTCTGCCCGCACATACCGGTAACAAACGCATTGTATCCCGAAGCATCCGACTTACAAACGGTTTGCGAAAAGATCGAAAAACGGCAGAGAGACACCGGGGCGCCGCCGAGAAATTTTATATGCGGTGCTGCTTACTATATTCCTTGCACCTCTTGACAACCGAACGGTAGGTAGTTATAATATATAAGGGATGTACCGGTGCTGACGCGGAATGAAAAAAGGATGAACATAAAAAAGCCGCAAAAGGGAGCCATGCTCGGCATCGGACTGAATTATATCCGCTTTGCGATCGAAGAGCCGAATCTGTTCCGTTTTCTTTTTCAGTCGGATTATTTCGGCGGCGCCACTCCGCTCGATCTGATCGACGCCGAGGAGCTCGCCCCCGTCCTTTCGGCTATGCAGGTGGCATTGGGTGTCGGCGCCGAACAAACAAAAAAAGATCTTTCTGACGGTTTTTCTGTTTGCGCACGGATATGCAAGCATCATCGCCAACAATGCACTGAAATATGACGAGGATATTATAAGCTCCCGGCTTGAGCGGGCGTACAGAGGCGCGATACCGGCGGTACGGGAAGAAATATAAAAGCAGCGAAAGGAAAAGCTATGAACTATATACACATCACCAAAGAAAACATCGACAAAGAACACATCTGCTGCGCCATGTCAGGCAAGCAGAGCCTTGCCAAAAAGGAATGGCTGAAGCAGCGCTTTGACGAGGGACTGGTCTTTTACCGCAGCGAGGAGCGCGGCAAGTGCTTTATCGAATATATCCCGACGGAAAACGCATGGGTGCCCATCGAGGCTGACGGCTGGCTCTACATCAACTGCCTGTGGATCGCGGGCTCGATGAAAGGGCACGGATATTCGAACGACCTTCTCTCCGCGTGCATACGCGACGCCGGGACGCAGAAAAAGAAAGGCATCTGCATTCTCAGCGCCGAGGGACGGAAGCGGGAATTTCTCGCCGACCCGAAATATCTCGCTTACAAGGGCTTTATGACCGCAGACATATCCGACTGCGGGATCAGTCTGATGTACCTGCCCCTTGTGCCGGATGCCGAGCCGCCGAAATTCAGAGAGTGCGCCAAGCACCCCGGCGTGACCGAGGACGGATTTGTCCTTTATTATACCGACCAATGCCCGTTTACGTATTATTGGGTGCCGAGGGTGCAGGAGGTGGCAAAAGAACACGGCATCCCTCTCAAGGTCATCCATATCACCGACAGGGAGACGGCGCAAAACGCACCCGCACCGGTGACGACATATGCCCTGTTCCGGGACGGAAAATTTCTGACGCAGAGCATCCAATCGGATAAAAAGTTTCTGGCGCTGGCGGGAGTGCGGGATTGAGCCGGAGGTCGCGTCCGACCGTGTGACCGGGTGCTCGATACCCGTGAACAGTGTATCCGGAAGCGTGCCGATTCGGGCTCCGTCAATGCGCAACGCACTTCATCAAGACCGGCAGGCATCAACTACTACAGGAAGGGAGCGCAGCAGAATTATGAACTTCAGGATCACCGACGACGGAAATGACCGCGATATCAATGAGATCCATGAAATGCTGAGAGAATACAATCTCCGCCAACGCGAAGCATCGGAAAATGTTCCGCTCGGGATATTTCTTGAAGACGAGAACGGCAAAAAGCTTGCCGGATTGACCGGAGAGACATTCGGCAACTGGCTTTGCATCCGATTTCTTTTCGTCGGCGAACCGCTCAGGGGCAGGGGGATGGGAAGCAAGCTGTTAACGGCTGCGGAAAGCGAAGCCCAACGCCGCGGCTGCAAGTATGCTTTTGTGGACACTTTCTCCTTTCAGGCACCCGCATTTTACGAAAAGCATGGATATCGGGAGGTCTTTACCCTCGAAGAATATCCGTACACCGGGAAAAGGCACTATTACACGAAAGAATTACTCTGATGTATGAAATACATGGGTCCATTGATCGCAATAAAAGATGTTGAAAAAAGCAACCGTGCACATTTTTCTGCGCAGGGACCAATGGGTATTACGCTTGACTTTGTGATGTCAAGCCCTAGCGTGCAAAATAAGAAATTGCGTAGTGGAGAATCGTTATGCAGATAAGTCGTTTTTTTATGAACGGAGATATAAAAGGCGCCATTGCATACATGCGCAGTCACGAGGAATTCAAT
Organism: uncultured Anaerotruncus sp.; assembly: GCA_905210995.1. Classification (GTDB taxonomy): domain Bacteria; phylum Bacillota; class Clostridia; order Oscillospirales; family CAG-272; genus CAG-390. The sequence continues at coordinate 4,007 of CAJLZE010000047.1, forward strand.
GACGTTCTTCCCGCGTATGTTGCGCTTTTCGAGATTTGCGAATATCGCAAATATGATATACCGGATGCCCTCAACGGTATCCTGCGTTTGTATCAGATATATTTACGCGACACCTTTTACTGCGGTATTCCGGAACCGGAAGCGGCAGACAAGCTGCTGGCAGGGCTGAAAGCGGTCGCGGGTATGCCGGATGCGGATGAGGAGCAGCTGACAGAGCGGCTCCGTTCGCTGTTTGAAGCGGAGGGCTATCATGCGCTTTTCGGGAAAACGCAGGGATATTACGGTCCGTATATCTGGCGCGAGACGGTCCCGACCGTCTATCGCGTCGAACTGCCGGAAGGAGAGGCGGAATATACGGTCAATATCCTGAAAGGCTTTGTGTTTCGCGGGTGGATGGACTATCTGACCTTCGGCAGGTTCGGCACCGGCGGCTGGGCGTCCCCCGACGGCACCGTAAACTGCGTCGGGCAGGCATACGACTTTGAAAGCGAGAGGTTCCTCGTTTCTATTTTGAAGCACGAGGCGCAGCATACCGTGGATATGAAACGGTTCCCGGGCATCACTCCCGCAGAGCTGGAATACCGCGCAAAGCTCGTGGAGCTCCATTACTCCGGCGATATTTCGTTGCTGCAAAAGTTCATATCGGAAGCGGATGAGGGCAAAACTGGCGACAGCCATGCGGTCGCTTCCGCACGGATCAGACGCGAGTTTGCAGACACGGATCAAACGGAGCTCCCACGCATCAGGACGCGGGCACTTGAGCTGCTTCGTGCGCATACGGATGAAATGAAAGAAAAATATGAGAAAGCAGTGACCGACGACAGGGCGCAGCCGAGCTCGGCGCAAATGTAACGCCGAACGGCGGAACGGACATTCCGCACGCTCCCTTCGTATCGAGCCCGAACAGATCAAAATAAAAAAGAAAAGTGAGCAAATGCCATGAAAAATCCACCTTATGAGATCGTCCGCGCGCAGGCAGAGGATGCCGCCGCGTTATTGGAGTATCTGAAGATCATCGGCGGAGAGACCGACAACCTCAGCTTCGGACCGGAGGGCGTGCCGCTTGACGAAAAAACCGAGCGCGCCTACCTTACCATGCAGGCAGAGTCGCACGACAATATCCAGCTGCTTGCCAAGGTGAACGGCGAGATCATCGGCACCGCAAGCCTCAATCGCAAGCCGAACCGCATGCACCACCGCGCCGAGTTCGGCATCAGCCTGAAAAAAGCATGGTGGGGCTGCGGCGCGGCGGCGCATGCGCTGTCGGCATTCGGCCCCGGCGCACACCCGACGCTTTGTTTTTCGAACCGGACAATGCGGCCATCAAAAACGAAGATCTGAGGTGATCATTATGATTTGTCCGAAATGCGGAAAGGAAATGAGAAACGGCTATCTTTTCGGCAGCAAAGACGGGGCTTTCAGTTTTGCGAACGAAGTGCCCGGCACTCTTGAAAACGCAAAAAATGCAGACGGTTTTGTGAAGATAACAGGGCTTGGCGCAGGCCGCAGAACGAGCACGGCAGCCTGCTGCTGCGATGAGTGCAGAATTATCATTATTCAATATTGAAGGGACGCGGCGGGATCATGAAACTTTATTTCGGAAATGCCGTAACGTCGGCAACTACGGGGATGATACTTATTATGCTCGGTTTTATCGGGTATTCGGTCTATAACCGCGAAAACATTCAATATTGGGGGCGCAGAACAGCGCTTTTGCTGATATTCGGCCTTGTTGTCTGCTGCTTTGCCGCGGCACGTGACGGACTGGACAAAACAATACAGCACACCATCGACGGCAGCTGCGCGCCGGGGATCTTCCCGCTCATCAGTATCCCCACCGTTGTCGGCTGCATAGGGGCGTTGTTTATCATTATTGCCGCGATCGCCACGCCTGCCGCAAAAACGCAGCAGGTGCGCGAGGTGTGGTTCTATATCATGTCGGGCGGTGCGGTGATGAAGATCGCCACCATGGAGATCGCGAGAATTTTTATGAGATAATAATCTCGGGAGGGACGGATGAACATACACATAAGCAGCCGATACGCTGTCGGCACCGCGGGAGATGAGTCATGAAGCCGACCGCCGTTGACCCGAAAAGCACGACCCGCGCGGCGGCATTCGACCTTTGGATGAGCGCACCGAACCCGATGGTGACTTTTTTCAAAACGCTCGATGTCACACCGCTTGTGAGGTACTCCCGCAGGCGCGGCCTTAAATTCAATATGCTCATGTGCTGGTGCGTCGGAAAGGCGGCAAGCGGGATCAAAGAGTTTTACCTGCTCCCCGTCGGACATGAACTTCTGAAATACGATACGATCGCGGTGAATACCATCGTAAAAAACAGGACAGGCGAGGTCAGCTCCTGCGATGTACCGTTTTCCGACAGCCTTGCGCGATTCAACGCCGATTATCTGCTTCTGACCCGCGAAGCGGCGGAAAGCTGCGCAGATCACGACCTGACCGACAGCATGGTCATAGGCACCTCGGCGATAATCGATACCGAGATCGACGGTGCCGTCGGTATGAACAGCGGCATTTTCAACAACCCCTTTATCATCTAGGGCAGATACCGCAGAGGTCTTTTCAAAACAACGCTCGGGCTGTCCTTTCAGTTCCATCACACGCAGATGGACGGAGCGCACGCGGGGCGGTTTCTTGAGCGGCTGCAAGACGTCATCTTTGATCTGAAAGCGCAGATCTCCCAAAGCCGGCGGATGTGAGGCAGTGCATCCCTCTTGCCGCGATAACGCGGAAAAAGACGCTCCGATCATTGCGGCCGCCGAAGTCAGATGCGGTATGATACATATTGCACCGTCAAAAATAAGAATACCGGCGCCGGAAAGCCCAAAAAGCTCCGCGGCGCCGGTACTTTCCGTTTTTATAGAATACAAAAGCTTGACAAAATACACTTGAAGTGCTATAATGTGTTCACGCGCTTGGTCAGCGCAGAATAAAAATGAACGTTATATCAAAAAAACTCAAAAATCAAGGAGTATTTAGACATGAAAAGACTTTTTTCGCTTTTAATAGCAATAACAATGTCTGTTTCGCTCTTTACGGCGCTTACCGCCTGCGGTCCGAAGAAAAAAACAATAACCGTATATGCAACGAGCGAGGACTTCCGCATTGAAAACGCACAGAAGATGCTGGACGAAAAATTCCCCGAATACAAGATAAAGGTCGAGTACAAATCCACGGGCGAGCTTGCCGCAAAGCTTGCAAACGAAGGTAAAAAGACCGACTGCGACATAGTGCTTGAGCTTGAAAACACCTACCTTGAGTCGCTCGGCGACACGGTGGCAAAGCTTGACGGGCTCCCCGGCGTTGATTTTGACGCTTATCTCCCCGAGCTCGTTCCCGCCTCTCACCGTTATGTGCCGTATATACGTACGAGCTGCGCAGTTGTTATAAACAAGAAGATATTCACCGAAAAAAAGCTTGCCGTTCCCACCTGCTATGACGACCTTATCAAGCCCGAATACCGCGGACTTGTCTCTATGCCGAACCCCAAATCCTCCGGCACGGGCTATGTCTTTTATCTCAATCTCGTAAACACCCGCGGCAAGGATAAAGCTCTTGCGTACTTTGACGCGCTTGCCGAAAACCTCTCGGGCGCGGGATTCACGTCCTCCGGCTCCGGCCCCATAAAGGCTCTCGGGCTCGGCGAGGCTGCTGTCGGGCTCTGCATGACATGGCAGGCGGTCGATGCGATAAACAACGGCTCGGACTATGAGATCCTCTATTTTGACGAGGGCGCACCGTACAACACCTATTCGAGCGCGATAATTTCCGGCAAGGAGACCGACGCGGATATACAGAAGGTGTTTGAATACATCGTCACCGACGTCACTCCCAAGGACAAGGAGCTTTTCGCCCCCGAACAGATATACAAAGACAAAACATTCACCATCAAAAATTTCCCCTCGAACATTCGCTACGCCGATATGACCGGAGTGGAAGATACAAAAGTTAAGGACGATCTGCTGGACGCATGGAAATACTGAGAACAGAAGGACTTACAAAATACTATGAGGGCAAGCTGGCGCTCGATCATGTTTCGTTTTCGGTCGAGGACGGGGAATTTCTTTCGATACTCGGTCCCTCCGGCTGCGGCAAGACCACGCTGCTCCAGCTTCTCATAGGTCTTATATCTCCAGACGAGGGAAAAATATATCTCGGAGGCAGCGATATAACGAACGCCTCGCCCGACGCGCGCGGAATGGGCATTGTTTTTCAGAACTATGCGCTTTTCGGCAACATGACGGCGCTGCGCAATGTTTCGTATGCGATGAGATTCAAGCCCGAGCTCAAAGCCGGAGCGGAAGAGAGCGCCGCCGGGCTTTTGCGGCTCGTCGGACTTGCGGATCACATGAACAAATACCCCTCCGAAATGTCGGGCGGGCAGCAGCAGCGCGTTGCGATAGCAAGAACGCTTGCCCTTCGCCCGAAGATAATCCTATTCGACGAACCGATGAGCGCGCTTGACGTTGCCACGAGGCTTGCGCTGCGCGCAAAGCTCAAGGAGATACAGAAAACTCTCGGCACGACCATGATCTATATCACCCACGACCAGGAGGAGGCGTTTGCCCTCTCCGACAGGATAATGGTCATGGGCGAGACAAGGATACACCAGCTTGCAACGCCCGATGAGATACTTGACGCGCCCGCGGACGATTATGTGCGTGAATTCGTCATAGGCAATCTCAAAACAAAGATAGATTCTCTCTCGCGCTATATGCGCTGACGGCGGAGGAAAGCATGAATTCCAACAGATATACCCGCCGCCGCACGTTCGGAACGGTGACGACGGTAGTTCTCGGCGTATTTTTCCTTTTTGCCGTACTGCTGCCGCTGATATCGGTGATGACGAACCTGCGCGACGCCGACGTTTCTGCAATACTTTCGCACCCGCAGACCGTGCCCGCGATACTCAACTCACTCAAGGCGTCGGTCACCGCAACGTTTTTATCCATTGCGCTTGCGTTTGCCGCGGCGTGGTGCGTAAACCGCACGGGCATTCGCCGCACGGCGCTTTTTGATATCCTGCTCGTTATCCCGATGCTCATTCCGTCGATCTCGCACGGCACGGGACTTATCATACTTCTCGGCGACAACGGCATCTTAACAAAGCTGTTCGGTCTGCAAAAAAGCATTTACGGCTTTGCGGGCATCGTTATGGGCTCGATGCTTTATGCGTTCCCCATTGCATATCTTATGATATCGGATATACTGCGCTATGAGGACAGCACGCCCTACGAGGCGGCGCGCACATTGGGAATACCCGCAAAAAACCGCTTTTTTGCAATAACACTGCCCTATCTCAGAAAGCCGATGATAAGCGTGGTGTTTGCGGTATTTACCGCCATTGTGACCGACTACGGCGTTCCGCTCATGGTCGGCGGAATGTACAAAACGCTTCCCGCGCTCATGTACGAGGAGACTATCCACCGCATGAACTATGCCAAGGGCAGCGTTTTCGGGCTTATATTGCTGCTGCCCGCCGTGATCGCATTTCTTTTTGACCTGCTCTCGGGCAAGGACAGAACGGGAAACTCGAACATAAAGCCCTTCCGCACAGCGGGAACGCCCGCCGGGAAGTGTGTGTCGTATATAGTGCTCACGCTCATCACCGTGTGCGTGCTGCTTCCGGTCGCATCCTTCGTTCCGGTCGCGTTCGCCACCAACTACCCGCTCGATCTTTCATTCTCCGTCGCGCAGTTCTCAAACGTGATGACGGGAAAGAGCGGTTGGCAGTTCCTCGGCAATTCGGCGTTGGTCGCGCTGCTCACATCTGTCGCGGGAACGCTGTGTGCGTTTCTGTGCGCATACCTGACGGCAAGGTCAAAGTCCTTCGCTTCGGGGGCGCTCAACCTGCTTGCAATGACCTCGCTTGCGATACCCGGCATCGTGCTCGGCCTTTCGTACGTGCTCTTTTTCCATTCCACCTTCATATACGGAACGTTTGCGATACTTGTGCTCGCAAACACGGTGCACTTCTTTGCCTCGCCGTATCTCATGGCGTACAACGGGCTGAGAAAGCTCCCGCCCGAGCTTGAGGCTGCGGCTGCAACGCTGGGAATAGGAAAAATGCGCCTTATCCGCGATGTCATAGCACCGCAGATGAAGGGCACGCTTGCCGAAATGTTCGCGTATTTTTTCGTCAACTCAATGATGACGATCTCTGCTGTGTCCTTCCTTACAACGCTCAACACCGAGCTTTTTGCGCTAATGCTGCCGCGCTTCGACGCCTCGCAAACGTCTCTGGCTCCGCCCGCAGTCGTGGCGCTCATCATACTTTGCGTCAACCTTCTTATGAAGGGGCTCATCGCACTCATAAAACGCAGACCGGCAAAACGCGCGGGAGCATGATCCCCGCCGGCAAAACGCGGTGCGCCGCAGCCTGGATCGATGTCACCGGGGGTGTTAAAAAACTCATTTTGAGTTTTTTAACACCCCTTTTTGCTTTATTCCCTTTTAAGCAGCTTTTTGCAGCTCGCATCGATCCCGACGGCACCGAGCGGCGCCGTGATGATGATGGCAAGCACCGCAACGGAAAGAATGATATTACCGCACGGCAGTCCCATGCTGAGGGGAACGGACCCTATCGCAGCCTGCACCGTCGCCTTCGGCAGATAAGCGATCACACAGAAGAGCCGCTCGCGGAGGTCAAGCGGAGTGCCCGCAAGGCAGAGCAGCACGCCCGCCGCACGGAATATAAGTGCGATAAATATCATCCCGACGGCGGCAATGCCCGCGTCCAGGGTGTAGCGTATATCGACCGCCGCACCGACAAGTACAAACAAAAGCACCTCGGCGGCAGACCACAGCCCGCCGAACTTCACGGAGAGATCTGCGCTCTCCGCTGCGGGACATCTGCGCTTTACCGTGCACGCCATGCCGACGACCGCCAGCAGCCCCGATATCGCCACATAGCCCTCAGCCCAAGTCTCCGCCGCCATGAGGAGAAATGCCGTACCGAGAACTACCGTGACCTTTACGCTGCCGGATATCTCACGGCCGTGCGCATGGGATGTCACGAAAACGAATGACAGCACGAACCCCGCCAACGCCCCAAGCGCAATACCGAGCAGCACCGACACGGGGATATTCACGAAATCAATATAATTCACCTTTCCGCCGCCCGACATATCCGCAAAGGCGGTGAAAAGGACGATAACAAAAATATCGTCGCACGACGCGCCCGCCGTTATAAGCTGAGGAATGCACTTCCCCGTTCCGTATTTTTCATCCATGAGCCGCAGCATTCGCGGGACGACCACGGCAGGCGAAACTGCGCCGAGGACCGCGCCCATGAGAGCGGCGTCAATGCGCGAAACGCCGAGAAGCAGTGGCGCGAATATCACATATCCGACGATCTCGCAGCACGCGGGGACGAAAGACATCATCACCGCAGGGCGGCCGACCTTTTTCAGATCGGAAAGATCGAGCGACAGCCCGGCTTTTATCAGAATAATGATAAGAGCCATGCTCCTCAGCTCGGACGATATGCCGAGTATCGACGGATCGAGCAGATCAAGCACATACGGCCCGAGAACGACGCCGCTTACGAGCATGCCGACGATGCGCGGCAGCCGCAGCCTCTCGACGATCGCGGCAACCGAAAGTCCGACAAGAAAGATGAAGGATAACGATGTGAGCATAAAAAACCTCCCGAAATGCAGAAAAGCCGATGCCTCCTGCATGAAATAATGCAGAAGTCATCAGCTTTTATAAGCGGTTCAGGCACGGGGCTTATGCCCCGGTGCTTCGGGAGAACTTCATTCCCTCGGCGATATTATAGCACCGCGTGCGAAAAAAATCAAGCCCGCCGCAAAATTTTTTTCACACCCCGGGCGCCCGCGATACTGCCGTAAGAGCAGCGGCGCGAACACGCGGGACCCGTATCATGATATTCCCTCACTTTATCGCACCGCCGTCGCGCAGCCACCCCTCGAGGTTTTTGTCATTCGCGCCGGAGACACGCAGTCCGGAGGCAACGTTTGCCGCAGGCTCTGCCGATCTTATATCCGATGCCGACTTTGAGACACTGCTGCTGCCCGAGGTGCAGAAGGGCAGCACCGTTTTGCCCGAAAGGTCGTAGGTGTCAAGAAAAGTGTTGATTATGCGCGGCATCGTACCCCACCAGATAGGATAACCGATCACCACCGTATCGTAGCGGGAAATGTCGATAGCTGCGCTGCCTATCGCGGGGCGCGCCGCAGGGTCGTTCATCTCACGGTTTGCGCGGCAGCCGCTGTTGTTGTAGTTGAGGTCGTTTGCCGTGTACGGATCGGCGGGCGTGATCTCGTAAAGGTCGCCGCCGGTGAGCGCGGCGATCTTTTCCGCCACCGCCTTTGTGTTACCCGTGCAGGAAAAATACGCAACGAGGACCTTTGATCCCGCAGGCGCGGCTGTATCCGTGCCGCCCGCACCGCTGTCGGCAAGCGACAGAGTGACCGAAAAATCGCCCGTCATCGCAGCAAGCTTTTCGGCTCCGCCGTCGTCAAGCTTTCCGAGCGGCACGAGCCCGTCGGATTCACGGAACGGGCGGTAAAATACCGCAAGATCGCCCCATGGGGCATACATCGTAATGTCTCCTGCCGACGGCGTGCAGGAATCGGGCGCATCGGATGTGTCCCACGCCGCAGAGCCCTCGGGGAGATACGCGATCTTTTCGGTGCCGCCGAAATCAGAAAATGTGAGCGTGAGCGGCAGGCGTGATATCAGGTCGCGGCTTACCGAATTGTCGTCAAGCGTACCGTAAACGGTCTCGGCGCCGAATGTCAACTGTATGCGCGTGCCGCCCGCGGCGGGTTTTTCACTGCCGGTGGTGTTTCCGGCGCCGGTCGCGGCGCTGCCGCTTTGTGTACTGCCGGCCGCTGCGGTGCTTCCCGCACCTGCGGTCGTGCTCTCTCCTCCCGGTGCGGCGGGAGAACATGCGGCAAGCACGCAGGCTGCGACGCACAGGATCGCGACTGCTATCTGGTATATTTTTTTGATCTTCATGACGTTGCCTTCCTTACATTTATAATATAATATTTATACCGTTCCGATCGGCTTTGCGGGATTGCCAGCAACGACCGTGTCAGCCTCAACGTTTTTTGTCACGACGCTGCCCGCGCCTATCACGGCATTGTCGCCAACCGTAACTCCGGGAAGCACCGTCGCCCCGGCGCCGATCCACACGTTTTTGCCGATCACTATCGGGCGCGAGGTGATATACCGCCGCCTGTCGGGTGCAATTCCGTGATTTTCGGTGATGAGCTGCACATGCGGCGCGATAAACGCGTCGTCTCCGATCGTAATGCCCCCGCGATCCATAAATGTGCAGCCGAAATTGATGAACACCCGCTTGCCTACGCGGATATTGCGTCCGAAATCGGTGTAAAACGGCAGATTGAGATTAAAATCGTCGCCTACCTCGCGCCCCGTCAGCTCACCGAAATACCTTCGCACCGCCGCGGCATCGCAGACCGAGGTGTTCATCTGCTGCGTCAGCCGTTTGGCGTTGGCTATCACAGCCTTTATCATGCCGTAATCGGGATCGTCCACCGACACCGGCTCGCCGCCGAGATCCCGCTCTAAAATATTTTTCATATGGTCTTCTCCGAAAAAAATAAGCGTGAATTTTTACTTCACGCTTATTATATCATGTATATCGTACTATGTAAAATATCTGTTTTTTATCGTCTATCATAACCGTATCGAATGATCTACGAATTCAAGAAATTTTGCTGCGCTAGGTGATGCGACGTTGTATTTCTTCCACACAAGAACGCTCGACAGCGGCAGCTCCGGGTAAAACGGCTTCCACGAAAGCTCGCGGCTGTCATAAAGCTCGGTCGCCCCGCTGACCGTTATCGCCGCGCCCGCACCGTATTTTACCATCGATGCGGCGTTGTACAGCAGATTGTGCGTAACGAAAATGTCGGCGTCCGCGGCGGGAATACCGAATATCTCCTCGAGCCTGTCGGCAAGGCGCGCGGGTACAAACAGCCGCCGCCCTTCAAGCTCGCGGCTCGTTACGTATTCCTTGCCGAAAAGCGGATCTCCGGCCGCCACCAACACGCCCCAGCGGTCCTTTACCGGAATGCGCAGAAGGTCGTATTTCGAGAGATCGACCGTCGGTTCGATCAGCAGCCCCGCGTCGAGCAGCCCCTTTTCGATCCTTTCCTTAACAATATCAGCCGTCCCCGAGAAAAGATCGAATTTCACGTCCGGGTAGAGCTTTGAAAACTCCGCCACGATCCCGCCGAGCCATCGGCTCCCCGATGTTTCACCCATGCCGACAGACACCGTGCCGTCATACGACACGATGCCGTCTCTGAAGTCGCGCTCGGTCTTTTCGGTCAGCGCAACGATCTCCTGCGCACGCCCGCGCAGAAATCTGCCCTCCTCGGTCAGCGTCAGCGAGCGCTTGCCGCGAATGAACAGCCGCGCGCCCAGCTCCTCCTCAAGCTGCATTATCTGCCTTGAAAGCGCGGGCTGCGATACGTGCAGTATCTCCGCGGCTTTTGTTATGTTTTCCTCACGTGCAACCACAAGAAAGTATTTAAGCAGCCTGTTTTCCATCATCCGCTCCCGTTATGATACAAGACTTTTCATTCATATTCAAGTATACCACACCAAACGCATAATGTAAATATAAAATGCGAAAAAAGCGCAAAGACCGATCGCCGCGTGCGGCTCAAAGCGCGTGCTTTAAGCCGGTAAGACCTTTACCTTTGCGGTATCTGTCGGGCTGTTCCCGCCGTACCACGCAATGCGGGTGTATTTTGCGTCTGTGCCGGTCACGCGGAATTGTATGCGCTCAAAGGAAAGCCCGCTTGCTATCGGCTGCGTACTCAGGTGTGCGTGCGATTCGGAATAAAGATGCAGATACTGTATCCCGTCCGCCGATATGCGCACATGGCAGCCGGCAGACACCGGGATAAAGCCGGAGCATACATATCCGCTCGACTCGACCTCGGCGCCGGCCGAATTGAGCCTGTACCCGGTCCTGTATCCGCTGCCGTTGTATATGCTGCCGCTCTCGTCGAGCGACCCGGACACCGGCAAAAAATCGCCCCAGTATCCGCCCACGGCGCTGCCCATTTCCGAGACCTTGTAGGTCGATGTGCCGCCGGTGAGAGCGCGTATCCCGTCCGCCACGGCTTTTATGTCATTTTCTTCGTAGAGCTTGTCGGCCATCAGTAGCTCACCCCGTTTCCGTTCGGCAGCGCCGCAAGCACCGCATTCACAATGCCGGTCTTGTCCGCCTCGGTGAAATAGTCGGTCCCCTTTACGGGAGTATGCCCCGCGTCGCCCTTCTCACCTTTTTCACCCTTTTCACCCTTTTCGCCCGGCGCTCCTGCCGCGCCCGTGTCGCCCTTCAAACTGACACCGGAGGCTTTCCACTGTGTATGCTGACCGTCAGCCGACGCCGACGCGGCGCGGTATACCGTCCCGCTGCCGTCGATCCAGAGATCACCCGCGTTCACGCCGCTCTCCGGCTCGTCATACTGTGCAAACCACCGCGTGCCGTCAGAGCCCGCATCGCCCTTTTCACCCTTTTCGCCTTTTTCGCCCGTCGCGCCGCAAGCGGTTATGCCGGTGTCGGTGTCGCCGGTGAACCAATTGCCGTTTTCACCTACGCGCGGCACCTCAAGACCGTTGAAGCGCTCCATGAGCTGCGCATATACGTCGGGACGCGGCTCGGCGGGTATCCCCGCGGCATCGGTGCAGCACCCGGCGGCACATATGAGGGCGCTCGTCGTCGTTTTTATGTTGCCCGCAAAGCAGCCGACAAGCACGAAACGCACCCCGTTCAGCACGGGGACCGCCGCGTCGGTGCCTTCAAACTGAACGTCGGCAAACTCACCGCCGTCAAAGGTGAACCGCGCGGTCCTTACCTTTTCGTCCTCCCATTCGCTGTCAAAATCAAATCTCACGGCATAATCGCTGTTTCCGCAAACGATCCGTGCGCATTCGTCGGCACTCGCGATCTTATCGCGTACTTTCACGTTGATGTAATGCAAAGCTTTTTCTCCTCCCTTGCCTTTGTGACCTGATTATACAGTCTCCTCCGGTCTCAGATGTCTCACCGGGGATCGGTAAGGTGTAAACCTCCGAGAAAGCAAAGAGAGCATATATCTTCTGCCGGGCAGAAAACATATGCTCTCTTTTGTGAATCTGAGCGAATAATGCGGATCGTCGGTGAAGAGTAACTTCTTCATTTTCCGACCGTTTCCTTCTCCGCTGCGGCTTCATCCCTGCTGTCGCAGGTGCCGTTTTCGATCACGCCTTTATGGCGGATGACCGAGCCGACGGTGCCGACGAAGCATTTGCAGTCCATTGCAAAGCCCCTGCCGTGTCCCGCGTTGAGCGCGGCGACGTATTCGCCGTCGAACCGGGCTTTTTCGGAAATACCCAGCTCGTCCCGCCCGTTTATCTGCGCCCAACCGGTCAGCCCCGGCTTTACGTCGTTAGCGCCGTATCTGTCACGCTCGGCAATGAGGTCATACTGGTTCCACAGCGCCGGACGGGGGCCGACTATGCTCATGTGTCCGGCAAAAATATTGAATATCTGGGGCAACTCGTCGATCGAGCTGCGGCGTATGAACCGCTGAAAGCCCGTGAGCCTTACTCTGCCGAGCCGGTGCGTGGGCGTGTCATGCGGGGCATTAACCGGCATTGAGCGGAATTTGAGTATCACGAACTCTTTTTTATGTATCCCGACTCTTCTTTGGGTGAAGAGCGCGGGGCCGGGCGAGTCGATCTTTATCGTGACAGCCACTATCAGCATGGGTATCGCCAAAACGATTATGCCGATGAGCGACAGCAGGATATCTATCGCACGTTTAATGATTTTCTTGTACATCAGGATTTATCCTTTACCGGAGGCGGCACGCGCGCCGTGCCGCAGTGTCGTGCAACCGATTTTGCCGCGGCTTTGCCGCATCATATTTACACAGAATATATGATACAATAAAATAATGTTTTTGTCAATGGTCAGGACATTGATTTTCACCTTGCGGTACGAAATCTGTCATATTTCGCGGCAGTCAGCGTGTACTGCTGAATCGACGGAGTATGTTTCCCGCATATCTCAAATGATGGAAACATGGTTTGTTTTATCTCGTGATATGGGGGAAAATGAGGCAGCAAACTTGTTTATCTCCATGACCGATAAACCGGATGATGTAAATGTTCCGGATCGTTACGGGAAAACTTTGTTGTGCCGAGCGGTCGGGCAGAATATTATGCCCGCAGTTAAAAGAATTCTCGGGCGCAAAGAAGTCATCGTTAATTTGGGAAACGGCGGCCATTATTAATTACAATACGGGCGATACGCCTTTGCATCGTGCTGTTTCCCGCGGCGCGGAAATGGTAAAGTTGCTGTTGGATCACGGTGCCGATCCCAATTTGGTGAATGCCCAAGGAGATACACCTCTTGTAGGTGTTGTAAGCACTGCCCCGGAGATCATAGAGCTTTTGATCACGCATGGTGCCGACCCGTGGATCGCCAACGACCGCGGAGACAATGCGTTTGATGTTTTTGTCGGTAGTCCCGAGATCATAGAGATACTGAACAAGGCGGGCGACCGAACCACAGCGGAAAAGTAAAAATGTCCAAAGCGATCCGGCAGCGGTTTTACCGCTG
>CAJLZE010000048.1 GCA_905210995.1 uncultured Anaerotruncus sp.
GAGTACGTGATAGGTAAGCTGGCAGAATAAGGTAAACGATAGAAGAATAGCGTAATTAAATAGCAGCTTGCGGTCTGACGCATATGCGTCGGACCGCAAGCGTTTGGTGTTCGGTGATCTGAAGTCACACCTCCCGCAGTCTCCTCGCCGCTTCCATAGCGGCGGGGCGGGAGCAAAAGGCGGAGAAGCGGAAGCATCCCTCGCCTGCCGCGCCGAACCCGGAGCCGGGGGTGCCGATGATGCCCGCGCGGTCGAGCAGGCGGTCGAAAAATTTCCATGACGACAGTCCGTCGGGACAGCGGAACCATACATACGGGCTCATTTCGCCGGAAGCCGAACCGATGCCGCGCGCGGCGAGCGCCGCGCGCAGGATGCGGGCGTTCCCGAGATAATACTTGATATTTTCACGGCAACCGGCACGCCCCTGCGGTGTCAGTGCTGCGGCAGCCGCGCACTGTACCGGATAGGCGACGCCGTTTGAGGTTATCGCCTTGTATCTGCGCCATATGTCCCGCAGCGGGCGGTCGTCGATCCGCAGCTCAGACGGCAGGACGGTGAACCCGCATCTCAGCCCGGTGAATCCCGCCGATTTTGAAAACGAGCCGACCTCAAGCGCGCATTTTTCGGCTCCGGGGACGGAGTATATGGTGCGCGGGTGCTCGGTGTCATCCTCTGGGATGAATGCCGAATAAGCGGTGTCGCAAACGATGAGCGAGCCGGTCGCGAGCGCGTGCTCGACCCACACCGCAAGACGCGCGCGGTCATATGCCGCGCCCGTCGGATTTCCCGGCGTGCATATGTAGTAGATACCGCGCCCGCAGGCCGCATCGGGCAGCGGAAGCAGGTCGTTGCCGATGTCGGCGCGCAGATATCTTATCCCGTTTCCCGCGGCAAGGTTGACGTCGCGGTATGCGGGATATGTCGGGTCGGCAAGGTAGACGGTGCATCTGCCGAACAGGTGCGGTATGAGCGCGAGATCCGTCTTTGCACCGTCGGATATGAAGATATCCCCGGCGGGAACGCGTGCGCCCTCCTCCGCGTAGAGCTCCGATATCGCCCGGCGCAGAAAATCGTACCCGTCGGCGGGCGGATATCCGCGAAAGCCCTCGACGCTACCCATGCCGGCGGAAGCTGTTGCGAGCGCCTCCGCAACGCACGCGGGGAGGGGGAGCGTCACGTCGCCGATCCCGAGGTCTATCGGCTTTTCGCCGCGTGCCGCGGTGTGCTCCGCAACGCGGCGCGCCACCTCCGCAAAAAGATAATCACCGCCGAGGACCTCTTCCGTCACACCGCGGTTTATTGCAAGTTCGCCCGTCATGATATCCTCCGTTCACAACTTCTGTCTGTATCCAGTATATGCCGCGTGCCGCGTGCGTGACCGGGGCGCAACGTACCGATGGCGCACGTCTGTTGTTTATATTGTACAATGCATTATACCGTGCCGAGGCGTAAAACGCGCAATATCACACCGACAAGGCGCGATTTTTGCAGTGAGATTTGACTCAAATGGAGCACATCTGTTAACATGGGGTTAATTTTGGGATGCCGCGTATAAAACATCCGATATCCGTCTTGAAAGTTGCCCGCTAAACTGATATAATCTATTTTAACAATATAAAATACCGTTACGGTGCGCTTTTTGCGCCGCTTTTTATACGAGCGGCGTCATGTATTGCGCTTCCGTGCGGATTTGGAAGGTATGGTGAACCGAAATGAAGAAAAACAAGAGGATCTGGCTGCCGGCGATACTGCTTGCGCTTATTCTCGCAATGTCGGTCCTGTTCTGCTCGTGCAATAAGACGGATGGCCCCGACAACGGCACGTCATCCGGCGCGGATGAGAGCACCGCAGAGCCCGAATCTACGACTCTCGACCTCGTAAAGAACGGCGAGATCAAGATAGTGCGCGTCGTGCGCTCGGCTGATATAACCGCCGCCGATGCCCCCGAGATCACGGCAGGCAAAAAGATCCGCGACACGCTCAACAATGTCATCAAGGATAAGATCAACTCAAACCTTTCGTATGACGAGTCCATAACCCTTGTCGAGGACTTCCTCATGCCCGGTCAGACATACGATCCGTCTACGGTCGAGATCCTTGTCGGCAAGACCGCTTACGACGAGAGCAAGGACGCCTTTGACGGTCTGTCTTACGGTGATTATTCTGTCAAGGTCGTCGGCAACAAGATAATCGTTGCCTCTTACACGACTGCGGGCTACAATGCCGCCGCCAACAAGCTTTCAAACCTCATTACCGGCGCCGTTGACGAAGCGACAAAGTCGATCACCCTTAACAAAGCCGATATCGCCGCCGAGGGCAGCAGCAACAAGAGCCTTAACGCTATCCCCATGTACGAGGGCGGCACGTTCGGCTCGTACTACAAAGCGGGCAACTCGGTCGATGAGATCATAATCAAAAAGACCAACGCCACAGAGTTCGGTGCTTATCTCGATAAGCTCGCCTCTTCGGGCTACACCTGCTATACCACCAAAGAGATAAAGTCCAACAAATTCGCTACATACACGAATGACAAGTACACGCTGACCGCGGGCTACTACGATTATGAGACCTCGGCGCGTATCATGATCGAGCCTCTTGCCGACCCCGTGCCGCTTGAGGCAGCCAAGTACACAAAGGTCACCACGTCACAGATCACCATGCTCGGTCTTGAATACAAGACGACCGACGGCTATGCCTCCAACGGTCTTTCCATGGTGATAAGACTTGAGGACGGTCGCTTCATCGTCGTTGACGGCGGTTTCAACAACGCGGCAAGCGCGAACAATCTCCTTGCCGTCCTGCGTGAACAGTCCAAAGACTACATCAAGTCTCCCAAGGATATAAAGGTCGCCGCATGGATCATTACCCACGCACACGGTGACCACTCCGGCATGATCGGAAAGCGCTATGAGACCTTCAGATCCATCACGGTCGAGGAATTCCTTGTAAACTTCATCTCCGATTCAGAGCGTGAAAAGGCTATCGCCGGCATTCCCAACAACTGGTCAAGCGGCGAGGGCGGAGGATACAGCAACGTTATCACCGCCGCAAATGCTCTCGGAGCAAAGGTGAGGACCGTACACGTCGGTCAGGATTACTACTACGGCGACGCAAAGCTTGAGGTGCTCTACACCATCGAAAGCTTCGGTCCCACGATATGCAACGCATTCAACACCACCTCTCTTGTCATCAAGGCGACCATTCAGGGCACTACCTTCATGATAACGGGCGACGCCACCGGTAACGGTCTTCAGGCGACAGCCAAGGCGTTCGGCGACTACCTCAAGTCCGATATCGTTCAGGTATCTCACCACGGTTACACGACATGGCATAACGACGCCGGCACGATCATGGCTTACAAGTTTATGGCTCCCACGACTCTGCTTTGGCCTCAGGGCGGTCATGCTTATCCCAACTATACGAGCAAGAACTACAACAAGGCTCTGACAGAGAAATCCTCCAACCCGAACTATGAAGAGACGTACGTTGCGGGCTGGCAGGGAGATACCGTCATAATCCCGCTGCCCTATAAGGTCGGCTCGGGCATTACGAACCGCGCGACCGGCTCCAATGTCGAAGGTGCAAGCACCATAAAGAAATAAGCCGATATAAATAAAGCCCCGCGGAGGGTGTTCGCACGAACACCCTCCGCGGGGTCTTGTTATCGGATACCCGCAGATCAGCCGAGCATTGCGTCGAAGGACACCGAGCGCGAATATCCCTGCCATGCCACGGCAAGCCCCAGAGTGGGGTTGAGGGCAAGCATCTGCCCGTGCATTCCGCCCTTGCCGTACCAGCCGTCAACACTCTTGGACGTAAACTCATAGCCGCGCTCAAGCACCGCGCGGCACCACTCCTCCGAGACGATGCGTTCGCCCTTCCATTCGCCGCCGTTAAGGTAGAGCACGCCGAGCTTGACCATATCCTCGCAGCGTATGTAAAGTCCCGTGGCACCCATCGTGTGCCCGAGCGGGCAGGCAGACCATGCGTATTCGCCGAAACGCATCACGTCCATGAGCGCGGGGCGAAGAAATTCGAAAAGGGTCGTACCGCTGACCTTTTCGACGACGAGCGAGAGAAGATAGAACGCAGCATCGGTGTACTGCCGCTGCACTCCCTGCTCGTAGGGCAGCGGCTCGGCAAGCACCATCGAGAGATAGTCGTTTGTCGGATAAAGCGACGCGTTGTCAACGTCGATGTCGAGCAGCCCGCGCGAAAAACCGGCGGTGTGCTTCATAAGCATATGAAGCGTAACGTCCTTCCAACGCGGGTCGGCTCCCGAGGGCAGCTCCATGCCCATTATATCAAGAAATTTGTCTTCCGTGTCAAGCAGACCGCGGTCGCGGCATATGCCGAGGGCGGTCACGGTGTATATTTTTGCGACCGAATAAACGTCGTTCGTCGGATTGGCGGGGATTAGCGTCACCTTACGCGAGGCGTAGTCCTTATCCATCTCGGTGACCGAGTAAATGCCGGTGCCGGCGGCACGCGCGGCATAATCGTTCTGCGTCAGAGCCATGATATTTTCCTTTCTTCACGGCGGGGAGTCACTCCCCGCATCTTTTGATTAATTGTAGCACATCCGACCGAAAAAAGCAACTGTCTTGGCGGCGGCTATTGATTTTTCTTTCCCGGTGTGTTAAAATAAATACGGTTTTTATGGTTGATTTAAATACTAACCGACAAAGAAAGGCCTTTTTAATCATGAGATCTGCAAAATTTATAACGCACCCGGGGTATGAGCTCCCGAAATACGATAATCCGTGGAAGAATATGAAATACAACAGCTACGCGGTCGAGCTGCCGCGCGGCGACGGGCTTCTTACCGTAAAGCGTCCGTTTTCTCCCGATCCATCGCGCCGCGTCGAATCGGTGCGCGTGCGCGCGACGGCTCTCGGTATATTCGATATGTTCATGAACGGCATACGCATAGGCAAGGTCGATGTGGACGGTATCGAGGCTGACGAATACAAGCCGGGTTGGACCGACTACCGCAGCCGCGTATTCGAATATGAATACGATGTCACCTCGCTCTGCGGAGAGGAGAACCTTTTTGTCGCCGAGGTATCGCCCGGATGGTGGTCGGGTCGCATTTCGTTCGGATTTTACGGCTTCAAGCCCTGCGCGTTTGCCGGTGAGATCGAGATAACCTACGACGACGGAGATACAGAGCTTATCGCGTCCTCGGCGGACGGCAAATGGGAGAGCACGGTGTGCGGCCCCGTTATGACGGCTGATATCTGGAACGGCGAGTATTATGACGCGCGCGTGCCCGAGCCGTCGATGCATCCCGAGGAGTATGACTGGAAGGCTGCCGAGGAATTTACCGGCTTTGAAGGGAAGATCGTGCCGCTTGAGGGTCCGGCGATACGCCCGAAGCACGGCCTTACGCGTCACCCGGTGAGCGCGGTCGTTCACTGCGGCACAGAGGAGGACGGCTCGCCTCTCGGCAGGATAAAGGTGGTGTCGCGCAGCACGGGCAAGAACTGCGAGCGCACGCATCTGCGCGCAGGCGAGGCGCTGATACTTGACATGGGTCAGAACATGGTCGGCAGACCTGTGATATTCCTTGATGCCGAGCGCGGCACCAAGGTGAGCGGCTACTTTGCTGAAATGCTCAATGACAGCGGCGACCCCGAGCGCGGCAACGACGGACCGCGCGGCAGTATGTACATAAAGAACTACCGCTCCGCTATGGCGCGCATAGTTTATATCGCATCGGGGACCGAGGGAGAGCTTTATTTCCCGACACACTCCTTCTTCGGCTTCCGCTATTTTGAGCTGCGCGCCGACCGCGATATCGACGTTCTCGGCGTTATAGGTGAGGTCATCGGCTCCGAGATCACCGAGACCGGCGATTTCGGCTGCGACGATCCCGAGGTCAATCGGCTCTTCTCCAATATAAAATGGGGCATGAGGGGAAATTACCTTTCGGTCCCCACCGACTGCCCTCAGCGTGACGAGCGCCTCGGCTGGACGGGCGACACGCAGATATTCTGCGGCGCAGCATCCTACCTCGGTGACATCGAAAGCTTTATGCACAAATGGCTCGGCGACGCGCGCGATTCTCAGAACGGAGTCGAAAAAGAGTTCCTCGGTGCATATTGCGACGTCATACCGCGCGTTTTTCCGAAATCCAATGGCAACGCGGCGTGGGGAGATGCGGGACTTATCGTACCTTACCGTCTCTGGCTCATGTACGGCGACAAGGCGATAATAGAAGAGCATTACGAGTCGATGCAGTATTATATGCACTTTGTCGAGCAGTACGGTCTTGAGGGACCCAACACCGCTTACGGCGATTGGCTCAATTACGATGTGACCGACAAGAGATATATCGCGGTCTGCTATTACGCTTATGACGCGGCGCTGATGGAGAAATTCAGCCGCATTATCGGCAAAGATGAAGAGGCGGAGTATTATCGCCTCCTCCGCGAGCGTATAGTAAAGCACTGGCACGACAGATATGTCGTTGACGGCGAGCTGACCGTAAAGACGCAGACGGGATATCTGCTCCCGCTTGCCTTCGACCTTGCTGACGGCGAGCTGCGCGAAAGATTCATAGGAAGGCTGCGCGACGCCGTGGTATCGAACGGTTACACGCTTTCGACCGGCTTTGTGGGCACGGGGATTTTGAATCAGACGCTCTCAAAGGTCGGGCTTGACGGTCTTTGCTACTCGCTGCTGCTTCAGACGGCAGACCCTAGCTGGCTTTATTCGGTGAGACAGGGTGCAACGACGGTATGGGAGAGATGGAATTCCTACACGCTCGCCAAGGGCTTCGGCGACGTCGGGATGAACTCCTTCAACCATTACGCGTACGGTGCCGTCGCCGAATGGATGTTTGCGGGAATGTGCGGCATCCTGCCCGATGAGAACGCCCCCGGCTTCGGACATTTCATTCTCCGTCCGACGCCCGATATGAGAGAGACAGGCGAGATCCCCGCAGGTCAGAAGCGGATCGGAGAGGCTCACGCATCATACGATTCGCGCGCAGGCAGGATCGAGAGCGGTTGGGCGTTCATCAACGGCAGATATGTTTACAACTTTACGGTTCCCGACGGAGCAACGGCTCGTGTCGAACTGCCCGCTCCCGGCGCGGTGGATGCAGTTATAACGCTCAACGGGCTCGAATATCCGCTTGACGCACTGAATGGCAGGCTTGCCGACGGTCGTGCCGTGTTCGAACTCGGAGCGGGAAGCTATACGGCTTCCGTTTGAAAAAATAATAAATAAGAAAGGTGCGGCTACCGACATGAAACGCAGAAGAAGGACCCCGGGGACCGGCACCCGCGCCGGGATACTTGCCGCGCTCATGGCGGCGGTGATCCTGTGCGGCGGCTGCGGTACCGCCGGCGACGGAGGAAATACGGTGGGATTTACGGCTGAAGAGACTGTTTACGACAATCCCGACAGATATACGGGCGAATATTCTGAGGTCAACGGTGCGTTCGGCGGCATAGATGACCTCGGACGCGAGCTGAGCCTCGACCTCGGCGACAGATCGGTGCGTGCCGACGACACCGCTGGCAGCAAAAAACGTCAGGTGGGGATATTTTATTTCCTCTGGCAGGGCGAGCACGGGACGGACGGTCCTTATGACAATTACAAGATCGCGTCCGAGCACCCGGAGGCGGTAAAGTCGGAGGCTGCATGGCTCAAGGCGGGTGGCGGAAAGGTGGGAGCGCACCATTTCTGGGGCGAGCCGCTTTTCGGCTACTACACCTCGAGAGATATGTGGGTCATGCGCAAGCATCTTCAGATGCTGACCGACGCGGGCGTTGATTTCATCGTTTTCGACGCAACGAACGCATATACTTACTCGGCACGCGTAAAGCAACTCATTTCCGTGTGGTACGGCTATCTTGAGGCGGGCGTTAAGGTGCCTAAGCTGGCGTTTTACACCAATTCCTCAAGCGGAAAGACGATGACGAGCATATACAAGGAGATCTACACCGACAAGGCGCTGAACGAAAAATACCCGCGCCTTTCCTAGCTTTGGTATATGTGGGACGGCAAGCCGATGATCGTGGGCGATCCGAACGACCCCGCACTTTCGGCGGAGGCAAAGGCTTATTTCCGCATAAAGGCGTCCGTATGGCCGAATGCGGCGCGCACGGATGACGGATTCCCCTGGATGGAATTCGGCAGACTGCTCGGAAAGGATGCCGTGTACGGTCTCGGCGGCAGGCGCGAGGTCGTTAATGTGTCGATAGCTCAGCATTCCGCCACCTGCACGATGAGCGCCACGGCGTGGTACGGCGCAAACGACCGCACCCGCGCATGGCATAACGGCGCAAACGACAGGTCCGAGGGCGCGGTGCTGCAAGGCTATAACTTTGCCGAGCAGTGGGAATGGGCGATAAAGCAGGACCCCGAGATGATATTCGTCACCGGCTGGAACGAGTGGGTCGCACAGCGCCAGAAGCCGACGGCGTCGGTGCCTGTATTCTTTGTTGACTGCTGCGACCCGAACACGAGCCGCGACGCCGAGCCTATGGCGGGGCTTTTCGGAGACAACTATTATGTGCAGCTCGCCGAGTATATCCGCCGGTACAAGGGAACGGCGCCCCGCGTGAATGTGGGCGATATGCAGGCCGTTGACGTTGCGGGCAGCTTCGATCAGTGGGACGCAGCGGGCATTACCGCGCGGTATACCGACTATACGGGCGATGCCGTTGCACGCAGTTGCATGGGCTTCGGAAATATCTCATACAAGAGCCCCGCCGGGCTCAACGATATCTCCGGCATGAAGGCTGCGAGAAACAAAGAAAATCTTTATTTCTATGTTGACACGGTCAAGGATATAAAGCTTACCGACGACGGCGCGCATATGACGCTCTTTATCTCATCGGGGCGCAATGACACCGAAAAATGGGCGGGAAAGTTTGATTTTGCGGTGAACCTTGAAGCGCCCGAGGACGGGAACGCCGTGCTTTCGGCGCTTCATGCCGACGGCAGCGCGACACGCGCGGGTACCTGCCGCATGAATGTCGAGGGGAATAAGATGATGGTCGAAGTGCCGCGCTCGCTCCTCGGCATCCCCTTTGACGGCGGTCACGGGCTTGTGAATGTTGAATTCAAATGGGCTGACAGCTTTACGCTGAAGGACGGAAGACTTGACGTGTGGTCGTTCTACCGCGAGGGCGACGCCGCGCCGATGGGACGCATGACATACGTTTTCTCCGAAAAAGCAGGGAATAAATAACAAGATGACGGGCTGCCGCATAATGCGGCAGCCTTGAAACACACGCGTATTTTTCAATTTTGCACATGCCGGCGTATTTTTTTTAAAAATAACTTGACATAATCGCTTGTGTGTATTATAATATGTATTGTCGCTTTTTGTGCCGTCGTATTATTGGTTTTGGGGAGGCAAAATGCTTATCGATCTTTCAGCTCTTTTAAGAGGCGAAACAAAGGAAGTTCCGGTCGATTACAGCTTTTCGCTCACCGAGGCGCCGGACGGCATCGAATACACAGCTCCTGCCGTTATCCGCGGCGAGGTGACCGACAGCGGCGGGTACATCCGTCTTGAGTCGGAAGCCGAGGTGCCGTACCGCGGCGAATGCGCACGCTGCCTCGAGCCTATCGAGCGCGTGATGCACGTTGCGTTTGAGCGTACTCTCGTTCCCGAGGGAACGGCAAGCGAAAAAAAACTTGCCGAGCTTGAGGATGAGGATGATTATCTCATCATAAAACGCGGTATGCTCGATATTGACGAGGCGCTGAGAGAAGCGATATATCTTGAATTTCCATACCGTCTGCTTTGCTCTGAGGATTGTCCCGGTCTTTGCCCGCACTGCGGTAAAAAGCTCCGCAAGGGCGAGGTCTGCGGCTGTCACAAGCGTGAGACCGACCCGAGATGGGACAAGCTGAAAAAGCTTCTGGAGAACGAAGAAAACGGCGACGAAAAATAAATGGAAAGCAATTAAACAAGACATTTATCAGGGAGGTGTAGAGGTATGGCAGTACCGAAAAGAAAAGTATCGAAGGCCCGCAGAGACAAGAGACGCTCCAGCACATGGAAGCTCGCAGCTCCCGCGATGGTCAAGTGCTCGAATTGCGGAGAGCTTGTTCTGAATCATCATGTCTGCAAGAATTGCGGAATGTATGACGGCAAGAAAGTTCTCACCGTTGACGAGAAGTAATCGGGTCTCCGAAAAGGACATCAAAGAAAAGTCGCCACTTGGCGGCGTGGACGGCAATAATTATCCGGCTGCGCGGTCCCGGCGGCTTTTTCTTTACCGTTTTTGCGAAAAAGTTTTTCGCAAAAAAGAAAGATGAGGTTTACAGTATGAAAATAAAGGCAAAGATCGCCGCTGCTGTGTCGGCAGGGCTCCTTATGGCAACGCTTCTCAGCGGCTGCCAGCTTTCAAAAATCTTCGGAACAGACACGACGCAGCCCGGTGACACGGCGACAGAAGCGCCGGTGACCGCCGCCGTGCCCGATCAGGTCGATTACGACACGCTCGACCTTTCAAAGTATATAAAGCTTGACTACAAAAACATTCCGCTTACGGTCTCGCAGCTCCCTCTGGATCCCACTGAGAAGGAGATAGAAAAAGAACTGCATGACCGCATGGCTACGATGGGGCTTTATGAGCTTGACACCACTGCCGAAAAGACCGCTGCGGGCGATTATCTTGAGATATCGTTCACCGGCATAATGGACGGCGAAGCCTTTGACGGCGGCACGAGCGAAAAGTCAACGATATATCTTGACAAGGAAAACAGCGGATATATCGCAGGCTTTGCCGACGGACTGTTCGACGTTAAGCCGGGCAGCGACGTTGAGCTGAACCTGACCTTCCCCGAGAATTATTATGACGATCTTGCGGGTAAGGCTGTCACCTTCAAAGTGAATGTTCACGGCATATGCCGCTTCAACTATGACGCAGAGTCGGTGTCAAAGCTCAGCAGCGGAAAATATAAATCCATTGACGAGTATAAGGTATATCTCGGTCAGTATCTTACCGAAATATCCGGATACAGCGTGCTGAACGAGGTCAGCCAGGATCTTTGGAGCGAGCTTAATGCGCGCTGCGAGGTCCTTGAATACCCCGAACAGCAGTATCAGTATTATTACGCCATCATAACAAACGACTTTATCACCGCCGCTGCTCAGGCGGGCAAGGATTATGACACGTATCTTGCCGAAAACGGCATGACCGCCGAGAAGATCGATGAGGAGATAAACAGCTATATAAAGACCGAACTCATACTGCACGGTGTTGCCGCGGCAGAGAACGTCGTTCTGTCCGAGGAAGAGTACGATGAGTTCGTCAACAACTACTACGCATATTACGCGCAGTATATGTGGGGCGCCACAAAGGAGCAGATAGTGACCTATCTGCGCAATCAGGCGTTTATGCAGAAGGTCGTGTACACCGTGTTCGGGTATTGCGAGCTTACGCTGAAGAACGCCGGTTAAGAAATATTCAAACGGGCTGCCGCATTTGCGGCAGCCCGTTTTTTTGTCGTTATTGTGTGCAGTCCGTATCGCAGCAGCAGTCAAAGCCGCTGTCGATGTAGTTCGCGATAAAGCGCGCCCGCAGGTCGCGTGTGCCGCACATCGAGCCCTCTGCCTCTCCGTTAACGGCAAGAGATTCGGGCAGCACGAATTTTATGCACCTTACCGACACGTCGCGGCAGCCGGGGCCGGCGTGCGCGGGGATGAGCAGCGTTTTCATGCCGCGGCGGTACTCGGTGCCGCGTGCATCGACCTCGGTGAGTATCACCGCAAGTGCCACCCGTTTGCCGGGGCACACGCTTTGCAATGTCACATCTATCTGCGCGATCCTCCCGAGCGACTCAAGTGTTATCGTCCCTGCGTCTAATTTCACCGTATCGGTGCAGCCGCCGACGGTAAGCGTCACCGGCTCGGGGCATGCCTCGGGGCGCTCCACGACGTCGCAATCGACCGTTACCGTCGGAGACGGGAACGATACGCTGTTGCCCTCCGCATCGGTGTAGCTTATGCTTTCGTTCACCTCTGCCTCGCCCGTGCAGGCGCCCGTGTGACGGACGGTGAAATCAAGATACGCCCCTTCGCTTTCATTCACACCGAGCGCGTCGATCTTCCACACCACCGACGTGTCGCCCGTGATCTCGGCGGTGCCGACCGTCGGTCTTGATACTCCGAGAACGGTGAAGCATGGCTTTACCGTGTCGCGTATCACTATATCCGTTGCGCCGGGGTGTGTGATGTTCGCCGCAAGATCCTCAAACAGATCTTCAAGCTCGGAATCGTCCGGGGTGATCGCAACATACGACGATGCGGGCTCCGATGCCCACGATTCAAGCGCGGCGGCATCGAACCCTCCGCTGCCCGAAAGCCCTATGCAGTAGATTATTACCCCGTCGGCTTTTGCCGTGTCTGTGATCGGCAGCGGAGACGGACCCTCGGTAGTCTCTCCGTCGGTGAACATAACGATCACGCGTGAATTTGACGATGTGCCGTCAAAAAGCCCCACGGCAGTCTCGAAAGCGGCCGAGTGGTTGGTCCTGCCGCCGGCGCGCAGCGCGTCAACCGCCGCATCAAGCTCGGCGACCGATGTAATAAGCCCGGTATCGGCCGTGGCATCGGTCGCAAAACTGACGATCGCAATACGGCTGCCGTTGCCGATATTGCCGTCCTCCGCGCTGTCGGTCGCACGGTCGATGATCTCTATAAAACGCCGGGCTCCGCTTTTGAGATTTGCAAGCGGACTGCCCGCCATGCTGCGCGAGCGGTCGAGCACGAGCACTATGTCGGTCGGATCGGACGTGATATCGGGTGCCGCCGTCAGCGAAATGCGTATGCCGAACTCACCGCCGCACCTGATAGCTCCGGTGCTCACTTCCTTGTTTGAATTTGTAACTCCCATTGCCTTTTCCCCCTTTTGCGTGTATCTCAATCGCATTATATGCGGCATATGGGGAAAAAGATACAGCGTGCTGCCGTGCACCGCGCGGCAGCTATTGTATTTAAGCTTATCTTTTAGTCCATGTCTTGGGGGACAGGATGAATATCACGGGGTATATCTCAAGCCTTCCTATCAGCATCGTGATCGTCAGGAGGAGCGTCGCCGGATCGGAGTATGCCGCATATGATGACGCGGGACCGACGGTGCCGAAGCCGGGACCAACATTGTTGAGGCAGGACACCGCAGCCGAGAGGTTTGTTTCAATGTCAAACGGCTCAAGGCTGAGAAGAAGGAACACCGCCGCGAGTATCAGCATATAAAGCGCGAAATACGCGTTCACCTCTGAGAGCGTGGCATTATCGACGGTCTCTCCCTCGTGGCGCACGCGGCTGACGGCGCGCGGATGGAGCATACGGCGCAGATTGTTTTTTATCATCTTGAAAAGCAGCACAACGCGCGTGACCTTGAGTCCGCCGGCGGTAGAGCTGGCGCAGCCGCCGATGAACATAAGAATGAAGAGCACTGCTTTTGAGAAGCCGGGCCAGAGGTTGAAATCAGCCGTTGAATAGCCCGTGGTCGTGATTATCGAGGCGACCTGAAACGCCGCAAGCCGCAGTGCCTCGCCGAAGCCCGAGCAGATACGGAGGATATTTGCGGTTATCGCTGCCGTCGCCGCGATCACAATGCCGAAGTAGGCGTGCATTTCACCGCTTTTTGCCGCAGTGCGGAAGCGACGGATGAGAATGAGGTAATAAAGGTTGAAATTCACGCCGAAAAGCAGCATGAAAACGGTTATCACCCACTGGCAGTACGGGCTGTAGCCTGCAACACCGTCCGATTTTATGCCGAAGCCGCCCGTTCCCGCAGTGCCGAAGGTGTGCAGGAGAGAGTCGAAGAGCGGCATGCCACCGCACACGAGCAGGATCGTTTGCAGCACCGTCATGGCGATGTAGATAAAATAAAGGATCTTTGCCGTGTCGCGTATGCGCGGGACGAGCTTGCCGACGATGGGACCGGGCATTTCGGCGCGCATGACGTGTATCGAGCTGCCCGATTCGGTCGGGATTATCGCCATCATGAGCACGAGTACGCCCATGCCGCCGATCCAGTGTGTGAAGCTTCGCCAGAAGAGTATCCCGTGGCTCATTGCCTCAACATCGGTGACAACGGAGGCGCCGGTCGTCGTAAAACCGCTGACCGTTTCAAAAAGTGCGTCGATATACGACGGTATCTCGCGTGAAATGAAGAACGGCAGCGCTCCGATGAGCGAGAGCACGATCCACGCGAGAGCGACGGTGATAAAGCCCTCGCGGACGAATATCTCGGTCGTGCGCGGCTTTGATATCACCGTGAGCAGCACGCCTATGATCGCAGCGGAAGCGGCTGCGGCAAAAAAAGCAAACAGTTGGAGCCATTCGCGGTATATGGCACAGACGAGCATCGGCAGCACAAGCAGGACAGCCTCAAGCAGCGTTATCTTTCCGACGGTCCTTCCGATCATTCTGCGGTTCATTGCTGCCCTCCGTTGCGGTCAAGTATGTCGGAAAGATTCCCGAGAGTCTGACCGGCGGCAATGACTATAACGCGGTCTCCGCTCATTATCCTGTCGTCGCCGGCGGGGATTATCGTTTTGCGGTCACGTATTATGCCGGCGATAAGTATTCCCGGCTTCAGGTTCAGCTCCTTGAGAGGCACCTCGAGCAGCGACAGCCCGCTGCCGACCTTGAATTCAAGCGCCTCGACCTTGCCGTCCATCAGCTTGTAGAGCGTTTCGACGCTGCTGCCGATGGAGTTTTGCAGAGCGCGCGCGTAGCGCACGAGCACGTCCGAAATTATCTTTTTGGGGGATACGATGTACTCGAGTCCCAGTCTGCCGGCAAGAGGCATCATTTCGTCGCGGTTCAGCTTGGCTATGACTACGGGAACATTCTGCGACGCGGCAAAAAAGGACATAAGTATGTTTTCCTCGTCCATTCCCGTAAGCGACACGAATGCATCGTGCGAGGTCAGCCCTTCTTCGATAAGCAGCTCCTGCCGCGCTCCGTCGCCGCATATCACCACGGCGCGCGGGAGGTCGGCGGCAAGGCGTTCGCATATCTCGGGGTCACGCTCGATTATCTTAACGGCGGTACCCGCCGCCGTCAGACGTTTGGCAAGGTAATGTGCCGTCATGCTGCCGCCGAGTATCATTACGCTGCGTGCCTGACGGCGCAGGGCGCCTATCGCTTTCATGAATTTCTGTATCTCTGCGGGTGCGGCGGTCAGCCCCAGCCTGTCGCCGGCGTGAAGCACAAAGCGGCCGTCGGGGATCCTTACCTCGCTGCCGCGTCTTACGGCGCACACGAGGACCTTGGCGTTGTACTTTTCGCGCAGCTCGCGCAGAGATAAGCCGTCGAGCGGCGAATCGTCGGCAAGCTTTATTTCGATCATTTCAAAATCGCGCTGCGAAAACGTCTCTATCTTAACGGCGGACGGGAATTTGAGCAGATTGTATATCTCGTGCGCCGTGAGCAGCTCGGGGTTGATCGGCATTGAAATATCAAGTGCCTGACGCATGAACCCGAGGCTGTGCTCGTTGTATTCGGGGTTGCGTATGCGGGCTATCGTGTGCTGTGCGCCCATTTTTTTTGCCATAAAGCAGCTCAGCATATTGAATTCGTCCGATCCCGTTACCGCCACAAACAAATCAGCCGACGAAACGCCGCCCGCCTCAAGTGTTTCGCAGTCGGCGCCGTTGCCGCAAACGCCCATCACGTCGCAGATGTTTGTCATCTCGGAAACGACCGCCGGGTCGTTGTCCACTATCGCAACGCTGTGCCCCTCCGAAACGAGGCTTTCGGTTATGGTGCTGCCGATCTTGCCGCAGCCCGCAATCGTAATGTTCATATCATAAGCCCCTCAGCTTTTCACGATCGTGCGGCCGTGTGTTTATATTATAATACCAAACGTGAAAATAATCAAGTGGGGAAAAGCACTCGACGTGTGCAAAAAATTTCCGCTGTGTTTTTTCGGAATGCGTTTCCGATTCACAATTCTGCGGTAAAATTATAAAATCATAAATTACCCCGGAGGACAAAAGTGAGCATTGAATTCAGAAAAGCCACTGCGGCTGACATTGACCGCATCGGTGAGATATACGAAGCGATACATACCGAGAGCGAGTGCGGCAGGACTTATACGGGCTGGGTGCGCGGTGTTTACCCGATAAAAGGCACGGCAGCTGCGGCGCTCGGGCGCGGAGACCTGTTTGCAGAGGAGTCGGACGGCAAGGTGGTCGGTGCGGCGATAATAAACCGCACGCAGGTGAATGTCTATGCCGACACGCCGTGGGAGGTCCCGGCACCCGACGACAAGGTGATGGTGCTGCACACCCTTGTGATAGACCCGTACGTCAAGGGATGCGGGCTCGGCAGAGCATTTGTTGAGTTTTATGAAAATTACGCAAAGGAGAACGGATGCATATCCCTGCGCCTTGACACGAATGTGCTTAATCTTAACGCGCGCAGCTTTTACGGCAAGCTCGGATATAAAGAAGTAGCCGTTCTGCCCTGCGTTTTCAACGGCATTGAGGGCGTGAGGCTCGTGATGCTTGAGAAGAAGCTCTGATGCGGAGAAACAAAATACCGGCTGCCTCATGCGGGGCAGCCGGTATTCTTGGTGAACTCAACCGTCGATATAGGGCAGAAGAGCCATTTCGCGTGCACGCTTGATAGCCTTCTGGAGCTCGCGCTGATGCTTTGCGCAAGTGCCGGAAACGCGGCGGGGAAGGATCTTTCCACGCTCGCTGCTGATGTACTTGCGGAGGCGGCTTGCTTCCTTGTAATCGATATAATCGATCTTATCCTCGCAGAATGCGCAAACTTTTCTTCTTCTGCGGTTGGGGTTCTGCGGACGGGCAGCGCGAACGGGGCGCTCCTTTTCGACCTGTTTATCCATAATATTAACCATACCTTTCATAATTGCCCGCACTGCGGGCGTGGCGTGAATCCGGAATTCGGAGCCGAGGTGTGCTCCGTCATCACACCGACCTCATATAACGATCCGATCAGAAGGGCAGATCGTCGTCGCCCTTGATAACGTCGAAGTTTTCGGCTGCACCGGGCGTTGCATAAGCCTCGGGCGCATACTGCTGACCTGCAGCGGGCGCCGCGGCGGAACGCTGCTGGCTTTCGCTGCGCGAGTCAACGAACATCGCCTCGTCAACAACGACCTCGGTGGAATAGCGCTTTTGTCCCTGCTGATCCTGCCAGTTTCTTGTCTGTATCGAACCGGTGATGCAGAGGGAAGAGCCTTTTTTGAAATAGCGGGATATGAACTCGGCAGTTTGCCTCCAGGCGACGCAGGAAATGAAATCAGCCTGCTGCTGCGCCTGACCGTCTGCCGAATGCGACTGATAGCGGCGGTTGACCGCGAGTGTGAACGACACGACGGATATACCGCTCTGAGTCTGTTTCAGCTCGGGATCTCCCGTAAGCCTTCCGCACAGAACAACTTTGTTAAGGTTGAGGTTTGCCACGATTCATTCTCCTTCAGTATCTGATCCGATGCCGTAGGGCACGGTGCCTTGCGGCACGTTACCCGGCATGTCCGCTTACTCGGCGTCTGCTGCGGTCTCGGCGACGGGGGCTGCCTCTTCGACGGCAGGCTCCTCGGCGGGAGCTG
>CAJLZE010000049.1 GCA_905210995.1 uncultured Anaerotruncus sp.
CCGATCCCGAAGCAGTTTGAGGGCGGAAGCATCCTTCGCACCGCATTTGACAAAAACGCGCCCGCCGACGATTCCTTCCTCATCGAATTCGGCAGATTTGAGGTCGATCACGACAATTACGGGGGACTTCAGCTCATGCGCTGTCTCGTTAAGGGAAAAATGAAGCTCGTGCTGAATCTTTTGTCAGACGATGAGCTTTACGACACCGAAAAAGACCCGTATGAGTGCAAAAACCTGATAGGCGACCCCGAATACGCCGCCGTGCGCGATGAAATGCACGATGAGCTGCTTGAGCGTATGAACCGCAACCGCGACCCCTTCCGTGCGTATTACTGGGAGACGCGCCCGTGGCGGCGCGACGCGCGCGAGGCATCATGGTTCTACACCGGTTGGACGCGCCAGCGCGAAAACGAGGAGTATGAACCGCGTCAGCTTGACTATGCTACGGGACTTGTGATGACGAACGCGCAGCGCCCGAAGGTGAGCGCGGCGGGCTTCCCCAAGTTTTCGCACCTTGACGAGCTTCTCGCATGGATAGAAAAAGATGCGGTGAAATGATCGCAGAGCCGCGACGTAATACATAACCAAAATATTGCGGGACTGCCGCGCATTGCGCGGCAGTCCCGATCTTATATATTATTTCGTTTTCAGTTTGCTTTATCCGGCAGGCAGACGAGCAGAGTGGTGGACACGCGGCGCATGCTTCCGTCCGACGGTTTGTTTTTCAGCGCAAAACCGCCGGAGGCATCGCGCACGACAGCCGTTGTCGAGCCGCCGCCGTCAAGGTTGACGGCATCGGTGCAGCCGAGGGAGAAGAATATCTCGGTGAGGTCAGAGAGCGATGCGCCGGTCGAAAAACCGGGCTGTCTGCCGTCAACGGCGACGATGAACACCTTTCCCGTCGCCGAGTCAAAGCCGACGGCGGTGCGCGGGTGGCGTGTCGAGGCGAAATCGTTGCTTGCTATCTGTGCCGGAGAGCCTTTTTTCATAAGCGCGTCCGAGCCGCCGACGGCGTTGGCAAATCTGCCCTTGTAGCGGTTGTATTCGGATGTGCCCCAGCCGTCAACGGGTGTGACGTCGTTCAGCACGCCGAACCACCACCGCTCAGAGTTCGCGTGAAGCAGGCTGCCGTTCTTCACGCAGAGTCCTTGCGGCAGATATGAGCCTGTCATGGCGAAAAAGTCGGCGTTAAAGCCCGCGACGACATTTTTGCCGTTGTTTTTCGCAGCTGTCATCTGGTCGGCGACGGTCGAGATTTTGCCCTCGAGCACGCTGCCGTCATCGGTCGTTCCCGTGTAAAGATAAGCCGAGCCTTTTTCGACCGAAACTATGTAGGCGCGCACGGGGTTGCCCTCGTTGTCGGTGTACAAACGTTCGATGTACTCAACGCCGGGGGCAAGAGATGATGACGATCCCTCTGTCAGGATCAGCCCGTTCGAGCCTGTGACGCAGACGCCGCGCACCGCATTTTTGCCGAGAGCCATGTCGGCCGAGGCAGGTGCGCCGTCGGGGATATACGCTTTTTCAAAATTGGCTATGGCGGCGTTGGCGGCAGCGGAGCCTGTGCTTCTGAAGTCGATCGCGATATCGTTGCCGGATTCGCGGACGATATAGCCCGCACCGGCGGGGAGGTCGGCAAAATGTTTGCCGTCGCTGCCCGACATACCGACATAGATCGCACGCCCGCCGTCGAATCCGGAGGGCTCGCTGCGCCTCATCTTTCTGCCGGTGAGCTTTTCGATACTGCGGCAAAGCGAACCGGCGGCGTATGCGGTGGCTGTCGAGTCACGGCTAACCACGACGGTGTATTCTTCTATCGGTACGCCGCCGAGCGTCAGCGATGTCTGCGGATATTCGCCGCGGAAGGTACGTCCGTCTCCGACGGTCAGCTCCTTTGCCGTGCACGCAGACCCGTTCGCTTCGTATCCGAACATATCGGAGAGAAATGCGCGCGCCGCTTCGAGCGTTGCCTCGGGGCTGCCGCCGCATATCGTTATCACGTTCGGCGAGTCTATGCTGTACATCCAGTCAAGGCAGGGAAGAGTATCCGCCGCCTCGCGTGACCGGCTGCGGTTCGTGTCGCCGACGAGTATTTCAAATTCGCCCGGCACGACAGGCTCTCCGCGCCGCACAAAGTAGGTGTTTACCCGGATATCCGCACCTACGGCGCTCTTTATGCCTTCCTGCAGCAGCTTTACCGCGTCCTTTTCGCCCGCAGACGTGCTGTCGGGGTATATCAGCGTGTATTTTTCGCTCAGCGAAAACGTTGTCGGCGCCGGCTCGGTCGCGGGGGCGGTCGAGGTCGCGGTGCCGTCCCCGCTGCCGCGGCAGCCGTAAAGCCCCGCAAGCATTATGAGCGCGAGTATGAGCGATATAAGACTAAGACGTTTTTGATGTTTTATGGTCATATCAGTGTCTCCCGTAACTTTTCGTTGCATACATTATAGTGGAAAAACACGGTTTTGTCAAGTAAAATTGGCAAGCTGAGCGCTCCGTTTTGCTGCGCCCCTCACACCGCGGCGGACGGTTGACAAAGCGTGCGTCGTGCATTATAATAATATATGATATATGTAAAACACCGGACTGCCGGAATGCAGATATACGGAGGAATTTAAAATGGCAAGACTTACTGTCGGCAATACTTACGGAGGCTTCATCGTCCGACGCATGACCTATGTGAACGAGGTCGGCGCCGAGCTTTATGAGCTTGAACATATAAGATCGGGCGCAAAACTGATATATCTCGGCTGCGACGACGACAACAAGGTCTTTTCGGTTATGTTCAGGACCATGCCGGAGGACAGCACGGGCGTGTTCCATATCCTTGAGCATTCGGTGCTCTGCGGCTCTGACCGTTACCCTGTAAAGGAACCGTTCGTCGATCTGCTCAAGGGCTCGATGGCGACCTTTCTCAATGCCTTCACCTTTCCCGACAAGACGGGCTACCCCGTTGCAAGCTGCAACGACCGCGACTTTGCCAACCTTATGGGCGTTTATCTTGACGCGGTTTTTGCGCCTAAGGTGCTTGAGCGCGAGGAGATATTCATGCAGGAGGGGTGGCATTATGAGATCGAAGCTCCCGATGCGCCCATGACCTATCGCGGCGTCGTGTTCAATGAAATGAAGGGCGCGTATTCGTCTGTTGACAGACGTATGTCCGGCAGCATACAGGCGGCGCTTTACCCCGACACCTTCTACCGTTTTTCATCGGGTGGCGACCCCGCGCACATACCGGATCTCAGCTATGAGCAGTTCATCGCGTCGTACCGCAAATATTATCATCCCGAAAATTCCCTTATGTTCCTTTACGGAAATATGGATGTCGCGGAGCGTCTTGAATACATAGACCGCGAATATCTCTCAAAATACGAACGCACCGGGCGAAAATTCGATATTCCCATGCAGAAGCCGGTTTCGGCGATGGATGTGCGCGGCGAATACCCGATATCCGAGAGCGACAGCGAGGAGAAAAACAGCTATATTTCGTATTCCTGCGTCGTGGGCGACTGGTCGGAGCGCGAAAAGCTGCTGGCTCTCGATATCCTCATCTCGGTGCTCACCTCAACAAACGATTCGCCGCTCAAAAAAGCCGTGCTTGAGAGCGGAATGGCAAGCGACATGAGCGCTTATGTCTATGACGGAGTTGCTCAGCCCTATGTCATGTTTGAGCTGCGCAAGACCGACGCCGACAAAAAGGATGCATTCCTTGAGCTTCTGTTTTCGGAGCTTGAGCGGATCGCCAAGGACGGAGTTGACCGAGAGGCACTGCGCGCCGAGATAAATCAGGCGGAATTTGCGCTGCGCGAGGGCAAGCGCGGCGGAATGCCCGCGGGTCTGCTTTATAATCTCGACCTTCTTTCAAGCTGGCTCTACGGCGGCGATCCCGAGATATATCTTGAATACGAAGAAGCGCTCGCGAACATCAAGGCGGGGGTCGATTCCGGATATTTCGAGGATCTAATCAGAAAATGCATACTTGAAAACAGCCACAGGACGGCGGTCGTGCTTGTTCCTTCGAGAACGCTTGCGGAGAGGGAAGCAAAGGCGGAAGCCGACCGCATCGCGGCGTTCCGCGCGACGCTCACCGACGCCGATATTGCGGCTCTTGTCGAAAAGAACCGCAGGCTCGTCGAATTCCAAAAGGCAGCCGATACGCCCGAGGCAGTCGCAACGCTGCCGCAGCTAGCTCTTTCAGATGTCGGCGACGGCGTGACGGCGCTGCCCTGCACGGTCGGCGAGTACCGCGGCAGACCTATGCTCGTGACAGAGGCAAACACCAAAAAGATCGCATACGTCAACTATTATTTCGATATCTCCGGGCTTTCGCCCGAGCTTATCCCCTATGCATCGCTCTATGCCGAGCTGCTCGGCGATATCGCCACCGAAAAGCACACCGCGGCGGAGCTTGACATCGCTGTAAAGTCAAAGCTCGGCAGCTTCTCGACGTCTGCGGGCGAATTCACCCGCGCCGACGATATCGATCGTGTGATACCCGTCATCGGTGTGAGAGCAAGCATACTTGAGTCGGGGCTGCCCGAGGCGCTCGGGCTCGTGGGCGAGATGATCTCGTCGTCGGTGTTCGAAAAAGAAGAGATCGCAAAGCTCGTTCTGCAAAGCAAAAATATGATGCAGGCGGCTATCGCGCGGCAGGGCAATTCGTATGCGGCAACGCGCGTGCGCTCATACGGTTCTGTCGGCGGCGCATATGACGAGGTCATGGGAGGCATTTCGTATTACCGCTTCCTTAGCGGCATATGCGAGAGCATAGACCGGGATTTCGATGCGATAAAGGAAAAGCTCACGGCTGTCGCACGCGAAATGACGCTTGAAAACCTCACGGTCGGCATCACCGGCGGTGCCTCCGCCGCAGAGAGCTTTATTGCCGCCGCGCCGGAATTCGGCACCGGCACCGGCTCCGGCAAGCACTATACCCTTGAGCCCGCATACCGCGGCAACGAGGCGTTCGTCATACCGTCGGCGGTGAACTACGTCGCCAAGGGCTTCAACTGCATAAAGGCGGGCATCCCGTATGACCCGAAGATGGGCGTGCTTTCGAGGATACTCCGCTTTGACTGGCTCTGGAACGAGGTGCGCGTCCGCGGCGGTGCCTACGGCGTGTCCTTCGGCGTGTCCCGCAGCGGCGATGCCGTGTTCTCCTCATACCGTGACCCGAGCGTGGGCAAAACGGTCGGCGTATATGACGGGACTGTCGGATATCTCCGCGATTTTGCCGCAAAGAACCCCGATATCACGAAATACATCATTTCGACGGCAGCGGGATATGAGCGTCCGCTCACGCCGCGCGAGCTGGGAGCGGCAGCACAGTCGAATTATTTCGAGGGCATCACCGATGATATGCGCCGCGACGCCAAACGCCGCGTGATGGAGACGACGCCCGAGGATATCGGGAGATTTGCCTCTCTCATCGGCGCTGTCGCAGAAGACGGGCGCTGCGCCGTCGTCGGCTGCAAAGAAAAGATCGATGCCGCCTCCGACGTGTTCACCGTAAAGGAAGATATATGAGCGACGGTCATGTAACCTTGCGGTTCGGGATGCTGTTTCCGCGTTCATTTGTGATCCGCTGAGCCGGAATGTCGGCGGCGGTACAGGCATCGGCAGCGGTGTTGAAAAACTTTTCGGTTTTTCAACACCGCTGCTTTCTTATTTTTTTCGCCGTACCGGGTTTACTTATTGTTTTCGGTGTTTTTGTGTGTTATAATATTAACACAAGCTATAAAGGCGGGCCAGAGCGGTCAGCCGGTTCCGGGAGGATGAAAAGATGGACGAAAAGCTTAATCCCTTATTTACGCCGTGGAAGATCGGCAACTGTGAGATCAAAAACCGCATAGTGCTGACGAGCATGGGCGGCACCGATCTTTTCGGCTGGATGGAAAAGAACCATTTCGACAAGGACGGCGCGCGCTTTATCATGGAAGTTGCAAAAAACAATGCGGGTCTTGTCATGCCGGGATGTCAGCCGGTCTACAACCCGATGTTCGGTCAGTGGCTCTACAAAAACAAAAAGATGTATGAAGAGCTGGCAAAGTGGATGCCCGAGTTCCATAAGACAGGCGCAAAGCTCTTTGTCCAGCTCACCGCGGGATTCGGTCGTTCCTTCACCGTCAGCGAAATGATGGAGAAGCTCTATACGAACAAGTTCCTGCGCGCGGTCAGCAAGCCGTTTATGGATCTTGACAAGATCACGGCGACCGCCAGCCCCTCGCCCAACCGCTGGTCAGACAAGGTGCCGTCGCGCGCCATGACCGTTGACGAGATCCGCGAGTTCGTTGAAGCGTTCGCAAAATGCGCAAAAATGCTGAAGGACGCGGGCGTTGACGGCGTTGAGGTTCATGCGGTGCACGAGGGCTATCTGCTCGATCAGTTCACGCTGAAATACGTCAACAAGCGTACCGACGAATACGGCGGATCGTTTGAAAACAGATACCGCTTCCCGGTCGAGATCGTAAAGGCGATAAAAGCCGCCTGCGGCGACGATTTCCCGGTATCTCTCAGATACAGCGTCATATCCAAGACCAAGGGCTTCCGTCAGGGCGCTCTCCCGGGCGAGGATTACACCGAGGTGGGGCGTGACATGGAGGAATCCGAGCGCGCCGCAAAGTATCTTCAGGATGCGGGCTATGACTGCCTCAACTGCGACAACGGTACATACGATGCATGGTACTGGGCGCATCCGCCTATCTATATGCCCGAAAACTGCAATCTTGCCGACGTTGAGCATATAAAGGAATTCGTTGACGTTCCCGTTATCTGCGCGGGCAGACTTGACCCGACGGTCGCCGCAGAGGCGATATCCGAGGGCAAGCTCGACGGCGCGGGCTTTGCCCGTCAGTTCCTTGCCGACCCCGAGTGGGTGACAAAGCTAATGATGGACCGCCGCGACGATATCCGGCCCTGCATTCTCTGCCACAACGGCTGCTTCAATATGTGCCACTACAAGGGCGTGCCGAACGATCAGGATCTTTCCGACAGTCTGCACCTTGCGCGCTGCGCCGTCAACGCCGAAATGATGCAGTGGGGCAAGCACCATATTGAAAAAACAAATTCGCCCAAGACCGTGCACATCATCGGTGGCGGCATCGGCGGTATGGAAGCCGCGCGCGTGCTCAAGCTGCGCGGTCACAAGCCGGTGATACACGAAAAGGCACAGGAGCTCGGCGGCGCGTTCATCGCAGCCAGCGCCGAGTCCTACAAGGGCAAGCTGCGCGACCTGCTTGAGTGGTACCGCGGTCAGATGAGGGCGATGGAGATCGACGTCCGCCTCGGCGACGAGGTGAAGGACATCACCGTGTTCGGCGGCGAGCCCGTGATAATCGCCACCGGCGCCGTGCCGCGTGTGCTGCGCCGCGTCCCCGGCAACGAAAAGATGGTAGAGGCGTGCGAGTTCCTGCTCGGCAAAAAACAGGTCGGCGAGACAGTCGCCGTCATCGGCGGCGGGCTCACCGGCTGCGAGATCGCATACGAGCTTGCTCTTCACGGCAAAAAGCCGCTTATCGTTGAAATGAAAGACGATCTTGTGGCGCAGAAGGGCGTTTGCCTTGCAAACTCCTCTTTCCTGCGCGAGTGGTTCGCGCTGAACGGCGTGCCCGTGTACCTTGAGACCGCGCTCAGAGAGGTAAAGGACGGTGCCATCGTATGCGCCGGCAAGGACGGCAAGGAATTTGAGCTCGCGTGCGATTCAGTTATCAGTTGTGCGGGCTATATCCCCGCTCCGCTCACCGAAAAGCGCAGCGGCGTTCAGCTCATAGGCGACTGCCGTGCCGTCGGCAACCTCCGCTCGGTCGTATGGGAAGCATACGAAGCGGCGATGAAGATATAAGGAGGAACAGATCATGGACTACAAAATGAAACTCACCGATGAGCAGAAGGATATCCTCGGCGGCAGCCGCGGTGAGACTATGGCAAAGGTCATGGAGACGCTTGTGCGCTACGGCGAGCTGTTCGGCGCAGACGAGATGGTCCCCGTGACAAGCAAATACAATCACCTTGTCACATCGTTCGGACTCAAGGCGCTCGCTCCCGTCTATGCGCTGATGGATCAGCTCATCGACGCGGGTGCAGTCTCGGCTCAGAAATTCTCCGCAGACCCCCGCCCGCTCGATCCCCGGGTGCCGTCAAGCTTTCTTCAGAACTTCGTGTTCAACAAATTTATGTACACAAAGCAGGATTTCTACGAGGGTCAGCTCAAAAAGCTCGGTCTTATGAGCGACGATGCGTTCACCTGCACCTGCTACATGGATGAGGTCGGCAACACGCCCGCGATGGGAGACGTGCTCTCGTGGTCGGAATCCTCCGCCGTCGTGTACGCAAACTCGGTGCTCGGCGCACGCTGCAACCGCAACTCCGGTATTATCGACCTCATGGGCTCGATAGTCGGATATGTTCCGTCATTCGGTTTTCTCAAGGATGAGGGCAGGCGCGCAAGCTGGATCGTCGAAATAAAAACGACGAAAAAACCGGAGGCGCAGCTCCTCGGCTCTGCCGTCGGTATGAAGGTCATGGAGGATGTGCCTTACATCCGCGGGCTCGACCGCTGGCTCGGCGGCAAGCTTGACGACGATGCAAAGACATACCTCAAGGATTTCGGCGCGGCAACGGCGTCAAACGGTGCGGTCGGTCTTTACCATGTCGAAAACATCACGCCCGAAGCCGTGAAGTACGGCGAGAGCCTGATAAAGGAGGACGCCAAGGTCTACGTCATCGACGACACGGAGCTTCAGCGTGTCTACGACAGTTACCCCGTCATTTGGAAGAACAAAAACGCC
The DNA here is from genome assembly GCA_905210995.1 of uncultured Anaerotruncus sp. GTDB lineage: Bacteria > Bacillota > Clostridia > Oscillospirales > CAG-272 > CAG-390. The sequence goes on from CAJLZE010000049.1 coordinate 8,784, forward strand.
AAGCCGAAGCTCTGCTTTATGGGCTGCCCGCACATGAGTCTGAATCAGCTCATTTCGTGGACGGAAAAGGTCGAGGGCGCTTTGAAGGCGGCAGGCAACGAAAAAGTGGTCATTCCCACCGTATTTACCGCCGCGCCCGGCGTGCTGAAGGCATTTGAGGCGACTCCGTATGCCGAAAGACTGAAAAAGACCGGCGTCATAACGAGCTACATATGCCCGCTCATGTACATGAACAACCCGCTCAGCACCAAAATGCCGGTGATAACATCGAGCAACAAGCTGCGCACATACACGAGCGCGCGCTATTATACCGACGACGAGATACTTACCGAAATAACCGGAGGTAACAAGTAAGATGAAAACATTCAAAGGCAGAGTGGTTGCCGCCGGCAGCCTTACCGCCGAGGCGCTTGTCTCGCACGGCGGACTCAACACGCTCGCATCATTCCAGAAGGCGCTTCAGTTCGGCGACAAGAGCGCCACCTGCGGCGACCAGAACAACCCCGATCTTTACGGTAAAAAAATGCTCGGCAAGGCGCTCTGCCTGCCGCGCACCATCGGTTCTACGACCGGCGGACTTGTCCTCTACTGCGCCTGCTCGATGGGCAGACAGCCCGCGTGCATGCTTTTCTCCGAGCCTATCGACTCGCTTGCGGCTGCGGGCGCGGTGCTCTCCGACGTGTGGCTGGGCGGTCATCCGCTCCCCGTCATCGACTGCCTCGGCGATGAATTCCTTGAGTATGTCAAGGACGGCATGAAGATCACCATCCATGAGGACGGCACGGTAGACGCCGAATGAAATCCCTCCGCGAATTATACAAAACAGGCAGGGGGCCGTCAAGCTCGCATACCATAGGTCCCGAAATAATTGCCCGGAACGCGCTTGCGCGTTTCGGGCAGCGGCGGTACCGCGTCGAGCTTTTCGGTTCGCTGGCGCTCACCGGCAGGGGGCACGGCACTGACCGCGTGCTGCGCGAGGTGCTGGGGGCTGATACCGATATCGTATTCAACAGCACGGCGACGGACATTCCGCATCCGAATTATATGAAGATATATTCGCTTTCGGCTGAAGGCACGCCCGAATTTCTTTTTGACGCGGTGTCTGTCGGCGGCGGCAGCGTTCTTATCGACGGGCACGAGCTTGCCGATTCACGCGAGGTATACCCTCAGCGCGATTTTGCCGAGGTGCGCGCATTTGCCGACGGGCGGGGAATGACGCTCCCAGAATACGTGCGGTACTACGAGCCGGATATTTATCCGTATCTTGAGACGGTCTGGCAGGTAATGAAGGAAAGCGTCGAGCGCGGGCTCGAGGCATCCGGCGTGCTTGGCGGCGGGCTCAATCTCGAGCGCAAGGCGCGGGTGCTTTACGGTGAGAATGCAAAGTTCGAGCTGTCGCTCATACACGAAAACCGCAAGGTCTCGGCGTATGCACTTGCCGTTGCCGAGGAGAACGCCGCAAACGGAACGGTCGTTACCGCTCCCACCTGCGGCTCGGCGGGGATAGTCCCCGCGGTGCTTTACTATATGCACCGCGACTGCGGCGTGAGCGAGCGCGAGATAGTCGATGCACTTGCCGTGGCGGGTGTTGTAGGCAATGTGGTGAAGCAGAATGCGTCGATAAGCGGCGCGGAGTGCGGCTGTCAGGCTGAGGTGGGCGTTGCCTGCTCGATGGCTGCGGCGGCACTGGCTCAGATATACGAGCTGAGCAGCGCCGACATCGAATGCTCCGCCGAGATAGCGCTTGAGCACAACCTCGGGCTCACCTGCGACCCGGTGCTGGGACTGGTGCAGATACCGTGCATCGAACGCAACGCAATGGCGAGCATCAAGGCGTTCAATGCCGTAATGCTTGCAAAATCGCTCGAAAGCAAGCACAAGGTCTCGTTTGACGAGATCGTTGAGGTCATGTATCAGACCGGCAAGGACATGAATCAGGGCTACCGCGAGACATCTGTCGGCGGCCTTGCCAAGATATATGCCGAAAAGGGGAGCGCAAGGTCGGAAAAAGACCTGTGACACTGTGAATGAAAAGCCGGAGAAACAAAACATGAAGATAGTAACAGACAGCAGAACGGCAGATGCATATATTGCGGGCGAGGATATGGGACGGTTTTCCGATGAGTGGTATTTCCGCGCTTCGTCCGTCGCGCGGGATCTTGGAAGAAATATTTTCACTCAGCCGCCTGAGGACGATGCATCACGTGAAGCGGTGCGCATACTGAGGGACGGTATGAGCCGTGCCATCGACACATTTGAGCCTTTGAACCGACCGATATGGGACGCGCTTTTTCCCGGGTGGCAGAGCGCCGAGCCGCATATAGATCTTATCGTCGGAATGCCGGATCCTTATGAGGCGGTTACGGAATACGATGAGGAAGGACGGGTGCATATCATATTCGACCTTCTGCTCTGGAATAAATATTCCGGCATCGACATTGCGTCCGTCATCCGCAATCTGCTGACACATGAGATCACACATCTGCTTATCGGCAGTTCCCACGCCGTATCGATGACGCGCTGCAAAACGGCAGCTATGCCGAACGTATGGACGCGAACACTTTTCACGAGGGCTTTGCTCACCTGCTGTCATACGGATCAACGGAGATCACCGAGGTCAACTGGCACGATGAGCGTCTCGAGAGGGCATATTCCTCGGGAAAGGTCAGAATGCGCGCGGCACTGGCCGAAACGGACGCGGAAAAACAGAATAAATATCTGCTCGATGCCGTATGCGGCAGTTATTATGAAAAATTCGCGTGTATGTGCGGCATGATGTATCTTGCGGAATGCTGGGAGCGCGACGGCGTTGAAGGGCTGAAAAGGCAGTCGGAAAACTGGCACGGATTTGCCGCCGCGACTCTTGAGGGGTAAGGTGTTTCTTTTTCGGACGTGCCGCTGCACGCTGACGATCATGTAAGGCTGACATTTTTTGCGTCAGCCTTTTCATGTTTCAGGGAAAATCGTCAAAATCGCATTTATCATAGCAATAATACTGTTGACAACCATGTTGTTGTATGATATTATATTAAAGCATTAAACAAAAAGCACAAACTTGTTGCACGGTTGTGAATACAGACATTAAGGAGCGACCATTATGAAAAAAGAAGGCACAAAACGACACGATTTTCTGCGTATGCTTGCAATACTGATCATAATTATGATCTTCAAGACATTTTTCATCAACAGTCTCATGGTCACGATCGTCAACGCGGTGGCGGATCCCGGTATAAACGGCAGCGTTGTCAACACCTTTGTCGGCTATATTATTTCAGCAGCGATATGCGGCGTCGCTCTCGGAATTATCGCCTTCCGCCGTATCGAGGGCGACGGTGAAGAAAAGCGTGAATTTCTTGAATTCACCGCAGATAAGGAGCCGACGGCGGAGACGCTGCGCGATTTTATGAAAACGCGCAAAAACATAAAGCGCAATCTCATTGCCACTGCCGCCGCGCTTGCCGTAATGCTTATCTATACCTACGGTGTGCTCGCGGCTCAGTATCCGATATATACACTGCTGTTTCTGCTTGATTTTTCGATCATGTTCGGTCTGAGCACGTGGGCGGAATTCGGAGGCAGACGCCGCATCCTCCGCAAATGGGACGCCGAGAGACTGCACAGGTAAAGCGGCAAGCATTAAAGCCGCGTAACGTATTTTTTGTTCCTGCGTGCGCAAACCAAATCAAGCCCGCTATGCGGTCTTGATGGGGTTCGAGCCATTAAAGTCACATTATAACCAAAGGGCAGCCGCAAGGCTGCCCTTTGGTTATGGCGCGTCGTAAGGGCCACTGAACCCCGCTTTGCGGTCGAATGAAAGCGAATTTTATCGTTCACCTTACGCAAAGCATATCAAGCCTGCCTTGCGGCAGTCTTGAAGGGGTTCGAGTTATGCAATGTGACACAGCAACAAAAAAGCAACCCCGAAGGGTTGCTTTTTTGTTGGCGCGTCGTAAGGGACTCGAACCCCCGACCTTTTGGTTCGTAGCCAAACACTCTATCCAGCTGAGCTAACGACGCATACGCTGTACGTTGAGGGCTTATGCTCTCAACAGCGCTCATATATAATATCACAACGTGTCGGTTTTGTCAATAGCTTTTTTGAAAAAAACGAAAAAATATCTCGGTTTCAGCTCCCGGAATTCATTTTGTCGATGAAGGCGCGCTCTTTCAGCGTGAGTTCGACCCATGCGGGGCGGAATCCGCTCCTTGCGGCGTTTCGTGCCGACGCGATATTCGACCACGCGCAGCAGTAGAAGGGGACCTTCCCGCGTGCGACGGTCTCGATGGCGAGCCTTGACGTCAGCGCCGAGGCAATGCCGCGGCGCCGGTATTCCGGCAACACGTTTATGCCGATCTGCCACATCGTGTCGCAGTCGGCAGAGCATCCGGCAAGCCCCACGAGCTTATCGCCGTCATACGCGCCGAAGGCAAGCACGTCGAGCTCACGGCGCTCATGGCAAAGCGCGTCCGACCATTCGGGCAGGTAAAGTCCGTCGAGATCGGGCGGCGTCATCAGCCTTATTTTAAAACCGCATTCGGCAGCACGCAGCTTTGCGGGATCGGGGAGCCAATATTCAGCCATAAAGCATACGCCGTAGCCCATCGGTCTTACCGCGTCTGCAAGTACGTTGACGACGGGCGTCTCAAAGCAGCGGTAGCCGTGAAAACGGTCCGTGTAGCTGCGTATCACGTTCTCAAGCTCCGGCGTGACCGAGGCGACGACGCCCGCACCGTATGTTACGAGATTGCACACAAAGGGCAGGGAAAGGTATTTACGCGCGCCGTAGTGCCGCCGTGACGGCACGACGGTGTTTTCGTTCTTAATAAAGTCGTCGGGGCTGCAGCCGAGATCGACGGCGGATTGAGCAAGCGCCGTATTGTATATGTACTCTTCTGTCATTGCTTTTTCCTCCGGATCATGCTGCTGCCGGCGATTTTTTGCCCGTTATCTTGAAATGTCTATGATGAGCGGGCAGTGGTCGGATGCGATAAGTGCGTAGCGGTCGGTGAGAGTGTGGAAAAGCGTGACCTTGGCATTTCCCTTTACGAACGCATGGTCAATAGACCTTGCGGTGTAGCCGTCGTTGGGCGTTCCCCACTCGGTGAACAGTCCGTACTGTTCGTTGTATGTCGGGTATGCGTGGTGACCGCCGCTGTCGTTCTTGCGTGCGGCAAGCCCCCATGCCGAGATAAGACCGTTTGAGGTCAGTTTTTTTATCGGATCGCTCGAGAATCTGCAATTGAGGTCGCCGCCCGCCACGAGCGGTACATCGGCAAGCGCGGGGTCGGAATAAATCTCGCGCACGACGGCAAGCAGCTGCTCGGAATCGGATATGCGGCTTGCATTGTCGGCGTCGCTCTGCGATTTCCACCAGTAGTGCGTCGAGATCGCGCAGAAGCGGTATCCGGTCTGTTTGTTTTTGAAGACCGCCCACGTCAGCCCCTTTGAGTAGGAGTCGTTCAGACCGTCGTAAAGAAGGTATCCGCTTTTTTCGACCTCAAGAAGGTCGGCGCGGTAAAACAGCGGCGTGTAGTTGTTGTTCTTTTTGTTCTTTGAGGTGTCGATCGTCACCTTCACCTCGGCATATCCGAGAGATGTGAGCCCGGAGAGAAAGCCGTTCGTGCGCGACACGGGATGGAATTCCTGGAAACCGAGCACGTCGGGCGTGTACTGCTTTATGATTTCAAGCTCCATCTTCGTGCGAAGTCCGCCGGGATTGAGGCTGCCCTGAGAATATATATTGTAGAACATCACGCGCGCCTCGCCGGTGTGCTCGACGGCGGCGGGCATCGATGCTGCCTCGAGCGCGCTGCCCGAGTGCGAAAGCTCGGATGTGATGCTGTATGCGTCGCCGTTCTTTGCGGCTGTGAGCAGCGTGCTGCGGAAATAGTTCCATGCCGCCTCATAGCCGAGCATTCCGTCGGCGGATATGTGTATCCCGCCGTCCGTGACCTTTATGTCGTACTTTCCGCTGTCCGACGCGCCGCCGATGACGATCTCGCCGTCGCCCGATGCCGCACCCTTGACGATCTCAAGCGTATATCCGTATTTTTCGGCAAGATAATAACGCAGCTCGCTTGCCGTGTTGGTCTCAGCGGTGCCCGCGTACGCGGGGAGGACTATCCTGTATCCGTAAAGGTCCTTGCCGCAGCATTTTATTTCGTTCATTGCATAGCTCCCTTTGCTTGAATATTCGAGATCCGACGGCACCTCCGTTGTCTTTTCGTCGCCCATGACCGTATTCGAAAAATACCTGACGGCGCGTGCGGTCGAGTCGGGCGTCGTGGCATAGATCACTATGCTCTCGCCGCGAACGCCGATATAAAAGTCTTTGTTCCTCACCTTTGGCGCGATGTCGGACAGGTCGGACATTACGGTATTGCCGATCAATATCGCCGGCGCGCCCGCGTCGCCGGTGAACATTTTGTCGGCATAAAGCTTTGCGCCGCCGAGTTTTTCTGTCAACCCGTTTACGGTGTCAAGCAGAGCGTCGTTCTTCATAAGGTCCTTTTCGATTATCACGGGATATCCCGAAAAGTCGATGTTGTGTACCGATTCGGTCGCGGCGGCGGTCGTGACGTCCGGCGCGCTGTCGGTGATGCTTCCGCCGTCGGTCTTGCCGCAGGATGGCAGCATCGCCATGAGCGCCAGAGCCAGCGCCGCGGCGAGGGGCGGGATCGAGTATCTCTTCATTGGTGCAGTGCTCCTTTTCTTTATATTTTTAATTTTACCGCATACGTGATGCTTTGTCAAGCCCGTTATGAGCCCGCGCCGACCGGAGTTTCATGATATTTTGCCCTGCATTTGTGTGTGGGTGTTGACATTTTCGTAAAAGGATGATAAAATAAATGTGTAACAAATAATAGATCAAAAATATATTTTGACGGAAATATGCTGCCGTGGCTGCCGCAAAGTCCGAAAAACACGGAGGAAGCTGCGATATGGAACAGACAGGTGTACGGGAAGACGCGAAAATGCCGGTGAAGCGTTCACGGCTCAGACTGAAGCTGGGTACCATGTATTACGGCGCATGAAGGTGGTGCCTTTGGCTGAAAATGCGCGGCACATTTGCGCGCGAGCGGCTGCGTGAGCCGCTTGAGTATACATATTTCACGCACAGGACGCCGATGCTGCGACGCCTCAGAAACGTTGATATGTGGATGCAGCACAACAAGGTGACGAATCTGCGCCTTGCCGTGAAAAAGCTGAACGGAATAGTTATACACCCCGGCGAAACATTCAGCTATTGGTATCTCATCGGAATGCCGACGCGTCTCAAGGGCTACAAAAAGGGCATGATACTTCGCAACGGACATTTTGAGGCGGGTATCGGGGGCGGGATGTGCCAGCTTTCGAATCTCATCTTCTGGATGGCGATACACACGCCGCTCACCGTTACCGAGCGGCACCGTCACAGCTATGACGTGTTCCCGGATTCAAACCGCACGCAGCCGTTTGCCAGCGGCGCGACCTGTTCCTATCCGCATGTCGATCTGATGATAAGGAACGACACGGACGATGATTATCAGATCCTTCTCAATGTCGGCGACGAATATCTTGAAGGAGAGATACGTTCGTCCGCAGAGCCGCAGTACCGTTTTGAGGTGACCGAGCGCGGTCACGAGATGCGGCACGAGTTTTGGGGCGGTTACACGCGCCGCAACGAGATATGGCGGCAGGTGTACGATCGTGACGGGAATCTCGTAGATGACAGTCTGCTTATAAAAAACTGTGCGATAATGATGTATACGCCTTATCTTTCCGGGGCGAAGGAGACCGACTGATATACTGATATATGAAACGGGGGATCGTGTCATGAAAAGAAAGATCGGGACCTGCGCCGTCATTTCGTTTGTACTGAGCGGAATGGGGCTCGTGTCGTTTCTGTTTACGTTTTTCAACTATTGCAGGTACGGATCCTTGAAGGCCGTACCGTCCGGCGGCGGAGGGTATACCGCACAACACGTTTTTTCACGCGGCAATATTCCGGCATTGCTGTATATGGCGGTCATCATTGCTTTGAGCGCCGTGACCGCTGCCGCAGCATGGCGCAGCGCAAAAGAGAAAACGCGCTTGCACGCCGCGATCTACATGGCGGGGTGCTTTGTGCTCGGCTTATCTGCGCCGGCGCTCATGCTTTTGTTTGAAACGGAGCTGCTTTACGAGTTTACGCTCCTGCGCGCCGTCTGTATCGGGGGCGCTCCCGTTTTTGCGATTTTTATGCTGCTCAAATTCGTTCCGCTGCTTGCTGCGGGCATCCTCGCCGTGCCGTATGTTATCGGATTTACGCCGCGTACGGGCGCTGCAGGTAACGGCGATGCCGCGAGCACGGCAAATTGATAACATCGTGGCTGCCGCG
>CAJLZE010000050.1 GCA_905210995.1 uncultured Anaerotruncus sp.
AGAATAACGGGGAGAAAACAAGACCGGGTGTGGCTGATAACGGCAGACCGGTGTAATTTTGATGAAGAAACAACAAAAAACATAAACTGGGGTATTCCCAACAGAGAAAAAAATTGGTAGAATGATGGTGAAAAATGGTATTGTCCAGCAGTGAAACGTGCTGAACAGATACGAAAACCTGCAGAGAACAGTCATCAGGAGATCTTTCAATGAGTAAACTACTGAAAGAATTCCGTGAATTTGCCGTACAAGGCAACATGATCGACATGGCAGTCGGCATGATCATCGGTGCTGCATTTAAGGATCTTGTAAACTCCTTAGTCAGTGATATGGTGATGCCTGTGATCGGACTCTTCACGGGCAAGCTGGATTTCAGCAATATGTTTATTTCGCTGAACGGAGAACATTACGCGACTTTAGCTGAGGCACAGGCAGCGGCAGCTCCGACCGTAAACTACGGTCTGTTTATCACAGAGATCATCAACTTTGTTATTATGGCGTTTGTGATCTTTATGGTGGTAAAACAACTGAACCGGGCTAAAAAAATGTTCGATAAACCGGCGGCTCCGGCAGCAGCACCTACACCCTGCTGTACTCCCGTCAGCCCGCCACCCTGAACTATCTGATCTGCTCCGCAGACCCGGACCTGTACCACGGCACCCAGTGCGTGGACACGCTGGTGGAGTACGACAACCGCGGCAAGATCCGCGAGGGTCTGGCCACCACATGGGAGTGGGATGCGGATACCCTGACCTGGACCTTCCACCTGCGGGACGAGAACTGGGTGGACTGCAGCGGTGAGGTGCTGGGCCCGGTCACCGCACAGGACTTCGTGGATGCGCTGCAGTATGTGCTCACCCCGGCCTATGCATCCTCCACGGCCAGCCTGGTCACCCCCTATGTGGCCGGTGCCGAGGATTACTACAACTATCTGTTCTACAAAGCCAGCGCCGCCAACGGCACCGTGGCCGAGGACGGCACCACCTACGCCATTGATGCCAACGGCACCGTGACCGCCGCTGCCGCCGACGGCAAAGGCGCGCCGCGCCTCAGCCGCCGCCGATTTTGCTTCTTCGGCGGGAGACAGCTTTTCGACCGCATCCTCGACAAAGGAATTCCATGCGCCGCACTGCGGGCATTTTCCGAGCCATTTGGGGCTTTCGCAGCCGCAGGACGTGCAGACGTATATCGTTTTTATACCTTTCATAGACTTGCGCCTTTCTTGTTTCTGACATCATTATACACGATTTTCACCGGTCAGTCAATAGGCGGCGTGCCTTTCGGCTCCAGATAAGCAAACGCCGTCACAAGCGCAAGCTTTTTGCGGTAGGCGGACGTTGACAGCGCGACGCACTCCTCGGGATTTGAAAGAAATCCGCATTCTATCAGTACTGCGGGCGTTACGGCACGGTCAAGCAGAAAGATATTGCTGCCCGCAGGCTTTATGCGGCGTTCGTTTTCGGGCTGAAGGTATGTTTCCACCGCCGACTGTATGCTGCGCGCCAGCGTCAGGCTCTCAGCGCGGTTTTTCGAATACCATACCTGGAGCCCGTGCCACCGTGCCTCGGGGAAGGCGTTCATGTGTATGCTTATGAAGTCCGCCTCGGGGTGCGCTGCGGCACAGTCGAGCCGCGCTCTGAGGTCGAGCACCTTTTTTCTGCCCTTGAAGTCAACATTGCGGTCGTAAAGCAGAATGTCCTCGGTGCGCGTCAGCGTAACGTCAACGCCGCACATCCGCAGTATATCGGCAAGTGTCAGCGACAGCGAAAGATTCACGTCCTTTTCGGTAGTTCCGTCGGCGCCCGAGCAGCCGCCGTCCTCGCCGCCGTGACCGGGGTCTATCACCACGGCGTATTTTGTGCCGGCGGGCACGGCTGCCGAGGCTCTGACCTCCGTTGTACTGCCGACGCTGCCGAACACCGCCGCCATGCCCGCGCAAAGCAGGCAGAACGCCGCCGACAGCGCGGCAGCCGATACGAGCATATGCGCGATCCCGCGCCTTTTTTCGTGTTTCATTTCAAAACCCTCCCGTATATGTTCTTATATATTATAGGATACGCCGGTGGATCATGATGAATAAAAAATCGGGTGTTAAAAAACTCGTTCTGAGTTTTTTAACACCCGATTTACCGTTACTGTTCAGTTTTTGCTCTGAAGGCTTTCGAGGTACTTCACAACGTCGCCGACGGTGACGAAATTGTGTATGTCGTCATCCTGAATGTCAACGCCGAAGGTCTCCTCGCAGCGCATGACAAGCTCGGCAAGCTCAATGGAGTTGATGCCGAGATCGTTTGAAAGCTCGGCGTCGGGCGTGATCTTATCCTCTTCTACCTGCAGTTCATCAACGAGCAGTGCTTTGAATTGTTCGAACATTAAAACAGCCTCCGAAATCATTGTGCATTACAACACCTTTTATTATAACTCCAAATATGCGACGTGTCAATAGTTTTTGGCGCATATTTCAAAATAACGTCACTGCAGCGCGGTTTTGCGGCGAAAGCTTGCGCTTTATGCCGCACGGTGTGCGTCAAAGATAATATCTGCCGTGCTTTTTTTGCTTTGACGCGCGAATGAACGCACGTATCGCATAGTAGAGCAGCGTTATCACCACGGCGCTCACGACGGTGGCGATGAATACGCGGCTCTGCGAGAATTCGCGTATCTCCTCCATCTGCTTGAGAAGGCGGCTCCCCTCAACGTCGCTTTTTGTGACGAGCGGTATGACGGCAAGCTCGTCGTCGCCGTATTTCACCGTAAGAAAGCCGCACTCAACCCCCGCGCTCACAGGTGCTTCGAGCGAATCGACGGTGAGCTTTGAGGTGAAGGTGATATCTGTGCCGATCACAGCCGAGGTGGGGAGGTAGCAGTGATATGACGATGCGGGCACGAGCAGGACCGAATCGGCATCGGATGAGAGCGTTACGGGGACCTCGCATATCACGGTGGAGGTAGAAACGACCTCCCGGTAGCCGTAATTTCTGAACGCCCAGGCTATAATATCGTTTGCGGTGGAGTATGCGGTGTTTTTGCCGCCTTCGAGCTCCTTGCCGCCCATGATGACGCAGATATACGTTGCACCGTCCTTTGTTGCGACGGTTGTGAGGGAATAGCCGGCGTCCTCGGTCATGCCGACGTTCATTCCGTGGCAGAGCTGATTGTAGTTTTTGGTGCCGGTCACCTTTGAAACGAGCTCGTTGCGGTTGCTGACGGTGTATTTCTTTTCGGTCCCCTCGAGCGTGTATTTCGGCTCTGAGGTCACACGCATATAGAATTCGTTGCCAGACAGCACGAGTGCCAGCTTGGATACATCCGCGGCTGTGGTGCGCATAAGTCTGTCGTGCATACCGGTGGGGTTGGTGTAGTGGGTGTTCGTCATGCCGATCTCACCGGCTCTTGCGTTCATACGCGCGATGAATGCCGTGAGGTCGCTGCACGCAAGGATCGCCAGCGCCACGACCGCGTCGTTGTAGCAGCCGGTATATGCGATATAAAAAAGGTCGCGTATCGTCATTGAATCACCCGCCGCAAGCCCGTAGCGCGTGCCGGTGACGCCCGTTATCATTTCGGCGGTTATCGTCACCTTTTCGTCAAGACGGTCGGAGAGCGCCTCAAGCGCCACGAGAGCCGACATGAGCTTGACGGTCGAAGCGGGATAGACGAGCTTTTCGGGGTTTTTGGAGCATACCGCCTTTTCGCTTTCGCAGTTATACAGATACGCCGCCTCAACGCCGTCAAGAGAGGGCACGGGCTCAGCTTCGGGAGCATCTCCGTCCGCCGCATAAACCGCCGCGGGCAGTGCAAGCTGCAAAAGCAGCACGGCGGCAAAAACAAGCGCCGCCGTGCGCGGCAGTGCTTTTTTTATCTTTGTATATATATATTCCAATCTCATTTTATACCGTTTTCTCTGAGATATTCCCGCGCCGCGGCGGAATCTCTGCTTATCTGCGCGACGAGCGCAGAGGGACCCGCAAACTTCATCTCTCCGCGCAGCCGTTTGTACAGAAAAACGCGCGGCGACTCACCGTAAAGCAATACGTCCACGGCATCGAGAAGATGCGTTTCATAACGGAAGATGCCCGTCATGTCCATCGTCGGCGCAACGCCGGCATCGGTAACGGCGGGAAGGAGCGCGTCGCTGCTCGGCAGCTTTACGGCGCTGACGTAAACACCGGCGGCGGGACGCAGCGCGCCGTCGGCAGGGAGCTGATTTATCGTCGGAAAGCCGAGCTTTTTGCCGTCCCCTCTGCCGTGCCTCACCGTGCCGCAAACGGAAAAGGGATGCCCGAGCAGGGCATTGGCTTGCGGGATATCACCCTCGGCGATCAGCCTGCGTATGCGGCTCGAGCTTACCGTTTCGCCGTCCGAAAGAAGCGGCGCGCAAACGCTCACGCGGTCGGCGCCGAAAAATGATTCAAGGTCGCGCGGCGTTCCCTCGGCATTTTTGCCGAAGGTGAAGTTGAAGCCGCACGCCGCGGCGCGGCAGCGGCAGTCACCGTAAAGCAGCCCGCGCATAAAATCGGCGGGAGGCATTTCCCTCACTGCCGAAAAATCCGCGACAAGGGCAAAGGCAAGCCCCGCCTCCGCAAAAAGACGGCATTTTTCAGCCGTGTCGGTTATTATGGGCACGTCCTTGCCGAAAAAAGCCGCGGGCGGCTCGCTGAAGCAAAACGCCCCGGGCAGAAGAACGTCGCCTGCCGCCGACAGCCGCCGTGCAAGCTCTGCCGCAGACGATGTTATCATGCGGTGCGCTCTGTGAAAACCGTCAAAACAGCCGAGAGCCAAAGCGCAGTCAAAAGAGCCGGGCGCGGGGCAGTCCGGTGAGAGGGGGATGAATTCGATACCGTGCATACGGTGGCTTATACCCCCAGATAATATTTGACCAGAGCCTCAAGCAGCTCGTCGCGGTCAAAGCGCGTGATGAGGTTGCGCGCGTTTTTGTGATTGGTTATATATGTGGGGTCCTCGGAAAGGATATAGCCCACGATCTGGCTTATGGGGTTGTAGCCCTTTTCGATAAGAGCGGTATACACTGCAAGCAGTGTTTCGCGTATCATCTTGTCATTGTCGCTGAGGCGCGTGAACTGACGTGTTTCGCGGTTTAGCTCCTTGCCGATCTCTTTGCTTATCATTATTTATGCCTTTCCCGCACGCCGGGGCGTGCAAAATTATTTCCACTTTAATTATAACCCATACCGCAGGCATTTGCAAGTCTTTTGCGTCGGTTTAATAAAAAATTAAAATTATGTGACCGGGCAGGAAGCGCCCGGTGTCACGCGGAGCAAGAATATTTTCGCAGGGGGTTGCATTTTTTGCTGTGGGATTGTATAATATGATGAAATCTGTTCGGACGGGTACTTCGGATGAAAAACAACACAAAGAATATTTTTGCAAAGCTTTCGCGCCCGGTGGAGCTCACCTCCGGCACGCCGTGGCGTGTCATAATCCGCTACGCGATACCTATAGTGATATCATATTTCCTCCAGCAGGTGTACGTGCTGACCGATGCGATCATCTGCGGTCAGGTGCTCACCGCCGAGGAGGTCGCGGGCGTCAACGACACGTCCCCTCTCACATATTTCTTTCTGCAATTTGCACTCGGATGCACGGCGGGCTTCAGCGTTATCACCGCAAAATGCGCCGGAAATTCCGATCCCAAGGGTGTCAGGCGCTCGTTCGTGACGCAGATATATCTGTCTGCCGTGATATCGGTCGTGCTGACGGCGATCTCGATACCGCTTTTGCCGCGCATGCTCGGCATTATCAACGTAACGCCCGAAAATGCCGGGGTCTACAATGCGGCATATGTATACTGCTTTGTCATATTCATCGGTATTGCGGCGCAGATGGGCTATAACTTTATATGCGGGGTCCTTCGCGCCTACGGCGATTCGGTAACGCCGCTCATCTTCCTCATGATCTCAACGGCGCTCAACATCGGGCTTGACGTGTGGTTTTTGGTCTCGTTCCGCATGGGACCTGCGGGAGCAGCCGCCGCAACGGTGCTGGCACAGCTCGTGAGCGTGATATTCTGCTTCATCTACACGCTTGTCCGCTACCCCGAGCTTCGCATACATAAAGAGGATCTGAAGGTCGGCGCCGCCGACATTGCGGCTCATCTCAAACAGGGTATCCCTCTCGGGCTTCAGTTTTCGATACTTGCGATAGGCATCATCGTCATGCAGGGCGCGGTCGTGAAGTTTGATCTGACGCCCGAGGGCGTTATGGTCGCGGGCACGCCTGCGCAGAACGGCTTCGGTGCGGCAAGCAAGATGACGCACTTCCTCATGGCGCTTTACAGCGGTCTCGGGTCGGCGATACTCGGCTACAACGGTCAGAATTACGGAAAAAAGGAATACGAGCGTGTGAGGCGCGGGACGCTGCAGACCTTCGTGATAATGCTTTTCGTTTATCTTTTCTGCCTTGTTGCGGGGCTGTCGCTTTCGATAGGCGGCGCGTACCAATACATTTTCATGAGTGCCGATAAAATATCCGATGCTTCCGTGCGCTTCGGCAACACGTTCGTGTATGTCGATGTGATACTTTACTTTATCCTCGGCTTTCTGTTCGTCGCACGCAGTGCGGTTCAGGGGATATGCCGCCCGATGTATGTTCTCGGCGCGGGCTTTGCCGAGCTCGCGGCGCGTGTGCTCATCTGCGCGTATCTGCCTGCGATAGTCAACGGCGCGCCGATAGATTCGTCGGCATCTGCGCTTGCGTTTGCCGCCGTTTGTCTCGGAGATCCCGGTGCGTGGCTTGCCGCCTGCATCGTACTGGCATACCCAACGGTCAGGTATATAATCCGCATAAAATACAACGACCCGAAGGAGATCGGGAACTGAATGATCCGAAAGTGCTGCCGCACGTTAGTGCGGCAGCACTTTTCATATCAAAATGCGCACAAAAAGCGCTGCGGTGATTGACATATGTGAAAAAGCATGGTAAAATAATATATTAACCGATCCGCAGCGGAAGGAGGCGTGCGCATGGACGAAAAAGAAACGAAAAAAGACCGGTGCGACGAGGCGGACAGCTTTTGGGATATAAGTGCGCTCATGCCGCGCAGCCGCCGTGCTTCTCCCGCTCCGCGCGAGATCACCGAACCGCGCGATATATCGGCTGAAGTGCCGGATGCGGTGAAAAAGACGGATAACACCGCGGGCGAGACGGCGGGCGAGGTGCGAATCCCCGCGCGCGGCAGCGCGCCTCACACTGCGGGGCGCAGATGGGTACCGCCGCACAGCGCGGGCGACGTGATGACCGAAAAAGCCGAATACGGCTATGCGCCGCAGGGCTCGCTCATCCACAGTGTTGAGATATTGCGCTGGCACACCGGATATTCGTATTACGAGCAGTTTCTGCGCGGCGCACGCGCGCTTGAAAATCGGACGGCGCCCGAATGCCGCAGAGTTCAGTTTTTCTCTTATATGCCGCAGTACACGCAGCTTGACGGCGCGCAGCTTGCCTTTTATCTTTGGTGGCGCGATGAGGTGCGCGGCGGGCGTGCGCCCGCGGCTGATTACAGCTATATCCTCCTATATATATATGAACTGATAAACCTTTATTCCGGCACGCCGCTTGCGGAGCACGCCTGCGCGCAGCTTTGCTTTCTCTGGGCGTCATACCGCAGCGAATACCCGCGGCTTGATGTTCAGCTCTCCGAGTGGGTGTGCGATATATGCCTGATAAACCGTCTTTCGCCGCCGTTTGCGCTGCTTGAGAAGATCGACGGTGCGCCGTACCTTGCATCGGCGTCGCTGCGGGAATTTTATATTGACTGCTCGGCGCCGGGCGGCAGAGAAGCGGCTCTCGTCTCCTACTGTTCAAACTACGACTGGCGTCGAAGCAGATATGCCTCGGGCGAGTTTGCGCCGCTTTACCGCCGCCACCTCGGTGCGGCTGCGGCACGCGGAGTCGGGGCGGTCACCGCAGCGGGGAGCGGTGCGCCCGCAATGCAGGATACCCATGCCGTGCGCGACGCGTTTGTCGGCGCGCTCTGCACGCCGGAGGTAAAAAAACGCATACGAATAGCGTATTGCTCGTTTTCGCGCTCGCATGAGCTGCGCTTTCTTATAACCGACATACTCAAATATTCCGAAAACCGTCTACGTGCGGCGCTCGGGATAAAATCACGGCTTTCGTACGGTCCGATACCGACCGCGGCGCGCGAGGCTGTAGATGCATATTTTGCCGTCGAATTCCCCCCGGCGGCGCGCAGAGCGGCTGTAAAAAAGCCGGAGACTGTGCCCGAATACGAAAAATATTACGAGCCGGCGCCCGAAAACAATACTTTTTCGCTTGAAAATGCCGCAAAGATCGAGTCAGAGTCGTGGCAAACGACAGACAGGCTCATCGAAGCGTTCGCGGAGGACGAAACGACCCCGGAGCTCACCGAACCGACAGTCGTCCCCGCACATATTCAGCCGGAGGCACCTTCGGCGGTGTCGGCGGCGCCGGATTTTTCCGGAGAGCCGGACGACAGCCTTGCCGCCGCGCTTGCGGGGTACCGCGACTTTGTTATCGCCGCTCTCGGCGGGGATGCCGCGGGGCAGAAGCGAGCCGCCGCCGCGCGAGGGATGCTGACCGATGCGATGGCTGATGCGATAAACGACATAGCGGCAGAGATGTGGGGAGACATCATACTTGAGGACGGCGGCGGATATTACCGCGTGATAGACGATTATGCCGACGATGTAAGGTCGGCTGTCGGGTCCTGAGAGAAGCCGCGGTATGCCGCGGCGACAGCGGAAATACCGGATTTTTGAGAAGCAACCGAAAGGACAGGTGACATGAATGCCCGATAACAGCACGCAGAAAATACCGAAAAGAATATTGGCGTCTCTTCTCGCCTCCGTCTCGGCGGGCGTAGTGCCCCGCGAGGGCGCGCCGTATATTGCAATAGGACGCAAGGATGAGATCGCGGCGTTTCTTTCCGACCTTGAGCTCGTCAACGAGGGCGGCGGGTCGATGCGCTTTCTTGTCGGGCGCTACGGCAGCGGCAAGAGCTTTCTCATCCAGCTTATACGCGGCTATGCGCTCGAACGCGGCTTTCTTACGGCAGATGCCGATCTTTCGCCCGAGCGCCGTCTTTACGGCAGCGGCGGAGCGGGAGTTGCGACCTACCGCGAGCTGATGAAAAACCTTGCGTCGCGTTCCTCGCCCGACGGCGGCGCGCTTCAGAAGGTGATAGCAAAATGGATAGGCGGCTTGCGCGAGTCCTGCGGCGGCAGCGCCGAGAAGCTTTCCGCCGCTGTGCGCGACGAGCTGCGCGGGCTTGAATTCCTCGTCGGCGGCTTTGATTTTGCAAAGGTCATACTTGAATATTACGCTGCCGCCGAGCGCGGTGAGGACGAAAAATGCGCCGCCTGCCTGCGTTGGCTGCGTGGTGAGTTCACCACAAAGACCGAGGCAAAGCGCGAGCTGGGCTTTGATGTTTCAACTATAATTTCGGATTCGAACTGGTACGATTTCATCAAGCTGTGGGCTGCGCTGTCGCACAAATTCGGCTATCGCGGGCTTATCGTGTTTATCGACGAATGCGTTAACCTCTACAAGATCCCCAACCGCGTGGCGCGCGAAAACAACTACGAAAAAATACTTTCGATGTTCAACGACACCTGTCAGGGGCGCGCTCCGTACCTTGAGATCGTTCTCGGCGGCACGCCGCAGTTCCTTGAGGACACCCGTCGCGGGCTTTACAGCTACGAGGCTCTGCGCTCGCGCCTTTGCGACAGTCGTTTTCAGGCTGTCGGGGTAAAGAATACGGTCGGTCCCGTTCTGCGCCTGGCGCGCCTCGGCGACGACGAGCTTCTGGCGCTCATCGTCCGCATGACGGCGCTGCATTCGCAGTATTACGGTCATCCCGCGCGCATAACGCCGGAGGAGCAGCTTGAATTTCTGCGCATATGTCTCTCCCGTGCGGGCGCCGACGTTATGATAACACCGCGCGAGATGCTGCGCGACTACATGACGGTGCTAAACATCCTCATGCAGAACCCCGACAAAAGCTTTTCGGATATCGTTCCCGCAGTGACTCTCGCTCATGACGGTGCGCCGTCGGAAAGCACGGGGACCGCGGCGGATGCGTCCGGCAGCGGGGACGCATCCGCACACGATGGTGAAAAACGCGCGGCGTTCGACCCTGCCGACATTGATTTTTAAGGTTTTAAAATGAACGATAACGAGATATTTGAGCGCTTTCCCGACTTTATACGCGAATATATCTATTCGCATTCGTGGGATTCGCTGCGCGCGGTCCAGACTGCGGCGGCAAAGAGCATTTTCGGCACCGAGAACAATCTGCTGCTCACCTCATCGACCGCGTCGGGCAAAACGGAGGCTGCGTTTTTTCCGATACTGTCGCTCATGTGGGAGGATATGCCCCGCACGGTCGGCGTGCTTTATATCGCGCCGCTGAAAAGTCTCATAAACGACCAGTTCGGCAGGATCGAAGAGCTGCTCGACATGACGGGCATTCCGGTCACGCACTGGCACGGCGACGTTGCCGCGTCGCATAAGAAAAAGCTGCTTGACGAGCCGCGCGGCGTCCTTCAGATAACGCCCGAGTCGCTCGAATCAATGCTCATAAACCGTCAGAACGATATCCCGCGAATATTCGGAGACCTGCGCTTTGTGGTGATCGACGAGATACACACGCTCACGGGCAGCGACCGCGGCAATCAGATAATCTGTCAGCTCTGCCGCATTGCGGGGCTAATCGGGCATTCTCCGCGCCGCATAGGGCTTTCGGCTACGGTGGGCGACCCCAAGCTTGCCGCCGAGTGGCTTGCCGAGGGCAGCGGACGCGCCACCGATATACCGCAGGTGCCGCCCGAAAAGCTGCGCTGGCGTCTCGGTATGGAGCATTTTTATGTTCAGAATCCATCATACGACCAGACAGCCGAGCGTGCGCAGGATGCGCCGGACGACGACGGAAAAGCGGCGCTTGATGCGGGGTACGAATATCTTTACGACTGTGTAAAGGACAAAAAGGCGCTTGTTTTTTCAAATTCGCGCGAGGAGACGGAATATGTGACGGCGACGCTGCGCCAGATCGCAAAAAAACGGAACGAGCCGGATGTTTTTCTCATACATCACGGCAATCTTTCTGCCGCGCTGCGCGAGGAAGCCGAGCTGAAGATGAAGGACGACGACATCCGCGCCGTGACCTGCGCAACGGTCACGATGGAGCTCGGCATCGACATAGGCAGGCTTGAGCGCGTGGCTCAGAACGGCGCGCCCAACTCGGTGACGAGCTTTTTGCAGCGGCTCGGGCGTTCGGGCAGGCGCGGTCAGCCGCCCGAGATGATGATGGTCTTTCGCGAGGAGGATGCGCTGCCGAACACACCGCTGCCGCAGCTCATCCCGTGGGAGCTTCTGCGCGGGATAGCGATAGTTCAGCTTTACATCGAAGAACGCTTTATCGAGCCGCCGGGACACAAAAAAATGCCGATGAGTCTTGCGTTCCACCAGACGCTGAGCATTGCCGCGGCATCGGGAGAGCTGCGCCCGCGCGAGCTTGCCGAGCGTGTGCTCGCGCTGCCGCCGTTTGCGGAAATATCCAAAGAGGATTACCGCACGCTGCTCATTTCAATGTGCGAGAACGATTTTCTTGAAATGACAGACGAAAAGGGGCTGATAATCGGTCTTGCGGGCGAAAAGCTGCTCTCATCCTTCAAGTTTTATGCTGTTTTCAAGGACAGCGAGGACTACACGGTAAGATGGAAGTCCGATGAGATAGGCACCATAACCACACCGCCGCCCGTAGGCGACCGCTTTGCACTGGCGGGACGGGTATGGGAGGTCGAGGAGCTTGACGTGCGCCGCAAGCTGATATACGTTCATCCGGTCGAGGGCAAGATGGAGATATCGTGGCCGGGCGACTACGGCGAGATAAACACACGCATACTCGAACGCATGAAGCAAGTGCTTGCCGAGGATACGGTATACCCGTATCTCATGCCGAACGCCGTGAAGCGGCTTGAGGTGGCGCGCCGGCTTGCCCGAAGCACCGGAATGCTGTCGCATTCGATAGTCCACCTCGGCGGCTATTCGTGGTGCATCTTTCCGTGGCTCGGCACGCGGTCGTTCAGAACGCTCAGGAGATATATTGCCGTAAACGCGCACGATTTCCGCATAAGAGGCATCGAATACGAGGGGTGCTGCTATATCACCTTCAAAATGGAGGGCGCGAACGACTATGACCTCGCACGCGGACTTGCAAAGAAGGCGGCGACGGAGGGCATAGACTGTGAGGCTCTTGTCGGAGAGGGTGAATGCCCCGTGTTTGAAAAGTACGACGACCATGTGCCGCCGTCGCTTTTGCGCCGCGCATATGCGGCAGACAAGCTGACGCCGAATGAGGCGGAGCGCCGCATCGCGGAGATATTCCGCGAATATTCCGACGAAACTTTTAAATAAAAACATATCCGGGCCGGCGCCTGCGCCGACCCGGATATGTTATTTTTTCGCCCGACGGCACATGACGTCAAAGATCGCCGCTCCCGTCACTACGATGAGTACGGTCATCACTATGTATTCGACCATCGGACCGTAAAGGTCGATCGCTCCGACCGGATCCTCGGCGACTGCAACCGACAGGCGTGATATGAATGCCGCCGACACTATGAGCACCGTGCTCAGACCGCACGACAGCACCGTCATTGCCTCACGGCTTATCCCGGCGACCGCTCCGCGCAGGCTTATTTTATTTCGTTTTGGCTTCATTCGGGCTCCTTCTGCATGATAATGGAATTAAAATCCGTTATTTTTTTAGCTGGATTATGATTTTCGGAATTCGTCAAATGTATCATGTATGCAACATTTATGTATATTGTATCACAGAATAAGGCGAATTCAAGAGGTGTGTTTACGCAAGACAGGATATATATTCAAACGCATTCCGCCATTGTTTTTTGAGACGGTCAAAAACTTTGCGAAAAGCGAATTATTATACACTTATTCGACGCTTTTCTTGCATATAGTCAGGATGACGGTATAATGTCATTAATAGCCAACGCTGTGCGTAAGGGACGTTGTGCATTATGCTCAAAAAGCGTCGGTTTCCCGGCAATCGAATATGTGAACAAATTGATGTTAGAATATTTCCGAAAGGCGACAATAATTAACACATTATGCAGAAAAGAAAGGGTGTCCCGACAGGGGCATAACGGTGAAAGCAATGAAACTTCAATTCGGTTCAAAAACGGGAACCATGATCGACCGCCGCAGCATGGTCCAGATCCGCGGCAAGGTACAGTGCATTTGCGGCATTGATGCGTACTACCGCCTTTATGAGGTGCGCAGAGCAGGGCTCCGCTCGTATGCGGTCAACATCTCATACGGAAGAGACAGTGTATCAAAGAAGCTCGGGTTCCGCCGTGACGAGGCGTGCCGGGTATTCGAAAAGCTCGTCGAGGGCTATGTGACGCCGACGACTCTCGGCGATATAGTGGACGACCTCTCGCGCGAACGCTGCTGCGCGGTCTGACACAACATTCTGCGTCAAAAAGCGGCAAAGTCCTTTACAAGTCGCCTGACGTGTGGTAAAATAAGAGCAAAGGCGGGAGTCAGCCTCCTGCCGACGTTAAAACCCAACCCCGAAAGGCAGGTCATGTAATGAAATGTCCGAACTGCGGCTGTCTTGAGAGCCGCGTTATAGATTCACGTCAGAATATAGAAGGGAACAACATCCGTCGCCGCCGCGAGTGCCTCAACTGCCAGAAGCGCTTTACGACCTTTGAGGTCATTGAATCGGTGCAGCTCGTCGTGATAAAGAAAAACGGAACACGCGAGATATTCGACCGTTCAAAGCTGTTGTCGGGCTTGCTCAAGGCGTGCGAAAAACGCCCGGTGAACGCCGAGCAGATAGCCTCGGAGATAGAATCCGAGCTGCAGAACTCGTTGAGACAGGAGATACCGTCGGGTGATATAGGCGAAATGGTCATGCGGCGTCTCAAGGCGGCAGATGCCGTCGCATATGTGAGATTCGCTTCGGTCTACCGCGAGTTCAAGGATATCGAAACATTCATACGCGAGCTTAATGACATAAAGCGCAAGCCGGAGGACGACTGAGGACCGCGAAAGGTGCGTATCCGCGCTGAAATGTCTTTTGATTTCCGGTGCTGCACCTGACAGGATATGTGCGCCACCGACGGGTGACCGTCGGCTGCGGCGCCGTGTCACTGCGCGGTGCGGCACATTTTTTACCCCTTTACCACATTACCCGCGCGACGGGGAGCGTGCGCGACCGGAATATCGACAGCGATGCCTGCGGCAGGATAAGAGATAAGGACAGGGACCCGAACAACCGGTTTCTCGGGCGCTTGACCTGTTTCCGCAAAAGAAGGGTGCCTTTTATCAGGACAAATCGCATCGGACGACCGGAAGACCGACGCCGGTCGTGTCGTCCCGGATGCTGCGGAATACGTCCGCTTTTCGGTCTCGGAGACTGCCAAAATAATCGGTACCGGCTCGGATATCTGCGATCACAATAATGTCGCAAACACCGGAAGAAAGATGTATATGGGCAAGATCCGCATTGCGGTAAAGCCGCAAAAGGGGCAGGAGAGATTTACTCTTACCGCCATGAGCGACAACTGCGGAGCGGTAAGGCTCACGTGCACGTGCCGCGTGTGACCCGTATGTGAGCTCCCAAAAGCGCCGACAGCCGGAGTCCGAAAGCCCGTAAACGTCAAAACTGCATTATTTGCGTGCTTTCCAAGGAAATATGCCGTCTTTAGCTTAAAAAGTTACGTATTTTCGGCACGTGGGGAAAAAATGTTGTTTTTTTATTGACTGTATGCTATAATTGGTTCCGGCATTGGGCGGCAACACCGCGCACTGCCGGAACCAATCTATAAATAAAAAGGGGTAAGACTTAAAATGAAAAAAAACATGGCTGTTCTCCTTTCGTTTCTGATGATCGTCGTGATCTGTTCTTCCGCCGCGCCTGCGGTGTTTGCGCGCGAGGATGCCGGTGAGGCTGTCGCCGTAAACGATGCCGCGGCTTTTGCCGCAATGGATCAGACGGGCAACTATTATCTTACGGCAGATATTACGCTTTCCGCCACTTACAACGGGACGTTTGCCGGCACTCTTGACGGTAAGGGGCACACCGTTACGGTCTCCGCGCCGGTTTTTGAAAACGTCAAGGGAACGGTGAAGGATCTTGTCATAAAAGGCAAGGTCGAGGACACGTCCGCCGAGCTGCTTGCGGCTCTTGCCGTAAATGCGGTGCCGGGTGCCGTATTTGAAAAGATCGTCAACAATGCAAGTGTCATCGGCGACGCCAATAATACCAAAAGGGCAGCGGGCATAATTGCTCTCATAACCAAGGGCGACGGCACCGTTACCGTTTCGGGCTGCAAAAATACCGGAAAGATCGTCGGTTATGTTGCCGGCGGCGTTATTGCCAGAGCCGAGGCAAAAACAGAAGTAAGAAACTGTGAAAACACCGGTGTTATAGAGGGCGGCGATACGCTCGGAGGTGTTTTTGCATGGCCTGTCGAAGAATTTCTTATCGAAAACTGCACAAACGGGACAAAAGGCGGCGCGGCGACCGTCGCCGATACCGGTGACAGCTCGGGAGGCATTACCGCCTATGTTTCGGGCAGCAATACGGGTACATTCAAAAACTGCGTAAACTATTCGGATATCAAAAACACATCCGGCAGATGTGCGGCGGGTATTGCCGCGCGTCTCGGTTCGAATTCATCCGTGACATTCGTGAATTGCCGCAATTACGGAAAGATCGAAAACGCCAGTGAAAAATGGGCTGCGGGCGGCATTGCGGGCGAGAGCGAGGGTATCGTCAATTGCTCCGGGTGCAGAAACTACGCTTCGGTAAACGGCAAGGGTTACAAAGCCGGCGGTATCTGCGGCGGTTTTTCGCAGATCGGTTCGTTCGAAAACTGCATCAACTATGCAGACGTTCACGCTCTCAAGCAGGCAGGCGGAATTGTAGGCTTCTGCGGCAGCAACAAGATCGAATCCGGTGATTACATATTCACCGCCTGCGGCAACGAAGGCAATATATCCACGGATAAGGATACGGCGGCAGGTATTGCCGCATATGCCTACGGGAACGATAAGCATGCGGCAAAGATAAACGCCTGCTACAGCACCGGCAATGTTACCGCCGGCTGTGAAGCGGGAGGTATCCTCGGCTATTTCAACGGTACATCGGCAACAGAGATCAAAAACTGCTTTGTGACGGGTACCGTAAAAACGACAGACAGCTCGATGAAGTCGTGCGTCTTTTTCTGGTGTAAATATGCCGATCCGATGGCACCCGGCAACATTTCCGGCAACTTTTATCTCCCCGGGTGCGCCGATGCCGAAAAGTATGAGGGCGGTGCCTATTCCGAGCTTTCCGCCAATATCACAGCCGATGATGTGAAGTCCGGCAAGCTTGCATATATGCTCAATGCCGCTGTCGGTTCTGAGGTTTTCTATCAAAATATCGGGTCGGATGAATTCCCGGTGGCCGACTCTTCTCACAAATCGGTAAAGCTCGTTGACGGTAAATATATAAATGAGGCTGCACCCGACAAGCCCGACAACCCGCCCACAGGCGATACGGCTGGCG
>CAJLZE010000051.1 GCA_905210995.1 uncultured Anaerotruncus sp.
CACACGTCTTTGCCGCCGGAAGGCAAGGTCCGGTAAATACCTGATCAAAAACCGCACGTGAGGGGAGTGCTCTTCACGTGCGGTTTGTATTGAAAAATCTCCCGCCGCGCACATCGCGGCGGGAGATTTTTTGTTCTGTTCAGATCTTTATGTTGCTTATAACGCCCTTCAGAGCCTCGGCGCTCTTCTGGAGCTGCGCCGCTTCGGTCTCGGTGAGCTGGGGCAGGACCTTACCGTGCACGCCCGCCTTGCCGATTATGTTGATGAGCGAGAGACATACGCCGCTTATGCCGTAGTCGCCGTCAAGCAGCGAGGATACGGTCATGGTGGTGTCGATGCCGCTCAGTATCGCGCGGCAGATGTGACATACCGCAATGGAGACCGCATAGAAGGTCGCGCCCTTGCGCTGGATGACGCGCGCGCCGGATTTGCGCACATAATCCTCGACAGCGGCATGGTCGAGAACGGGACATGCGACGTCGATCGCGCCGGCATCTTCTATCTTTGCAAGGGATGCGCGGTATTCGTCAACTGGGACGTTCGAAATGTTTGCGAGCGACCACGGGATAAAGGAGGAATCGCCGTGCTCACCGAACACATATGCGTGAACGTTCTGCTGGTTTATGGTATAGAACTCGGAAAGACGCGCGCGCAGACGTGCCGTGTCAAGAATGGTGCCCGAGCCTATGATGTGTGAGGCGGGAAGTCCCGAGCAGCGGATGAATGTGTAGGTGAGTATATCGACGGGGTTGGAAACGACCACATATACGGCATCGGGAGCGTATGCGACGATCTTCGGGATGATGCTCTTTGTGATATCAACGTTCGTCTGTGCGAGGTCGAGGCGTGACTGACCGGGCTTGCGCGCGATGCCCGAGGTGAGAACTACGATATCCGAGCCTGCGGCATCGCGGTAGTCTCCCGCATATATGGAGCAGGGAGAGCAGAATGGGATGCCCTGGCGGATATCAAGCGCTTCGCCGAGAGCCTTCTCGCGGTTGATATCTATCATGACGATTTCAGATGCAATGCCCGTGACGGCGAGTGTGTACGCCACGGTGGAGCCGACACTGCCGGCTCCGATAACCGTAATCTTGTTCATAGTTTTGCTAAGTCCTTTTGCAGAGATATGCGTTAAATTTTTATCACACTATTATACCATAAAATTGTCGAAAAATCAATGATAAAAGACACTAAATTAAAACGTATATACTGCGTTTCATTTGCCAATAGTGTCAACTTGCGCCGATGAGGGCCGCCGCGTCTGTTCATTTTTCCTCATACGGATGAGCATACGCGTTTTCTCGGCACGGACTCCGTGTATCTCGACCGAAAAGTCAAGCAGCATCGCGCCGCGCCGCAAGAGCGAATTTTCAACACGGAAGGCGCGCACGGCGATCTCCGATATGTTCCTGCCCGCGCGGTAAAGGCATATGTGCCGTCTGCCGCGCTCAAGAACAAATGCAATCTCCGGCTCGGATGTGTTGCCCATCGCCTCGAGCAGCATCGAAACGGCGGTCTTGTTCACGCGCCGCAGAGTCACCACCTCTGGCATGGCGGTATCAAACGAGACCGCTTCCTCAACGGCGCCCCACACCTGGCAGTCGTGCCATACAAGCTCAGCTCTGCCGTCCGATATGCGCAGCTCGCCCGATGTGACGAGCTCAACGCGCTCGGGCTCTCCGGCAGACGTTTCATCCTCCGCTTTCGGCTGGGTGAACATCACGGTGGTGTCCTCGCCGCTTTCATCCTCCTCCATCGCGTCAATGTCAAGGCACATTCCGGCGGGCGGCATGGGAATGCTCATTGCCGACGTGTCGGTGAGCTGCCGCTCGGTTATCACCTTTACGGTCACGGGGATCGCCCCGCAGCCGTCGGCGGCATCGAATTTCGGCTCACCCGTTGTCGTGTTTGTTTTCTTATATTTTCTTTCCATTTTGTGTCGCTCCTGACTGACATTTTCACGCACTGCGGTGAATCTGGCGCGTTTTTGCGTGAAAAAATATATCCGGAAGGTGTTCCGATCCCGTCGCGCCGCCGGATGCGGCAGAAATTCAGGATATGAAATGTTATTTTGCCGACGCACGCCGCACTTTGCGGCGTTTTGCGTGTTTTTTTGTGATATTTGCGGTATTTTTTTGCTGCGCGGGGCCCGGTATGACCGTGCGCGCGCACGCCGATGATGCAATAAACGCAGAGCTTGAGCTGCTTGCCCGTGCCGCAGCCGCGACGGCGGGGGAGAGCGAATTTGCCGTTCAGGTCGCCGTGTGTGCTGTTTTTCTCAACCGTTGCGGCGGCGCGGGCTTTCCAGATACGCTGCCTGCGGTGCTTGCCGACTTTCTTTCGGGCGACCCCGCAGCATGCCGTGCTTTTGCGGCGGCACAGCCGTCTGGCAGGAATTTGCGCGCGGCGGCAGCCGCACTGCGCGGCGCCGACCCGGCGCGCGGGGCGGTCTTTTTTGCCGTATCCGACGCGGTGCCGTCAGAGGTGCGTGCCTCGGGACGCATACGCTTTGAGAGCGGCGGCTATGCGTTTTGGCAATGATCAACATTATATAGTATACAACAAAACCGCGCCGATATCAATATGCGTGTATTGACAAAAGGTGAAAAGGGATATATAATTATGATGTAGGAATTTGTTCGCGGCGCAGCCGCGGAAAGGAAAGGTATAAAAATGGATCTTCAGAACATTCTGAAATCGCTTGAACACTGCCCATGCGGCAAGGAACACACCTTTGTCACAAAGGTCGTCGAAATATCGAGCGGCGCTACCCGCCGCGCGGGTGAAGTGCTTAAAAATGCAGGCTTCCCCGAAAAAATACTCCTCGTTGCCGACCGCAACACCATCGGCGTTGCGAATGCCGAGGGACTTGAGGATTCCCTTGTCGCGTCCGGCTTTGTCATCAAAAAGCTGGTATACGACAATATGAAATATGCCCGCGTCGAGCAGGTGCGCGAGGTCATGGCGCTTGCCGCCGATGTTGACGGCATTATTTCGGTTGGTACGGGTTCGCTCAACGACATCTGCCGTGTTTCGTCCTTCGAGCTGAAGAAAATGTTCTGCATCTTTGCGACGGCGCCCTCAATGGACGGCTTTGCCTCCGACACCGCGCCGATAATCGAAAATAACTTCAAGACCTCATGGCAGGCAGAGCAGCCCGCCGTCATCATTGCCGACACAAAGATCCTTGCCAAGGCTCCCGTTGAGCTCAAGGCTGCCGGATTCGGTGATATGGTGGCAAAATACATAGGAATTCTTGACTGGAAGGTCGCACATCTGCTTATCGACGAATATTACTGCGACGCCGTTGCCGAGCTGACAATGACCGCCGTGAGAAAAATGGTCGCTCTCGCCGACAAGGTAACAGCCGAGGATGAGGAAGCCGCCGGCGCGATAATGGAAGCGCTCGTGCTCTCCGGTCTTGCCATGAAGCTTGCACGCTCTTCGCGTCCCGCATCGGGCGCCGAGCACGTCGTTTCCCACTATTGGGAGTGCTACAAGCTGGCGCGCGGCATCTGGCCCGAATATCACGGTAAAAAGGTCGGTGTTGCTACCGTTATAATCGACCGTCTCTACCGCAATCTTGCCGACCGTCTGCCCGAGATCGATCCCGTAAAGGATCCCACCGACTGGGACGAGGTCTATCGTCACTTCACGCCCGAGCAGGTGCCCGGCGTGAAGAAGCTGAACAATCCCACGATCACCGACAAGGTCAATCCCGCCAAGCTCAAGGCGTCGTGGGGCGAGATACGCCGTCTCATTTACGAGATACTTCCCGAGCCCGACGCACTCGTCGATCTCATGAAGCGCGCGGGTTGTGCCATCACGCCCGAGGAGGTCCATGTGTCTCCCGAGCTGCTTGCCGAGGGTCTGCGTTGGCACTCCTATATGCGCTACCGCGTGCTCATCACGAGACTTCTCCCCATGATCGGCGTCGATCCGATGGACTATATCGACTGACGGGGCAAAGACTTCAATATAATAATATGTAAAGGAGGTCCGCATGGATCAGTATATTCCGGCTGCCGAGCCGCCGCGCGGCAAACGCACGCTTTCTGCCATAGGCGCCGCCGCAGGGTATCTCGGGCTGTATTTCGGCATCCGTTTTGCCGTGACCATGATCCTTTTCGTCATTTATGTCTTTATGGGCATCGTGGCATTCGACGGCGATCCCGAGACGTTGCTGCGGTGGCTGATGGACGAAAAGCTCGGCGAAATCTCCTTTATCGAGATAATCGGCTCAACGGTGGCGTTTTTTGCCGCCGTATGGGTCGTGGGGCTTGTGCGCGACCGCCAAAAGCCAGCGTGGGAACGGGTAGGATTCGCCCGCGATACCGGCTTTGTGCGCTTCAGACCGGTGCTGATACCGCTTTTGATCGTGCTCGGCTTTTCGCTCAATATGTTCGTTTCGCTTGCCTTCGATATCCTCCCGATACCCGAGGATGTGATGAACGACTATGCGGATAAATCGTCGATGCTCGGCGAGACGACGATGCTTTCCGTTCTTGCAACGGCAATATTCGCGCCGCTCTCTGAGGAGCTGATATTCCGCGGAATGATGATATCCCGGCTGCGCCGCGCCCTGCCCGCATGGGCAGCCGCGCTGATACCGTCGGTGATATTCGGGCTGATACACGGTCAGATAATCTGGATAAGCTATGCTTTTCTTCTCGGGCTGTTCCTCAGCTATATCCGTATCCGCGCACGTTCGACGGCGGCGAGCGCGCTGCTTCACGCCGCGTTCAACGGCTCGAGCTTTCTTCTGCCGCTGCTGCCGATACCCGACGACGCGCCCGCGTCGCTCGTGTATGTCCTTTTCGCCGTGTCGGGCATCATCAGCGCCGTGCTGACGCTGGCGTTCGTGCTCGCGTCGGGTGAAAAAACGTCCCGTGAGGAGGCTTGCGCATGAGTGACGGCAGGATAGTTCCCATAGCCGAGCTTGCCGCAACGCACGGGCGGATACTCGGCGTTGACTTCGGCGACCGCCGCACCGGGCTTGCGATATCGGACGTCAGCCGCTTCCTTGCCTCGGGGATCGGAAAGGTGAGCCCCGGCGGGATAGCCGCCACGACCGAGGCTGTGACAAAGATCGCTGCCGACGAGGGCGCCGTTGCCGCCGTGGTCGGGCTGCCGCGCAATATGGACGGCACCGAGGGCGCGCGCGCCGACAGATGCCGCGAATTTGCCGGGATGCTTGCCGACGCTGCGGGGATCCCCGTTGCGCTCGTGGACGAACGGCTGACGACCGTTGCCGCCTCGCGCTATCTCAACGAGACAGACACGCGCGGAAAAAAAAGAAAGGGAGTCATCGACTCTCTTTCGGCGGAGATAATATTGCAGAATGCACTTGACAGGCTGAAAAACCTTTAGTTCTCTATAAACGCAGTGTGGCTGCCGCGCAAAAACGCGGCAGCCACGTTTTTTTATATTTCGGGAATTTCGATCTTTACTTCTCTGCCTTCGTCGGCCGAGCGTGCGATGCCGTCGATTATCGCCTGGTTGATGAGTATCTGCGAGGTCGGCACCGGCGCCGCACCGCGCGTGATCACCGCATCAAGGAAGGAACGCACCTTGCGCTCGACTCTGCCGAGCCCCTTGAGCTCAAGCGTGGGTATTTCTGTCTCCACCTGCTCGCCGCAGACCTCATGGTATATCTTCATGGGGCCGCCGACGGTGCCGTTCCAGCATTCGGTGGAGGGTATGCGCAGCCCTCCCTTGGTGCCGAGCACGATAGTGTCGCCCGATGTGTTCATGTTCATCGCCCACGAGATGCGGAAGTCGATGACAAGTCCGGTCTCAAAGCGTATAAAGGCGGCAGCAAAATCGTCAACGCCGAACTTTTCGGCAAGCTCGGGGCGCGAGCCGTAATACGCGGGATCTTTGCCGAAATAATCCGACTTATAGCCCGAAACGGTCGTGGGCTTCGGATAGCCGAGCGCGTTCAGCATCATGTCGAGCGAATAGCAGCCGATGTCTCCGAGCGCGCCGATGCCCGCGGTGTCGTTGCGTATGAAGGTGTCCTTGCCGCCGGCGCAGGGAATTCCGTGTCTGCGTCCGCCGCCGGTCTGGATGTAATAGATCTTTCCGAGCACGCCCGACTCGAATATCTTCTTTATCATCTGCATATTCGGGTCAAAACGCGGCTGAAATCCGATGGAAAGTATGCGCCCCGTTTCCTTTTCGACGCGGCATACCTCCACCGCCTCGTCAAGCGTTACGGTAAAGGGCTTTTCAAGCAAAACGTCAAGACCGTGCCGCATTGCGTACATTGCGGGCTCGGCGTGCTGACGGTTGTAGGTGCATATCGACACCGCGTCAAGGTTTTCCTTGGCTATCATCTCGCGGTAGTCGGTGTAGTCGTGCGCGCCGGGGACTTCCCAGTCGTCAAAGAATTTTCTTGCCTTGCCGGGGATGAGATCGGCGCCCGCCGCGACCTCTACGTCGTCGAACAGCTTGTACGCCTTGATGTGAGAACGTGCGATGCCGCCCGTTCCGATAAAGCCTATGCGCAGCTTGCGGTCAGCTTTTACGTTGTTTTTTACCTCTGCCGTTTCCTTGAATTTATCAAGATCGGCGTCCTTTATGAGCTCCATGTCGGTGTCTCCTCCTTTTCGGATGCATACTGTATATATTATAAGACAAAAACGGCTCCGAGGCAAGTCATTTTATTTGATTGTCGGGACGAATATTGCAGTTCTGCGAATTTCGCACGGTGCACGCGAATATATTTTCTCAGAAAGTATTGCCTTCGGAGGATGTCGGAAATATGACCGGAACAACAACAAGACCCGCCGCGAGCCGCGGTGCGCGCACCCTGCGCGGTCTTTCGGCGGACGAGGTCGCGCGCTCGCGCGCCGAGCACGGCGAAAACCGCCTGAGCGAACGCAAAACGCGCGGCTTCTTTTCACGCTTTGCCGCAAATCTCGGGGACCCCGTGATAAAGGTACTGCTCTGCGCTCTTGCGGCGAATATAATTTTCACCTTCCGCCACACCGACTGGTTCGAAACGATAGGCATCGCCGTTTCGGTGCTGACCGCAACCATCGTCTCCACCGTGTCCGAGTACGGCGGAGAGGCTGCATACCGCCGCCTCAGCGCCGAGGCGGGCAGGGCTGTCTGCCGTGTGCGGCGCGCGGGGCTTGTCACCGAGATACCCGTCGCCGATGTCGTTGTCGGCGATGTCGTGCTTCTCGGCGCGGGCGAATCCGTGCCTGCCGACGGCTATATCGCTGCGGGCACGGTAAGGCTCGATCAGTCCGCGATGACCGGCGAGAGCCGCGAGGTCGAAAAGCGCCCTGCCGCGCGCACGGCGGGCGGCGGGATCGCACCGGCGCCCGACCCGGCGTCGCCTTCGTCTGCGCTGCGCGGCTGCCTTGTGCTGTCGGGCGAGGCCGAAATGATCGTTACCGCCGTGGGGGATGCGACATATCTCGGCGGCATTTCTGGCGAGGTACAGGAGGAAACGCGCGAAAGCCCGCTGAAGGTGCGCCTCTCGCACCTTGCGGCGCAGATAAGCCGCCTCGGTTATGCCGCTGCAGCGATCGTCGCCGCGGCGTATCTTTTCAATGCCTTTGTGCTCGACAGCGGTTTTATCGGCAGCGTGATACTCATGAAGCTGGCGGATACGCATTATCTCTTTCAAAAGCTCATAGGTGCGCTTACGCTCGGGCTGACCGTCGTCGTGGTCGCGGTGCCCGAGGGACTTCCCATGATGATAGCAGTAGTGCTTTCGGCAAACATCCGCCGCATGGTAAAGGCGGGCGTGCTCGTGCGCAAGCCGGTGGGGATAGAAGCGGCGGGCAGCATGAACATCCTCTTTACCGACAAGACCGGCACGCTTACCGAGGGGCGCGTGTCGGTGGGAAGGATCGTGACCGGCGACGGCGGCACGGTCGCGGGCGGTGTGTCCTCTCTCGGCGGCGAGCTGTGGCGCAGATACCGCGAGTCGGCTCTGCTGAATACCGCCTCGGCAGTCGGCACCGACGGTGAAGGGAACAGAGTTCCCGTCGGCGGGAACGCAGCCGACCGTGCGCTCCTCCGCTCGGTGATCGACGCGGGCGGCATCGACGGCGGTTTTTTGCCGCGCGTCGTGTCAAAGCAGCTTTTTGACAGCGCAAAAAAGTATTCCTCCTGCCGCATCGACGCGGGGGGAGGCGGTGAGATATATGTAAAGGGCGCGCCCGAGATACTTCTGCCGCGCATCGGCAGATATATTTCGCGCGACGGGAGCATCCGGGCGTTCGACGGGCAGGCTGCGCGCGCTTTCGCACGCACGCTCTCGGATATCCGCAGCGGCGGCGGGCGCGTTATCCTGCTTGCATGGGGCAGCGCAGCCGATACCGGCGACGCCCTGCCCGGCAGTCTCGTCCTGATCGCCGCCGTGTCGCTCAACGACCGCCTGCGCCGCGAGGCGCCCGCCGCCGTGGGCGAGCTGCGCGGCGCGGGTATACACGTCGTGATGATAACCGGCGACAGCGCCGAAACAGCCGGAGCTATCGCGCGAGAGTGCGGCATCGTCGGCGGCGGGGTGGATATGATCCTCGAATCCTCCGAGCTTGCCCGGCTGACCGACGGCAGGCTTGCCGAGTTGCTGCCGCGCATCGGTGTTATCGCGCGCGCCCTGCCGTCCGACAAAAGCCGCCTTGTGCGTGTGGCGCAGGACGCGGGGCTCGTAGTGGGCATGACCGGCGACGGCATCAACGACGCACCGGCGCTCAAGCGCGCCGATATCGGCTTTGCCATGGGCAGCGGCACGCAGGTCGCAAAAGACGCGGGCGATATCGTCATACTTGACGATAACCTTGCCTCCATCGCCCACGCCGTGCTTTACGGGCGGAACATTTTCAAAAGCATACGCAAATTCATCACGCTCCAGCTCACGATGAACTTCTGCGCCGTCGGCGTGTCGATGATAGGTCCCTTTCTCGGCATCGACGCGCCGGTCACGGTCGTTCAGATGCTGTGGATAAACATAATCATGGACACGCTCGGCGGTCTTGCCTTTGCGGGCGAGCCTGCGCTGCCCTCGTGCATGAAGGAAAAGCCCAAGCGCCGCGACGAGCCGATATTGAACCGCTATATGATAGATCAGATAGTTTTTCTCGGCGTGTTCACCGTCGCGCTGTCGCTCGGCTTTCTCAAGCTGCCGTTTTTTACGCATCACTTCCGCTCCGCGCCGGACGGGATATACCTCCTTACCGCATTTTTTGCCTTTTTCATCTTTGCCGGGGTGTTCAACTGCTTCAACGCGCGCACCGACCGCCTGCGCCTGCTTGCGGGAATAAGAAAAAACCCCGCCTTCATCACGATAATGACCGCCGTTCTCACCATTCAGATAGGCTTTGTCTACCTCGGCGGGACGGTGCTGCGCACCGTGCCGCTGAAGCCCGCCGAGCTTTTGTGGGCAATGGCGTTTTCGCTTCTTGTTTTTCCCGCCGAATTTCTGCGCAAGCTCTTGTGGCGCATACGAGGCAGACGCGGCGGATTCTGAGAGAAAGTAAAAATATCTCACAAAGTGCAAATAAGTCAGCTTTTACGACATAAAAATGTATCGGGACTATTGACAAACAGGCAAACAGCGTGATATAATGTATATGAAAGACAATAAATACTGTTACGATCCTGATACCGTCCGACGGCTGATATATTGCCGCGCAATTCAAGATTCACAGTGCGGTAAAATATAAAAATGCAGCGCATAAGCGTGCCGGATGAGTTCCGGGCGCATTTATGCGCTGTTTTTATAAATTACAAGGGAGGTATTGCTCTATGACAAAAGAAAACAACCGCCGAATTATCAAAACTGCCCAAATGAGGTTTCCGATGCTCTTTCGCTAAATTAATGCATATAGTTTTTCTATATGCGTGACAACACACTTCCCCAGAACGAATATTAAAGCAACAGGAGAAAGGAAAATGAAAAAAGGTCATTAAAAACAAAAGCAATCGCAATTTTCATAGTTTGTTTTGTGTTACTGGCGCAATTCAGCATCGCTGCGGCTGGATATTCTGCAAACGAGAATGGTGATCTTATGTCAGGGACGCCAGAGTCATATCGTATTTATACTATTTATGCCGTTGACAACAGAGTATTTGACGTTCAAAACGCACTATCGGCTGATAACTCAATAGTATGGACTTACCCATATAATGGAGACGAGTGTCAGGAATGGCGTTTCATAAGGTCTGGTTATGACTATGTGATTCAGGATTCACATAGTGGAAAGTATCTAACGGTAAAAGGGGATTCATCATCTGCCAATGCCGAAGTAGTCATAAGCAGTCGTCCGTCTGCGGGCTACTCAAGCGGTCAATTATTCCGAGTGGAACAAATTGGAACGAGCATGAGATATCGCATTCTTTCCAAATGCAGCAACTACACTCTTGCCATTGGATACAATAGCTCAAATCGTCATTTGTGTCAACTTGCAAAAACAAGCGACACAGCACAGGTTTATTTAACCGAATCGGGACCGTATCATGGATTACAGGAAGGCTATGTACACATTCAGCAGTACAATACGGTATACTCTGCTGATGACAGGATGCTGGGGATCAATTTATCAGCGGGTGAACTTTTAAACAGCAAATTCAGTAATACGGCAATATATGAATGGCGTGTAAGATATCAAGGTAACGGTTATTTTTCAATTTCGCGAGGGAACAATTACTTGTATTGCACTGGCTCTACTTCTGGCACGCGTGTTTTACTTAGTAGCAACGTATCACAGAATGGATGTTTGTGGAAGATAACAAAAAGCGGGAATTACTATCAACTGGCGCCCAAAAGTGCAGTTTCAGGAGATACTGCTTCAGCGGTTTTGGGGTTAAATTCGGCTGTGCCCACGTTGGTATCATCAAGCAGTCAATACGGTAGACTTCGCATAATACGTTCGCATTATTATTACAACTATGATATGACAATATATGCTGCTGAAGATCATTATCATAGTAACAATTACAGTTCACATACTGATATTTTTAACTATGCGTGTTCATCATTGTACCTAAAGAATCGTGACAATCAATGTTTAATTTTCACCAACAATGATGAACCGTATTATGATACCTCGGAAATCACGGACTTAATGAAAACAAGCAACATGTTCGTTTTAAGAGCTCACGGAAGTCCTACTTCGTTTGTCTTAAATGCAAAGGATGGCAATGGGAGTTTTATAGGTTCAACTACAACTTATAATATTTCATTGATAAATAATATGAATAGCAGTGCTTTAAACAATTTGAAATGCGCATTGTTTCTTTCGTGTAGCTCTGCCGAAGATTCATACTCAGATGGTAGTTCAGCCTCAAACTTTGTTACGGCTGTAGTAGATCGCGGTGCACGCAGTGCAATAGGATTCGACGGGTCGGTGGATTGCCGAAGAGCCTCTATGTTCTCAAGTTATTTCTTTGAATATTTTGCAAATAATCAGGGAGTCGATCAAGTGGTTGCATCAGATGCATTTGACTATACATTGCGTGCAACTAGACAACATTATAATGAGGATACCTATCAACCATATTTCTATAATGGTTATGTTGAGCAGAAATTTCCTATAGAATGAGAAGACTTGTCTGAAAAGAGAATTTACTAAAATGAAAAAAACTATACCTGCAATACTGCTTCTTATCGCTGTTATGCTGACTTTTTCGGGCTGCAAAACAAAAAGCAGTCAGCCGGAGTATCAACCGTATACCGCCTATGTCGATGTCGGTCTTGCGGACGGCGACGCCGGGGCGCGCGTCAAAGCCGAAAACAGATATACGCCGATCGCCGACGATGCGATACCCGAGCCCGCGAAAAGCACGATCTCGGTCACGATGCTTGATGCGCAGTACAGCGCCGAATATGTGAAAAAAGGTGCCCGCACGTTCGGACGCCCGCAATACACCTACCGCACCGAAGCGGGAGACGAGATATCTACCGATGCTTCGGGCAAGGTGCTGTCCCTGCTTACAGCCCGGTCATTCGATTATTATTCACGCGACCCCGAAAGCCCCGACGTTAAAGCGACAATAAAAAGTCCCGAGGAATATCTGGATATCGCCACACAGTATGCGCGCCGTATATTCGGCGATGACATTACAGCGCGGTATGCCGGAAAGGTGCCGAAGATATCCTCCACTAAGATATGGGTGGATTTTCTTCCCGAAAGCTCGGAAAACGGTCTTACAAGGACCGACTTCTTCACGATCGTCGTTTCAGCCGAGGGAGAGCTTCTCGCATATTACGATTTCGGGGTCGACGATTTCAAAGACAAGACTGCCCCCGCGGACCTTACCGACGAGCGCATAAGCCGTATCATACTTGACTCGCTGACAGACAAAAAAGCCGAAATAGAGATTAGCGGTACAAAAAACTGGGTCATTCTAAATGGCGGAAAAAGTGCCTGCTATACGTCTTTCAAGACCGTCGGCGACGGCTATCAGACCGATTGGGCGGATGTGATAATCCCGCTTGAATAAAAAGCCGCTCCGCGCGCGGCTTTGCGGCAATGTAAAGGATCGTTTCTAAGGAGGAATATACCATGAAAAGAAAATTGTCATTTGTTATCTGCCTTATGCTTCTTGTCATTTCGCTTTGCGCGTGCGGAGCAAACAAACATTCCGGCGGGCAGTATAAAGCCTTTACCGCTTACATCGACGGCAGCCTTCCCGAGGGCTCGGGGCAGAAGGTCAGGGCAGACCGCGTTCTCATGACCGTAAAGCCCGAAGATCTGCCCGAGCCGCGAAAGTCCGAAATATCGGTGAGCGTTCTCGGCAAGCAGTACAGCGCGGCGTATGCGGGAAAAGATACGGTCGGCTACGGAATTGCCGGCTATAAATACGAGACCGCACAGGGCGATAAGCTTGAGGTCGATTCCGCGGGCAATATAATGCAGTACAAAAGCGCCGCAGCGTACGATCACGCCGAGCGGTACGTAACGGCGGATGAGGCGTTGTCTCCCGAGGCGTCGCTGGCAAAAGCCCGCGAGTATCTTGTGCAGCTCTTCGGCAAGGATGTGGCTGCGCGCTATGACGCGCCTCTTCCCGATACGAGCACATCGACGGTGTGGTTCCACTTCAAGCCCACCGACAGAGTAAAGGGCGCATATACCACCGCCGAGAGAATATCTCTTGCTCTGTCCGAAAAAGGCGAGCTGCTGAGCTACTATGCGTATCATGTAGGCGCGTTTGACGGAAAGGACGTCCCCGCCGACTTCACCGACGACAGGATAAAGCAGATAATAGGCGAGTCGCTTTCCGGCGAACATGGCGATATCGAGCTCAGCGACGAGCGCAAGCTCATCACGCTCGAAGGCGGGAAAATTGCGTGCACGATG
Source organism: uncultured Anaerotruncus sp. (assembly GCA_905210995.1). Taxonomy (GTDB): domain Bacteria; phylum Bacillota; class Clostridia; order Oscillospirales; family CAG-272; genus CAG-390. Next base: position 13,326 of record CAJLZE010000051.1, read on the forward strand.
AGCTTCAGGATCGCTGAGGACGGCGCCGCGGGCGAGTGGGTCAGCGTCGTGATACCGCTCGAATGACACGTGGCTGACTTTGGGAGAAAGTAAAAATATCTCGCAAAGTGCAAATAAGTCAGCTTTTGCGACATAAAAATGTATCGGGACTGTTGACGAACAGGGAAACGGTATGATATAATGTATATGGAAGATAATACTGTTACGATCCTGATACCGTCCGACGGCTGATATATTGCCGCGCAATTCAAGATTCACAGTGCGGTAAAATATAAAAACGCAGCGCATAAGCGTGCCGAAGGTGTCTTGGGCATACTTATGCGCTGTTTGCATGAGCGCAGAAAAAAGGAGGGCAGCAATGGACCGTATGACGCGTGACGGAAGCATAACGTTCGCCGACCGCACCACACCTATGCTCTTTCTTTTAGAAGGTGCAAGGGGATGCTTCCTTTTGCACCGCATATATTCAATTTCAAACTGAAATTGCAGGAGGTCTACTATGAAAAAATAATAATTATATGTGTATCAGTACTTTTGGCAGCGGCGTGTTCGTTAGGTGTGGCGGCGTATGCCGTCGGCAGAGTGTCGGCCGAAGACGACCGGTTGACAGGCATGTCCGACGCAGATGCTGCGGGTGAAGAGATAATTAATCTTGACGATTTCTGGTCGGGTGCGGGACAGGCAAGTATCTCGCAGATGACGGATCCGCCCGAGGTGACTCTGCAAAAAATATACCGCAAATCAGCAGAACTGGTCGGCACCGGCAAAAAAGTAGTTCTCGACAACAATCTCTTCACCGATATGTACAGAAGACAGAACTATATGGATATAAGCTCGGTCGAATATGATCAGGCACGGTTATATGCCGCTTCGTCGGGTGACGATGAGACAGACATGGAAAAAGAAGCATATCTTGTTTTCATAGCGTCCGTAACGAAGTATTTCAGTGAGTATTTTTACTATACCGATTACGACTATATGCAAAAAAATTACAACCGTATGCAGATCGGCGCATTCTTCTTCTGCTCCGATTTTAAGGATTACGGTTATGATACCATTGAAAAATACTGTACGGCGCTTATGAACAATGAGTGCGATCCTACACCCAACACCTATTATGTTTGCTTTGAATCACCGGCAATAGAACGGATCACGGGTAATACGTTCCAGGCCCATTTGAATGTATACGAAGATTTCAAAGCCGACTGAGCGCATTTCCGAGGTATAAAAAAGTAAACTGATACAGTATTGGCGCGCCATCCGGAAAATGCGGGTATATATCCCGTGACTGATCTTTTGAAAGGGGAAACGACAGTGAAAAAAGCATTGTGCTTAATGAGTCTTATGCTGGCATGCCTTATTGCGCTTTCGGGATGTGTCACAGACGCCAAGGAAAACGGCGGCGGCACGGTGCCGGCGGCTTCTTCAGGCGAAAGCGGCACTGCGGCTGCCGCGGCGCGGCGTTTGTTCAACCAAAAAGACGACGACCCGAACGGCGACGAATGGGCGCCGGGAAAAGAGAGCTTTTCCAATATGTACGGAGATGTGCCGGATGTTCCTTCTCCGGGCATGGTAAAGCTGACAGGTCTTGCGGCATATATCGCAAACAATGCCGGAGATGACGACGAAATGTATTTTATCGTCGGTGTCACATCATCAAAAACGGACGGCGCATACGGCGCGGAGTCCGATGCCGCGTCAGGCAAGCAATACCTTGATTTTGTGTACAACGGCAAAACGATAAGAGAGCATATGGCGACCGAGGGATGGAAGGAGTCGGCTGATATGTGCCGGGCAAAGGCAACGTATTTGAGCAGCCTGCATTCCCCGGATGAGGTGCCGAAGGCTGCGGAATATCTTGCTGGGTACGGCATTGAGCTTAGCTGCAAGCCGTACAGCTTTGATTGGCTCTACCGTTTGAAAATGATAGACTATGCGCTTGCATATACGCCGTTTGTAAACAAGACGAGAGACTTTCTTGTAAAATGCACGCGCGACGAGCTGTGGAAGCTCGTTGACGGCAACGACAGCTACGGCTTTATCTTCTATGCGTCGGATGCCGAAGGAAGATTTGTTTATACGAACGCCGACGGCGCCGCCGCGCGCGGCGATCTGTATAACCGTATCACGGCTGAGCCGGAACTGAAGAAATTTGCGGTCTATTCATATTCCGATATCGGGCTTTACGACGACCTGATCTGCCGCAAAAAGTGAGCGCGGATCGTAAAAAAGCAAGTTCACAGGAGGTGCCGGATGAAAAAATCATAATTATATGCGTGTCGGTGCTTCTGGTCGCCGCGTGCGCGGTCGGGGCGGCATTGTATGTCACCCACGGTTCGCAAAATGACGGCGCTCAGACCGGAGACACTACCGACACGGCAAAGACGGAATTCCCGTATGTTTACCTTGAGGATTTCTGGAACGGGTACAAAAAAGCAAACGATACGTCGAATATCTCTCTTGAAACGATATACGATGAATCAAAAAAGCTGGTCGAGAGCGGTAAAAAGATATATTTCAAAGATAATACCTATACCGCGTCATATATGAGCAGAAGGATATTGCAGCAGGAGTCAAACGATTACATCGCGGTACAGCTCGGCGACGATCAGTTCCCGACCACAGGCAAAGAAAACGCCGAGGAGAGTCGGATATATCTTGTTTTTCTGGCGTCCGTGACAAATTCCTTCGGCGACTGCTTCTGCTATACCGATACCGATTATTCGAATCGTTACGACCGCCTTCCGTATGTTGAGCTCTTTTTCTGCACCGACTATATGGATCACGGCTTTTCCGACGCCGAGGCGTATTACAAAGCGATGCGCAAGGGCGAGAGCAGCTCGTCGTCCGATGCATACTACATCTGCTTTATAAGCTGTTCGATAAGAGAGGCAGGAAATTCCGATTCCGTATACGAACGCTTCAGAAACAACTGAGCGACGTTTGGCAAAAAACCCCCCGAGCCGCCGCGCATTGCGCGGCGGCTCGGGGGGGTTT
>CAJLZE010000052.1 GCA_905210995.1 uncultured Anaerotruncus sp.
GGAAGATCCCGCTGCGGCGGGATCTTTTTTACCACCTCATCCGCCGCGCTCGCGGCACCTTCCCAAACTTGGGAAGGCTCTCAGACTCGTATCTTCCGCCAATCACGGCGAAGGAAGCAAAACGGTTTTGTCTTTGATTCTGTCGGCTTACTGAAGTTTATCTCTCGCTTTACATCCGTTGACGGAACGTCGAATAACGATAGCATTCCCGTGTCCGGTAAGGTGGCGCCGCGGGCGCCGGATGAGGAGGTCAACCTTCCGAAAACAAGCAGGGGAGGGTGAGCTCGGGTGAAACCCGAGGTCGCCCCTCCCGCTAAACGAGCACAGATTTCATTCACGGGAGGGGCAAGCCCCTCCCCTACGGCAGTAGCCATGTAGTAGGTTTAAGCTCCGAGTCTTGCCAAGGCTCCCTCTTGAGGGAGCTGTCGCCGGAGGCGACTGAGGAAGTAAAATTCATTAAAGTAAAAGGAAGATCCCGCAGCGGCGGGATCCTTTTTACCACCTCATCCGCCGCGCTCGCGGCACCTTCCCAATAAGTGTATAACAAAACCGGGCTGTCACGCACCGCGTGACAGCCCATTTTCGGTCTTGCCACCGGGCTTCAGTCTTTGCCTTTATTCCCTATTTCCTTTTCCTGCTTGTCGCAAAGGGCGTTTATGCGGTTGGTGAGCGCTGCGAGATCGCGGCTCTTGCAGCCGCGGCTGCGCTCGATGATGCCCATCAGCCTCATGCCCGCGGCATAAAGCCGCGACCACACCGCATTCGTGCCGCGCTTTCGCTCTGCCGAGGTGCGGTCTGTTTTTTTACGGCTGCCGACCGCTGTCGGCGCGTATGTAAGCAGATCGAACGAATCTCCGCTGTAAGGCGCCGTGGCTTTGATGCCGAGCGTTTCGGTCACCGATGCGGCAAAGCTGTCGCACACTCCGTCGGCGCCGTGATTGACGAACACCGCCGAGGGCTGCCCGTTCATAGACCGCAGCCATTCGATAAGCATATTCTTATCGGCGTGACCGGAGGTCCCCTCGAGCGCCTCGATATGCGCCGAGACCTTTATCTCCTCGCCGAACAGGCTGACATACCGCGCGCCGTCAAGCAGCTTGCGTCCGAGCGTGCCCGCGACCTGATACCCCACAAAAAGCACCGTCGATTCGGGACGCCAGAGGTTATATTTGAGGTGGTGACGTATCCTGCCCGCCTCGCACATTCCCGACGCCGATATTATCACCTTCGGCGTTTTATCGTAGTTTATCTGCTTTGATTCGTCGCCCGTAACGGCAAGATGCAGCCCCTCAAAGCCTATCGGGTTTATCCCGCGGTCGATGAGCGCGTTCGTTTCGGCGTCAAAATACGCGCTGAGAGTTCCCTTATATATATTGGTAGCTTCTATCGCGAGCGGGCTGTCGAGCCAAACGGGGAAATCGGTCTTTGTCAGTCCCTTTTCTTTTATGCGGCGTATGGTGTAAAGCAGCTCCTGCGTCCTGCCGACCGCAAAGGACGGAATGACCACATTCCCGCCGCGCTCGAGCGTTTCGTCGATAACGGCTGCAAGCGGCTCTTCCCATTCGCCGGGCTTCCCATCTCTCACACGGTCGCCGTAGGTGGATTCGATTATCACCGCATCGGCGCCTTCCGGCACGACAGGATCGCACAAAAGCGGTCTTGAGGGCGTTCCTATATCGCCCGAAAAAACGACGGTGCGCTCCTCGCCGTTCTCGTTCAGCGTGAATCTTATGCTTGCCGAGCCGAGCAGATGCCCCGCGTCGTAAAATACCGCGCGGATGCCGGGCGCGGGCTCGACCGCTCCGCTCTCGCCGTAGTCGGTCACCGAAAAGCGGCTCATGAGCGCGTTAACGTCGTCAACGGTGTACATCGGAGTGTACCCGTCCTCGCCCGAGCGTTTGGCGCGGCGGTTCTTCCACACAGCCTCCGACTGCTGGATGTTAGCCGAATCGGCGAGCATGATGGCGGCAAGGTCGCGTGTGGCGCGCGTCGAATACACCGTACCGCAGAATCCGTTTTTTACGAGCAGCGGCAGCTTGCCCGAATGGTCTATATGCGCATGTGTGAGAAAAACAAGATCGATATCGGCGGGCGGACAGGGCAGCTCGCTGTTTTCGTATATATCGGGACCCTGCTCCATTCCGCAGTCAACAAGTATTTTTCTGCCGCAGGCTTCAAGCAAGGTGCAGGAGCCGGTCACCTCGTGTGCCGCTCCGAGAAAGTTTATTTTCATATGTTGCCTCCCTGTGTTTTCGGTAATTCTATTATAATCCGCATTTTTTACGAAAAAAACAGCGCCGGGGGACTGCTTTATGAATTTTTGGCACCCGAGAATTTACCCGGAAATATTGCATTTTCCGCCGCGGCGTGATAAAATAAGACGGCAATGATAAAACGGAGAGCTGACAGATGAAAGCGGAAAGAAATTTTGCAAAAGTGACCGTTACCGACAAGGGCGCGCGGTGGCTCGGCGGGGGACACCCCTGGCTTTACGAAAGCGACATAGCGCACACCGATCCCGACGCCCCAAACGGCGGGCTTGTCGATGTGGTGTCTGGCAAGGAAAAATATATAGGCACCGGGTTCCTCAGCGAGGCAAGCAAGATCAGGGTCAGACTGATCTCGCGCAATGCCAACGACCGCTTTGACGCCGACTTCTGGCGCCGCCGCGCCGAATACGCATGGAACTACCGCCTGCGCGTGATGGGCGACGGCATATGCGCCTGCCGCGTGATATTCGGCGAATCCGACGGCTTTCCGGGACTGACCGTTGACCGCTTCGGCGACATTCTCGTGTCGCAGATAACGTCATACGGCATGGAAATGATAAAGGACACGGTATACCGCGTGCTCACCGAGGTCATTCGCGCCTCGGGCGAGACGGTAAACGGGATTTTCGAACGCAACGACCTTGCTCTGCGCACGCGCGAGGGGCTTGAAGAGGGCAAGGGATGGTATCGCGCCGAATGGCTGCCCGAGCCGGGCGGAACGTCGACGGTGATAACCGAAAACGGGATAAAATACTTCGTCGATTTTGAGAACGGCCAAAAGACAGGCTTCTTTCTCGACCAGAAGTTCAACCGACTTGCCGTGGCGCGGCTCTCTCACGGGCTCCGTGTGCTCGACTGCTGCACGCATACCGGCTCGTTCGCGCTGAACGCCGCGCGCGGCGGGGCAGCGGCGGTCACGGCAGTGGATATTTCGGAGGATGCGCTCTCCGTTGCGAGAAAAAACGCCGCCATGAACGGGCTTGACGGGATCATCGACTTCCGCGCCGCCGACATATTCGACTTTCTGCCCACCGTAACGCGCGGCGAATACGACATGGTGATCCTCGACCCGCCCGCATTCACAAAATCCCGCAGGACGGTGGATAACGCGTTTCGCGGCTACCGCGAGATAAACACCCGCGCAATGAGAGCGCTGCCGCGCGGAGGATATTTTGCGACCTGCTCCTGCTCTCATTTTATGCCGAACCCGCTCTTTGTTACAATGCTCGGCGAAGCGGCGCGAGACGCCGACGTCGGGCTGCGCCAGATAGAAGTGCGACAGCAGGCGTGCGACCACCCAATACTCTGGAACGTGCCGGAGACCGATTATCTGAAATTCTATATTTTTCAGGTCGTGTGAATCCATCGACCGCATATACCCCGAAAAGGAGAAAACAAAATGATACCGAGAAACGAATACCCCCGTCCGCAGCTTGTAAGAGACAACTGGCTCTGCCTCAACGGCGAATGGCAGTTTGAGATCGACAACTCGAAAAGCGGAGCCGAAAGAGGACTTTACGAAAAGGACAGAACGCTTGAGGGCAGGATAACCGTTCCCTTCTGCCCCGAGAGCAGGCTCTCCGGCGTAGGGCACCGCGATTTTATGGCGTGCGTATGGTACAAGCGCACGCTCGAGATACCCGACGAATGGAAGGGCAAGAGGATACTCCTGCACTTCGGCGCCGTCGATTATCACGCGACCGTGTATATAAACGGCAAGCGTGCGTGCGAGCACCGCGGCGGATACACCCCCTTCTGCACCGATATCACCGACCTTCTCACCGGTGAGGGCGACACCGTGACGCTCTCGGCATCCGACGACCTCCGCTCTCACCTTCAGCCCGCCGGCAAGCAAAGCTCGCGCTATGAGTCCTACGGATGCTTTTATACAAGAACAACCGGTATATGGCAGACCGTGTGGCTTGAGGCGGTAGACGCAAGATGCTATATAAAGGAGCTTAAGCTCACCCCCGATACCGCGACCGACTCCGTTACCGTCGGCTGCGTGCTTGAGGGCGACTTCCGCGGCACCGACCTTTCGGCGCGCGTGCTGTTTGACGGCAGAGAAGTCGGCAGTGCCAAAGCCGTTAACATCGGCGCCCGCACCGTTGACTTTGCCGTGAGCCTCTCCGAACGCCATCTCTGGGATGTCGGCCAGGGCAACCTCTACGATATCGTATTCGACCTCTCGCGCGGCGGCGAGGTGCTCGACCATGTGGGCAGCTATTTCGGGCTGAGATGCGTCTCGCTCGACGGCGGAAAATTCACCCTCAACGGCAGAGTCGTGTTCGGCAGATGGGTTCTCGACCAGGGCTTTTATCCCGACGGCGTTTACACCGCACCGACCGATGACGATCTGCGCAGCGATATCGTAAACTCGATGCGCCTCGGCTTCAACGGCGCGCGCCTGCACGAAAAGGTGTTTGAGCCGCGCTTCCTCTACTGGGCGGACAGACTCGGCTACCTCTGCTGGGGCGAGCAGGGCAACTGGGGCTTTGACGTAAGCTCTGCCGGCAACATTCAGTACTTCCTCCCCGAGTGGCTCGAGGCTGTCGCGCGCGACTACAGCCACCCGTCGATAATCGGCTGGTGCCCCTTCAATGAGACATGGGACCGCGACGGAAGACCGCAGGACAACAGCGTGCTCTCGACCGTTTACCGCGTGACAAAAGCGCTCGACCCCACGCGCCCCGTCATAGACACGAGCGGAAACTACCACGTTGAGACCGATATATTCGACGTACACGACTACGAGCAGAACCCCGAGCTTTTCCGCAGCTATTACGAAAAGATATCCGATGGGATCGTAAACGACCAGATACAGCGCAACCCCAAACGCCGCGACAGACAGAAATACGACGGCAAGCTGCCCGTTTTCGTCAGCGAATACGGCGGCATAGCATGGATACCCGAGGGCGAGTCGGGCTGGGGCTACGGCAAGGGACCCAAGACCGAAGAGGAATTCATCGAGCGCTACCGCGGGCTGACCGACGCGCTGCTTGACAACGAATACATCCTCGGCTTCTGCTACACCCAGCTTTATGACGTAGAGCAGGAGCAGAACGGACTTATGACATACGGGAGAAAGTTCAAATTCGACCCGGATATCATAAAGAAGATAAACGAACGCACGGCTGCGGTCGAAAAAGCAAACTGAATATGAACAAATAATACCACGGCGGGATCGTTTGAAGCTGCTTTTTTGTGGAAAAAGCAGAAAATGCCCCCGCCGCCCTTTTTTTATTCATTTTTGGGTTGACAAAACGCCGTTTTGAGGGTATAATCATGAAAAAATGAAAGTCAGATATCAAAATGTTGCATATCAGCTGCAATATGCGCGTGAAAAGCTGATCTTTCGATCGGAGGAATGAAACAATGAAAAAAATTCTTGCATTTGTGCTTGTCACAGTAATGCTTGCGGCGTGCCTTGTTGCCTGCGGCGACGGCAAGGGCGGCGATAAAGTTCTCAAAATAGGCATATTCGAGCCTGCCTCCGGCGCCAACGGCGCGGGCGGCAAACAGGAATCCCTCGGCATCAAATACGCAAACAGCGTACAGCCGACGGTAGAGATCGACGGTGAGACCTACAAGGTCGAACTCGTTGAGGTAGATAACCAGTCGGCAGACGACAAGGCGAGCACCGCCGCGTCCGAGCTTGTAAACAAGGGCGTGTCTGTGGTCCTCGGCTCATACGGTTCGTCGGTATCCATTGCCGCGTCTCCCGTTTTCAAGGAAGCCGGCATCCCCGCCATCGGCATCACCTGCACCAATACTCAGGTCACCGAGGGCAACAGGCACTACTTCCGCATCTGCTTCCTCGATCCCTTCCAGGGCGCGGTGCTTGCCAACTACGCATGGGATCAGGGCATCCGCACCGCCTACACCCTTGCCGAGCTCGGCAACGCATACGACCTCGGTCTTGCCAGCAGCTTCAAGACCGCGTTCGAAAAACTGGGCGGCAAGGTCATAGCCGACAACTTCCCCGCGAACCAGGCAGACTTTACCTCTTACATAACCAACGCAAAGTCAAGCGGTGCCGAGGCTATCTTCTCACCGACTTCCATCTCCTACGCGCAGCTCATCATTGAGGCTGTTGCGACCCAGAACGCGGGCATACCGATCTACGCCGGCGACACATGGGACAGCAACGTCATTCTCGACGCTGCCAAGGGCAAGGACGTTACCATCAACATCACCACCTTCTATCAGGAGGGCGGCAACAAGGAGTTTGACGACGGCTTCAAGAAATGGCTGAACGCCGACGCCGCCAACCTCACCAACAACGGCGGCAACGACATCGTATCCGCAGTCTCGGCGATGGGATATGACGCGTATTTCGTAGCTCTCGAAGCAGCCAAAAAGGCAAAATCGACAGAACCCGCCAAGATCATGGAGGCACTCTGGGGCGTTGAGTACAAGGGCGTGACCGGCGACATCAAGTTCGACGGCACGAACGGCGACGCCGACCGCAAGGTCGCCTATATCAAGGCTGCCGACACAAAGACCGGTCAGTGGGTCTTTGTGAAGGAGCAGGGCGTCTGATCCCGGACACTTCCCGATAGAAAATGTCTGCTGCCAAAGGTCATGCTCCGCAATGGCCTTTGGCACGGACTGTTTTATGCGGATGCGCCCCGAGGTGCGTCCGACAGGCACATATCTCAAAAAGCGTGATACATTCGGCGCCGTGTGGGGCTGAAATATACTTGTCTCACGTCCTGTATGGGTGATTTTTATGGATTATATTTTAGCCGGTATCTCCATCGGCGGTCAGTATGCGCTGATCGCGATAGGATATACAATGGTATACGGCATTCTGCGCCTTATAAACTTCGCGCACGGCGACATATTCATGGCGGCGGGGCTTATAATGGTATACGCTTCGGCAGAACTGCCGCTTTACGCCTCGATACCCCTCGTGCTCGTAATGACGATGCTGCTCGGGTTTGCCATCGAGCGCGCCGCATACAAGCCCCTGCGCACCGCACCCCGTATGTCGGTCATGATCTCCGCCATCGGCGTATCATATATGCTTCAGAACGTGGCACTTTACGCCACGGGCGGACTTGCCAAGACATACCCCGCCATACCGTGGCTTTCAGACCCGGTATCGGTATTCGGCGCAACGACAAAGCGCGTAACGCTCATAACTCCGGTGCTGACTCTCATCCTCGTCGTGGCGCTGGTGCTCATAATCAAATTCACCAAGATCGGCGTCGCCATGCGCGCAGTTTCAAAGGACTTTGAGACCTCGCAGCTCATGGGCATAAAGATCAACCGCGTCATAAGCGTGACGTTCATCATCGGCTCGCTGCTCGCGGCGGTCGGTTCGATACTGTATTTCACGAACTACCCCTCCGTAATACCCACATCCGGCTCGATGCCGGGGCTCAAATCCTTCGTTGCGGCGGTATTCGGCGGCATAGGCTCGATCCCCGGCGCGGTGATAGGCGCGTTTATCATCGGCATATGCGAAAACCTGATACGCGCGGTAAATATCGGCGGCGTGAGCATGACGACCTTTTCGGACGCCTTCACGTTTGCGCTGCTCATCGTCATTCTCTGCGTAAAGCCCACCGGGCTTTTCGGCGAGAGAACGACGGAAAAAGTCTGATGGGAGGCGGCGAAATGAAAATGCTGCAAAAGCCGACGGATAAAAAGCGCAACGCCGTCGGCAACATGATACTTTTCGCGCTGCTCGTCGCGCTGCTCATCACGGTCGATGCAACGTCGCACTCCTACGACATGATCGTCAAGGTGCTGCAAAAGGGCTGCGTTTATGCCGTGGTCGTGGTCTCGATGAACCTGCTCAACGGCTTTACCGGTCTTTTTTCGCTCGGTCAGGCAGGATTCATGCTGATCGGCGCATATGTTTACGCCATATTTTCGGTAGACGACGCCAGCCGTGCAATGGTGTACGGTTTTTCGGGCGAACCTCTTATTGATTTCCGCCTGCCCATCATCGTGTCGATACTGCTTGCCGGCGTCGCTGCCGCGCTCTTTGCATTTCTTATCGGACTGCCCGTCCTCAAGCTCAAAAGCGACTATCTTGCCATTGCCACGCTCGGCTTTGCGGAGATACTCCGCACCATCATACAGTGGGATAAGCTCGGCAGAGTCACGAACGGCTCCTTCCCGATAAGCAACCTCGGCACCTTCAAGGACAGCCTCAGTGACACGCCCTTCAAAAAGATATCCTTCGTCATTCCTTTCTTCATCCTTGCCTTCGCCTGCATAGGAGTCATCGCACTGATGATACGCTCGACCTACGGCCGCGCGTTCAAGGCGATACGCGATGACGAGATCGCAGCCGAGGCAATGGGCATAAACCTTGCCCGCCACAAGATGATAAGCTTCATCGTCAGCTCCTTCTTTGCCGGTATCGGCGGCGCAATGTATGCCGTCTACATCGGCTCGACCAACGCGGCGCCCTTCACCTCGGCGCTGACATACGAGATCCTGCTCATAGTAGTTATCGGCGGCATAGGCTCGATCACCGGCTCGGTTCTCGCCAGCTTCCTTTACATCGCATCGCAGGAATGGTGGCTGCGCGGGCTTGACAGCGGCAAATTCCTCGGCATATCCTCGCCCATATTCCGCAACGGCTTCCGCCTCGTCGTATTCTCGGTCATAATCATGATGTTCGTGCTCTTCTTCCGCCGCGGTATAATGGGCGACCGTGAATTCAGCTCGCTGCGGCTCTTCCGCGGCATTGCGGCAATACCGCGAAGGATCGCCGGGCTGTTCGGCAAAAACAAAAAGAAAGCGGGGGATGCCGAATGAACGATCTGCTCCGTCTTGAAAACGTAACGATGCAGTTCGGCGGCGTCGTAGCCGTGAACAACTTTTCGATGAGCATCGGCAAGGGCGAGATAGTCTCGCTCATAGGTCCCAACGGAGCCGGCAAGACCACGGCGTTCAATGCCGTTACCGGAGTATACCAGCCGACGAACGGCGCGATATACTTTGACGGCAAGCTGATACTCGAAAATCACCCCAAGGGCAAGATGAAAAAGCTCTATGCCGGCGAAAACGCTGGGATGTATCACCGCTCGGTCGTAAAAACGCCGGACGAGATAACCCGCCTCGGCATGGCGCGCACATTCCAGAACATCCGCCTGTTCAAGTCGATGACGGTGTTCGAAAACGTGCTCGTTGCAACGCATATGCGCCGCACGTCAAACCTTTTGAGCGCCACATTCATGCTAAACCGCAAGGAGGAGCGCGCCATGCGCGACGAGGTCGCGGAGCTTTTGCGCATAGTCGGTCTTGAGGACGAAAAGGATGAGGCAGCGACCTCTCTGCCATACGGCAAGCAGCGCAAGCTCGAAATAGCGCGCGCGCTGGCGACAAAGCCCTCTCTTCTGCTGCTCGACGAGCCCGCTGCGGGCATGAACCCGCAGGAGACCGAGGAGCTGACCTCCTTCATCCGCCGCATACACGACGAATTCGACCTTACCGTGTTTCTTATAGAACACCACATGAACCTTGTTATGGATATCTCCGACCGCATCTGCGTCATAGACTTCGGGAAGAAGATAGCCGAGGGCACGCCTGCGGAAATACAGGCGGACCCCAAGGTCATAGACGCTTATCTGGGGGTGGCTGACGACGATGAGTAACATACTTGAAATACGCGACCTCCGCGTGAGCTTCGGAGGCATCCGCGCCGTGGACGGCATTTCGTTTGATGTTGAAGAGGGAAAGATAGTTACCCTCATAGGCGCGAACGGCGCGGGAAAATCGACCATACTGCGCTCGATCGCCGGCATAACGAAGCCGCAGTCGGGAAAGATCGTGTTCTCCGGCTCGGATATCACGGGGCAGTCACCGGACAGGATAGTCTCGCAGGGCGTTACGCTCGTGCCGGAGGGGAGACGCGTTTTTTCAAACCTCACGGTGCTTGAAAACCTGCGCATCGGCGCTTATCTGCGCCGCGACAGCATTGCCGACGACATAGCGTATGTATATTCCCTCTTCCCGCGCCTCAAGGAGCGCAGCTGGCAGCTTGCCGGCACGCTGTCGGGCGGCGAGCAGCAGATGCTGGCTGTCGGCAGGGCGCTTATGAGCCGCCCGCGTCTCATAATGATGGACGAGCCCTCTCTCGGGCTTGCTCCCCTTATCGTAAAAAACATATTCGAGATAATAAAAACGATAAACAGCCACGGGATAACCGTGCTGCTCATCGAACAGAACGCAAACATGGCGCTCAAGATCGCGCACACCGGCTACGTTATCGAGACCGGGCACATCATCATGTCCGGCACGGGCGCAGAGCTGCTTGCCGACGAGCGGGTCAAGGAAGCGTATCTCGGAAAGACAAAGCACTGAGGGCGGCACACGCCCGCAAAAAAGCGGAATAAAGCAGACGGAGGAACACCGCGCACTTCACTGCGGTGAAGTTAACGGGTACGTCTTGCTTTATCCCGCTTTTTGTGTTATACTTTTTGTAATGAAGAAAAAAGGCGGTCGCATGACTATGAAAAAAACAAAGCTCTCGCCGCGCTTCTGGCTTGCGCTGACTGTGTTCAGCTTCGTGGGCCAGGTCGCGTGGGTCGTCGAAAATATGTACTTCAACGTTTTTATATACCGTATGTTCCGCGCGAGCGCACGGGATATTTCGGTAATGGTCGCCGCAAGCGCCGTTGCCGCAACGCTTACGACGCTCTTTATCGGCGCGCTGTCGGACAAGCTCGGCAAGCGGCGGCTCTTTATTGCGGGCGGGTACATACTCTGGGGCATATCCATCTGGAGCTTCGCCCTCATCCGCACCGACGTGATAGAAAAAATATTCCCCGCAGCGGCATCCGCAGCCTCGGTGGGCGTGTCTCTTGTCATAATAATGGACTGCGTTATGACATTTTTCGGCTCGTCGGCCAACGACGCCTGCTTCAACGCGTGGCTCACCGACTCCACCGACGCAACAAACCGCGGCTCGGCGGAGGGCATCAACGCAATGATGCCCCTCATCGCCATACTCGCGGTATTCGGCGGATTTATGCCCTTTGACCTTGACAAGTCCTCGAGCTGGGTCACTATATACACGATAATCGGCGCCGTCGTGCTGGCGGTCGGCATTGCAGGGCTCTTTCTCATAAAGGACGGTGAGGTAAAGCCCGCCGCCGAGAACGGGAATTACTTCCGCAATATCTTCTACGGCTTCTGCCCGTCGGTCGTGCGCGAAAACAGGATACTTTACACCGTTCTCGGCGCGTTTGCCGTTTTCGGCATATCCATTCAGATATTTATGCCCTACCTCATCCTTTATTACAGCGTTTCGCTCGGAATGGACGATTACGTGCTCGTAATGGCGCCCGCAATAGTTATTGCCGCCGTGACGACGGTCCTTTTCGGCAAGCTTTATGACAGGCGCGGCTTCCGCATGACGGTATTGCCGGCGCTTGCTCTGCTTGCGGCAGGGTATGTCGTGCTGTTTTTCTTCCGCTCGACCGCACCTGTCTTTATCGGATCGCTTCTCATGATGAGCGGCTATCTTGCGGGAATGGCGGTGTTCGGTGCAATGCTGCGGGACTATACCCCGCCCCACCGCGCCGGAATGTTTCAGGGACTGCGCATCGTCGGGCAGGTGCTCGTGCCGGGCATCATAGGTCCCGCGATAGGCGCCGCAGTGCTTCGCGGCGCGGGGACCGTCCTCAACGGCGACGGCACGACCTCGTTCGTGCCGAACCGCAATATATTCCTCGCCGCCCTTATCGCCGCAGTCGCGGTTCTGCCTGTGCTTGCTGCGGTATTCGCCCTGCAAAGAAAGGAAAAAAAGAATGCCTGAATTCAATCTGCTCATGACCGAAGCCGGGCGCACGCTCTGCGGCACGCCCTGGAACGAATATCCGCGCCCCACGCTCAGGCGCAATTCATTTCTGAACCTCAACGGCGAGTGGGAGTTCACCGTTTCGGGCTCCCCCGATGTCCCGGCGGCATTTGACCGCCGCATACGCGTGCCCTTTCCGCCCGAATCGCAGCTCTCCGGCATCGGCGAATGCTTTCCCGAGGAGTCATACCTCTGGTACCGCCGCACATTTGCCGCTCCGACGATGACCGACGGCGGCAGAGTGCTGCTGCACTTCGGCGCTGCGGATCAGACAGCCGCCGTTTATCTCAACGGCATACACCTCGGCACCCACAGCGGCGGCTATGAGCCGTTTACATTTGACGTGACCGACGCGCTGCGTGCCGAAAACACGCTGACCGTGCGCGTTGAGGATCACCTTGACAGCCACATCCTCCCCTGGGGAAAACAGAAGCACCGGCGCGGCGGTATGTGGTACACTCCGGTGTCGGGCATATGGCAGACCGTGTGGGCGGAGACCGTCCCGCATGAATACATACGCGACATACTTACGGAGACCGACGGCGGCAGCGTCGTTATGCACATCGGGGGCGCCGACGGAGGGAGCATCGGCATAACTACGCCCGACGGAGTGCTTGACATTCCGTTTACGGGCGACAAAGCGGAATTCACACTCGACTCCCCGCGCATGTGGTCGCCCGAGGACCCGTATCTCTACTACGCGGAGGTCAGAACGGCTCACGACTGCGTAAGCACGTATTTTGCCGTCCGCACGCTCGATATAAAAACGGTCGGCGGCTACCCGCGCCTCTGCCTCAACGGAAAGCCGTATTTCTTCCACGGCGTGCTCGATCAGGGCTATTTTCCCGACGGCATCTTTACGCCCGCCTCACCCGACTGCTTCGACGCGGACATACGCGCAATGAAGGAGCTCGGCTTCAATACCCTGCGCAAGCATATAAAGGTCGAGCCCGAGCTTTACTATTACGCCTGCGACCGCCTCGGCATGATCGTATTTCAGGACATGGTGAACAACGGGGATTACTCGTTCCTTCGCGACACCGCACTGCCGACGATAGGGGTAAAGCGGCTTTGCGACCGTTTTATGCACCGCAGCGCCGAAACGCGCCGTGAATTCGTGCGCGGGATGGAGGAAACGGTGCGGCGTATGAAGAAGCACCCGTCGGTATGCTATTATACGATATTCAACGAGGGCTGGGGGCAGTTCTGCGCCGCAGAGCAATACCGCAGGCTGAAAAAGCTGGATCGATCCCGCTTTATCGACACGACGTCGGGCTGGTTCGAATGCCGCGAGAGCGACGTAATGAGCCTGCACGTCTATTTCAAGCCCGTAAAGATCGGAAAAAGTGACAAACCCATCGTGCTTTCCGAGTTCGGCGGATATTCGTACAAGCCCGCAGGGCACGTTTTCAATACCGAAAAGACCTACGGCTACCGCTTTTTCGACGACAGGGACGAATTCACCGATGCGTTTGAAAAGCTCTATCGCGACGAAATCATCCCCGCAAAGGCTCGGGGGCTTTCGGCTGCCATATATACGCAGCTCTCCGACGTCGAGGACGAAACGAACGGGCTCCTCAGCTATGACCGCGCCGTGTGCAAGGCGGATGCACAAGCTATGCGCGCCGTTGCCCGTGAGCTTGAAAAGGAGGAAATATGACAGCTCCCGCGCAATATCGCCGTTGTTCCGCTTGCATTTTCGCGCGCAATGTGGTATACTTAAAGAGTCCGGTCGCCGCCGCGCCGTGCGCGGGGCAGCCGGCATCGCATAACAGAGGATCACAATGGCGACAGAAAGCATAAAGAAAAGGCGGTTCGGAAAAGAGCCCGAGCTTGACATGACACAGGGCAGCATTGCAAAAAACCTGCTGACCTTTGCCGTTCCGCTGCTGATAGGAAACCTGTTTCAGCAGCTCTACAACATGGTCGATACATGGGTCATCGGTCAGACCGGCATCGCGGGCGATTATGCCGCGGTCGGAAGCATCGGACCTATCATAAATATACTCATCGGCTTCTTCTCCGGGCTGGCAAGCGGCGCGGGAGTCGTGATATCGCATCATTTCGGCGCGCATGACGACGACGGCGTGCAGCGTGCGGTCCATACATCAATGGTCATGACGCTCATCATGGCTGTGGTATTCACCGTGGCGGGCGTGATACTTGCGCCCGAAATGCTCGACGTCATGCTCGACAACGAGCGCGAGGGCTACGCAGAAATGTACGGCGCGGGCGAAACATATCTCAGGATATATTTTTCCGGCGTCATAGGGCTCATGCTCTACAATATGGGCGCGGGCATACTCCGTGCCGTGGGAGATTCGCAGCGGCCGCTTTACTTTCTCATCGCCTGTGCGATAACAAACACCCTGCTCGATATGCTTTTTGTCTTTGTGCTCGAAATGGGAGTCGCGGGCGTCGCGCTCGCAACAGTCATATCGCAGCTCATTTCGGCTGTACTCACGCTCACCGTCCTCTTCCGCACTAAGTCCTGCGTAAAGCTGCACCTTTCCCGGCTGCGCATCGACACCGGGATGCTGAAAAAGATAATAAACATAGGTATTCCCTCGGCAATACAGATGGCGCTCACCGCCTTTGCCAACGTGTTCGTTCAGTCTTACATAGCGGGCACCGAAGGCAGCATGACGGTCAACACCGGCGGCTGGACGACCTATTCGAAGGTCGATCAGTTCATATTCCTTCCCATACAGTCGCTGGCGCTCGCCACCACCACCTTTGTGGGGCAAAACCTCGGCGTCGGCAATGTGGAACGCTCCAAAAAGGGCACACGGCTCGCGTATTTCATGTCGACCGGCTGCTCGATAGCCATAATGATCCCCGTAATGATATTTGCGCCGTATATAGCGGGCGTTTTCAACGGCGACCCCGATATCGTGAGCACCGCAACGCTGCTGCTGCGCTGCATCACGCCCTTTTATCTCTTCTGCTCTGTCAACCAGATCTTCTCCGCCGCACTGCGCGGAGCCGGCAACAGCCGCACGCCGATGCTCATAATGCTCTTTTCCTTCATCGGCGTACGTCAGGTCTACCTTTTCATAATGTCGCGCTTTGTTTCAAACGAGCTGATACCCATAGGGATAAGCTACCCCGTCGGCTGGTTCACCTGCTGCGTGATAACCCTGATATACTACCTGCACTTTGATTTTTCAAAGGTGAGATCGGTAAAGGAAGAAAAATAAATCATATAACGGAGGGAAAAATGTTAGTCAATCTCAACGATGTTCTGAAGGATGCACAGCGGGAGCATTACGGCGTCGGACTTTTCAACACGATAGACACAGATATGCTCGAAGCGGCGATATCCGCCGCCGAGGAGCTGCGCTCCCCCATCATAATCGGCACAGCCGAGGTGCTTCTGCCCTACGGTGAGCTCGCGCTGATAGCACCCTCGGTCATTGCGGCGGCAAAAAGGGCATCGGTCCCCGTTGTCGTTCACTACGATCACGGGCTCACATTCGAGCGCTGCATGGAGGCACTGAAGCTCGGCTTCACAAGCATAATGTTCGACGGCTCGGCGGGCGACCCTGCGGAAAACACCGCGGCAACGCGCGAGGTCGTAAAGATCGCCCACGCATTCGGTGCGACCGTGGAAGGCGAGATAGGACACGTCGGCGAGGCTGCCTCCGGCGACAATGCCGTGAGCGACCGCTACACAACGCCCGAGGAGGCTGAAAACTTCATTGCCGCAACGGGCGTCGATGCGCTTGCCGTTGCGATAGGCACGGCGCACGGTGCATACAAATCAAAGCCGAAGCTCGATATCGGCAGGCTCCGCGAGATACGAGCGCGCGTCGGCACACCGCTCGTGCTGCACGGCGGCTCGGGACTTTCGGACGACGATTTCAGAAACACCATTCGCGAGGGCATTGCAAAGGTGAATATTTTCACCGATCTCTGCGTTGCGGGCGCAGGTGCTATGGCTGAGAGCACCGCCGCCGGACTTTCGTATCTCGAGGCGCGCAGCGCGCGCGTCGCGGCAATAAAAAAAGCCGTCATGACCAAGATCGAGCTTTTCGGCTCGGCGGGCAAGGCGTAATATACATAA
>CAJLZE010000053.1 GCA_905210995.1 uncultured Anaerotruncus sp.
GAAGCGAAGCAGAACGCCCACAGTAGATAATCTGCGTCAAGTTGTAACAGGTATAAATAAAGCCGAAAACCCTTGAAAAACAAAGGCTTTCGGCGTTTTTTGTGGCGTCCCTGCCCGGATTCGAACCGGGGGCGTTCCGCTTAGGAGGCGGACCCTCTATCCTGCTGAGGTACAGAGACATATATTCAATTTTATCTATATTATCGCTTGCCTTTTTTGCAAAGGCAAGCGATTGAACACCACCTTAGGAGGCGATCGCTCTATCCGGCTGAGCTACGGAAACACGACACTGATATTATACCACGGAATTATGTTTTGCGCAATACCTTTATTGCTTTTTTATTCCGTTTTGTGCTGCAAAACCGCTGTCTCCATGTCATATCGGCACGGGGACAGCGGCTTTATCGGTTTGAAATTGTCGTACTGCCGGGCAGTTCAGCGATCCTCTCTGAAATAAGAGGCTCCGAGGGCTGCGGGCGGCTGATTCTCGCGCTTTTTGCGGATGCTGACCACGACGAGCACGATTATGGTCACGATGTACGGGAGCATCTGAAGTATCGGTATCATCTGCATATTGACCTTGACCTTGAAGAAGACGTCGACATAATTGTAGAGCACGTAAAGCGCTCCGAAAAGGTAGGAGCCGATGATGGCAAGGTTGGGCTTCCACGTTGCGAAGATGACGAGGGCGATGGCAAGCCAGCCGCGGTCGCCGAACGCACCGTTCGACCAAATGCCGTTCTGATAGTCGAGCACGAAGTAGAGCCCGCCGAGTCCTGCGATCATTCCGCCGATGCAGGTGGCGAAGTATTTATATTTGGTAACGTTTATGCCGGCGGCATCTGCGGTCGCGGGGTTTTCGCCGACGGCGCGGAGCTGAAGTCCCACACGGGTCTTTTTGAGTATACGGCTGCACACTATGGCTATCGCAACGGCAAGGTACACCATAAAGCCGTATGAGAGGAAGAGCTCGCCGAACACGCCGCATTTGTCCGCAAAGGGGAGTGTGGTTTTGAATGCCTTAGCTATTTTCGTAAGAGCGATGAAGGGTGCGTCGCTCTTAAGGACCTTGATGAGCGAGCCGCCGAAGAAGTTGCCGCAGCCGACGCCGAATGTCGTGAGTGCAAGGCCCGCAACATTCTGATTGGCGCGGAGCGTAACGGTGAGGAAGCAGTAGATGAGTGAGGCGAGGAGCGATCCGGCAAGTGCCGAGAGGAGCGGGATAAGGATGGCAAGCACCGCATTGACTTTGCCGCCTGCCGCCTGCTGATAAAGGAACCCGCCGACGACGCCGGATATGCCGCCGACATACATTATCCCGGGGATGCCGAGGTTAAGGTTGCCGGATTTTTCGGTAAGTATTTCTCCGACCGATCCGAACAGGAGCGGTGTGCCGAGAAGTATTGAGCTCTGTAAGAACTGAATAAGCGCGTTGTTCATTGTTTGCCCTCCGTTCCGGCTGCCGCTTTGTTTTTATGATTGAGCACCACTTTGTACTGAATGAAGAACTCGCAGCCGATGATGAAGAAGAGGATTATACCGGTGAGTATATCAGAGAGCGACGAGTTGAGCATGAACTTTGCCGTGACCTCGGAGGCGCCTCTCTCCATGAACACCAAAAGGAGCGACGAGAACACCATAGCGAGCGGGTCGAACTTTGCGAGCCAGGATACCATGATCGCGGTAAAGCCTCTGCCGCGGACGAGGTTGGAGTCGATGGAGTGCGAGCTGCCCGCGACGAGAAGCAGGCCGGCTATTCCGCAGATGGCGCCCGAGACTACCATTGTGCGGATTATCACCTTTTTGACGTTGATGCCGATGTAGCGCGCGGTGTTTTCGCTTTCGCCGACAACGGCGATCTCATAGCCGTGCTTGCTGTATTTGAGGTAGATATAAACAAGTACCGTTACAACGGCGACGATGATGATGTTCAGCATATACTGCTCGCCGAACAGAGACGGGAACCACCCCTCTGTCAGCAGCGTGGGACCGACGGTGTTCGAACCGCTCTTGTCTGCCACCTTGAGGAAGTACTCGACGAGCTGAATGGCAACGTAGTTCATCATCAGGGTGAAGAGCGTTTCGTTGGTGTTCCAGAATGCCTTGAACACTGCGGGAATGACTGCCCAGATGATGCCGGCGAGAATGCTTGCGGCGATCATTATCACGAACAGGAGCCACGTGGGGACCGACTTACCTATGTAGAGCATACACATTGCCGTGACCAGGGCGCTGATGAGCACCTGTCCCTCGGCTCCGGTGTTCCAGAACTTCATTTTGAACGCCGGCGTGACGGCGACCGAGATGCAGAGCAGCATTGCGACGTTCTGCGCAGTGCTCCAGATGAAGTCCTTGCCGAACGCGCCCTTTATCATGGTCACGAATATTGCGAGTGGGTCGTCGCCCGTGAGGGCTATGACGATGAGTGCGCAGAAGAGAAGAGAAGCGAGGATCGCCGCGGCACGGATGCCCCATGCCCGGTACCATGCAAGCTGAGAGCGCTTTACAAGGTGAAAACGCGGTTCATGCTCCTTTGTGTGGGCTTTTGCGCCGGCGCCGACTGCGGCGACGCCTGTTTTTTCGTTTTTATTCATTGGGCAGACACCTCCGATTTCGTCATGAGAACGCCGACTTCTTCCTTTTTAGCGGTGCGTCCGTCAAGTATGCCGGTGATCCTGCCGGCGTTGATGACCATTATTCTGTCGCACAGCTCGAGAAGAACGTCAAGGTCCTCTCCGACAAAGATAACGGCGGCGCCGTTTTCCTTCTGGGCGTTCAGAAGATTATATATCATATAGGAAGAGTTGATATCGAGCCCGCGGACGGGGTAGGCTGCCATGAGCACTGTGGGTGACGATGCGATCTCGCGTCCGACCAGCACCTTCTGCACATTTCCGCCCGATAGACGGCGGACGGGTGTTGTGGCGCCGGGAGTTACGACCTTGAGGCTTTTGATTATTTCGTCTGCAAGTGTGCTCGGCTCCGTGCGGTTGAGGAAGAACGATTTGCCCTTCTGGTAGCTGCGCAGCATCATGTTGTCGATGATGTCCATGTTCCCGACAAGACCCATGCCGAGTCTGTCCTCGGGGACGAACGAAAGCCGCACGCCGAGGTCGCGTATCTGCATCGGCGTTCTGTCGCGCAGATCGATATCCTTGCCCGAGCGCGGATCGTGATAGATGATCTCGCCGTCCTGAAGCGGCTGCAGCCCCGCTATCGACTCAAGAAGCTCGCGCTGCCCGCTGCCTGCGATGCCGGCAATACCGAGTATCTCACCGGAGCGCGCGGTAAATGAGATGTCCGAGAGTATGCTCACTCCGTCACGGTCGCGTGCATTGATGTGACGCACCTCAAGTCGCGGACGGGGATCCTTGGGCTCGCTGCGTCCGATATTGAGCGATATCTTTTCGCCGACCATAAGCTCGGTCAGCTCGTTTTCGTTTGTTTTTGCCGTTTCGACGGAGGCGATGTATTCGCCGCGGCGCAGCACGGCAACGCGGTCGGATATCGAAAGCACCTCGTGCATCTTGTGCGTGATGATGATTATCGACTTGCCGTCGGCACGCATCTTGCGCAGCACGCTGAAGAGGTGCTCGGTCTCCTGAGGTGTGAGAACGGCGGTCGGCTCGTCGAGGATCAGAATGTCGGCTCCGCGGTAGAGCACCTTGACGATCTCAACGGTCTGCTTTTCGGAGACGGACATCTGATATATCTTCTTATCCGGGTCGATGACAAAGCCGTATTTTTCGGAAATGGCTTTTACCTTTTCCTTGGCGCGCTTTATGTCGTATTTCTCGCCGTCGTTATAGCCGAGAACGATATTCTCCGTTGCCGTAAACACATCAACGAGCTTGAAATGCTGATGTATCATGCCTATGCCGTGCGCAAAGGCATCGGTGGGGGAGCTTATAACGACCTCCTTGCCGTCAATGAATATCTGACCTTCATCCGGATAATATATACCCGCGATCATATTCATGAGTGTGGTCTTGCCGCTGCCGTTCTCGCCGAGTATGGCAAGGATCTCGCCGCGGTAGACTGTCATGTTAACATCTTTGTTGGCTACGATGCTGCCGAATGTCTTTGTGACGCCGACAAGCCGTATTGCTTCTGTTCTTTCCACTGGAAACCTCCGGTTATTTCTCAGAAGTTGAGTTCAAAAACATATCTTGCACAGCGGAAGGTATGCTTTTGAAGATAACCTCGGAGCTTGATAAAAAACAGTATCAAGGCGGGGATGCCCCCGCCTTGATAAAGCGGCAAATTTATCAGTACTGTTCGTTCAGATACTCGATGCCGTCGATCTTGATGTTGAAGTAAGGAGCGGAGCGGAATCCTTCGGCGGACTCTGCAAAGTAGCCGTCCTTGATGACTTCGGTATCGGCAGTGAACTTCTCGTCTGTGTCAACGTCAGCCATGTAGCTGGTGAGCTTCTTGCCGTCAACGGTGATGTAGTTGTCCTTGGTCACATCGAAGACGTGGAGGGTGCCCGCCTTGAGCTCGGCAATGGCTTTGTCGAGAGCTTCCTTGGTGCCCTTGGCAGCGGCGTTCTGGTTGAGACCGGTGAGAACGACAGAGCCCTCGGGGATACCGCCGCACCAGTCAGCGGGGATCGCGGTCTTGGTGCAGACAGCCTTGGAGATAAGGAGCATGTAGGGAGCCCAGTTGATAGCGGAGGAGATGATGAAGGTCTCGGGGCAGGCATCAAAGGTGCTGCCGTTGTAGGAAACGTTCGGAACGCCCTTGGACTCGCAGGCACCGGGAGCGCCCATGGAGTCGGCGTGCTGGCTGATAAGGACGCAGCCCTTGCTGATGAGAGCGTTGGCAGCTTCCTGCTCCTTGCCGACATCATACCATGAGCCGGTGTACTGGACCTTCATGGTGACGGAGGGGCAAACGGACTTTGCGCCGAGGTAGAAGGAGGTAAGACCGGAGATAACTTCGGCGTAGGTGAACGCACCGACGTAACCCATAACAGCCTTGTCGGCGGTGATCTTGCCGGATTCGATCATCTCGTTGAGCTTGAGACCTGCGGCGATACCGGCGAGGTATCTGCCTTCATAAATGGAAGCGAATGCGTTGTGATAGTTGGCAAGCTTTTCGGTGTGGGCAAGTGTGCCGGTCGCATGGCAGAACTGAACATCGGGATATTCCTTTGCGGCGCGGAGCATGTAGGACTCGTGACCGAAGGAGTCGGCGAAGATGACCTTGCAGCCGCTCTTGGCAAGCTCGACTGCGGTGGTGTAGCAGACATCGCTTTCGGGAACGTTGGTCTTCATTACGACCTGTTCGTCCTTGAGGTTCATTGCCTTCTTGACGGAGAGAGCGGCGTCAATGAAGTTCTTGTCGTAGGTGGAGTTTTCATCGTGCAGGAAGATGAAGCCGATCTTGAAATCGTCCGGAACGGTGAAGTCGACCTTCAGCTCGGGAGCGGGAAGGACGGGGTCGGTCATTCCTTTGTCTTTGCTGCCGTCGGAGCAGGCGCTGAAAGAAACAGCGGCGCCGAGAAGCATAACGAGAGCAAGCAGTACCGATAAAGACTTGCGGATCATAGTGATTCCTCCAAAAATAAATTAAATAATTTATTTGCAACGCGCCGTGGCGCGTCGAAACCGTGAAAAAGAAAAAGAGCGGCTCTGCCGCTCATATATCCGCTATCCGCACTCCGTCCCGTAAATACCGAAGAAAAACACCTGCCGCCCAAGTACTTCAGGGCACTTGGGATATATAAATGTTTTTCTTATAGTCGGATCGTTTACGGTGATCCGGTAGAGACTTTCTGACCTTATTTCAGAGGATATATAAGCAAAACAGTTGTCTGACCGTTACCGATCAGGTACGCGCTTATTATATCAGATAAATATCGCCCTGTCAACACATTACGGCGAATTTCGGCATTTTCGCGTATTTGGGAGACTTATCTGCGCGCGCTTTGTTAAAAAGCATCACACATCACGGGTCATTTTTCCATAACTCGGGCATGAGTGTGAATTTTGTCGCCTCGGTGCGTTCGAGCATCGCCTTACCCGCGCCGCCGACTGCGGCATATGCCGCGTCATGCGAGCAGAAAACGATCTCTCCGGTACGGTCGGAGACGGGGACGGCGCAAAGGCTTTTTATTTTCGGTCCGTGCGCGCCGTATATCACGGTGTCGGCGTCTGCCGCGCCGGAGCAGGAGGGGACCTCCCATGCCGACGCGCCGATATATTCGGTCCGCCCGCCGCGCTCTCCCGCATCGACGGTCAGTCTTATGACGGGATGTGTCGAGCGCCCGAGAGCGGCGGGACCTGATGAGGCTATTGCGACGTCACCGAAGCACACGAGAGCCTCGCCCGGCATATATACCGAGCATTCGGCGCCCGCGGCGGCGGCAGCTTCGTATATGCGCGACATTATGCCGGCTTCCTCGGAGTTTTGAGGGTAGGGGAGCCATACCCGCCGCACCTTTTCGCGCCCGCACAGCCGCGCAACGCTTGCGGTGTGGCGCTGATGGTAATGCGTCAGCACGAGCGCTTCGGTTTCTGTCGCACCGGCGGCTTTGGCAGCGCTCACCGCATCGTGCAGCACGCCGTATGAGCCGCTGCCGACGTCGATCACCGCACAGCCGCCGCAGGACGAGACATAGATCGCTTCGTTACCGCCGCGGCTGACGCAGCCGACCGAAACGCTGCCCGTGCGGTCGAATGTTCCCGACGCGGCAAAACAGACTGCGAACGCGGCGACCGCCGCAGCGGCAGGCACAAAGCATACCGCCGGGTGCTTCAGCTTTATTATCAGCAGCACGAGCGTGAGCACGGCTGCCGATGCGAGGATATATGGCGTAAACTCGAGCCCGAGCGGCAGCACGGCTCCGTGTATGTCGGACACGCGCTCGCATGAGCGCAGTATTACCCGCGCCGCAAGGCGTGCGCCGAGAGCCGACGCGCTGCCGAAGAAAGGAATGCCGTCAAGCAGCAGAGCTGCGGCGGAAAGTGCAAGGAGCGGTCCCGCAAGCGGGGTGAGGAAAAGATTTGTGAGCGGCGCGGCAAGAGAGATGCTGCCGAACACACGCCATATTATTATTGCGGTAAAGCAGTTTGCAGCAAGCCCCGTCAGAAGGAGCGCGCCTGCCTTTCCGAACGTTGACGATATCCGTCGGCGCATATGTCCCGCATCACGTGAGACTTTTGCCTTGCGCCTGTTGTATGCCGGCAGAAAGACCGTGATGCCGAGCGTGGCTGAGAAGGAGAGCATAAAGCCGATATCGGCAACGGCGGCGGGCGACACCGTGAGAATGATCGCGGAGGCAAGAAACACCGAGCTCACTCCGTCGCCGTCGGCTCCCGAATAATATGCGGCAAAAACTGCGAAAAGCATAATAGCCGCTCTTACCGCCGAAAGCGGAAAGCCCACCACCGCGAGATAAAGCAGCAGAAAGACCGACATGAGCGGCGTTTTTGCAAGCTTCGGCAGCCGCAGCTTTGTCAGCAGCCAACCAACGGCGCCGGCAACCGCAGAAAGGTGCAGTCCGCTCAGCGCAAGGAGATGCGAGACTCCCGCACGCGAAAAATCACGTGCAGCCGCATCGGGGAGCCCGCTCCTGTCGCCGAGCAGCATCGCCGCGGCGAGCGCACCCTCGTCGCCTCCGACAGCCTCGCGCAGCCGGAAGGAAAGGTCTGAGCCGAGGCGCGAGAAAAAACCGAGAAGCCCACCGGCTTCCGATGTGTCGGTCATCACGTATGCGACATCCTCGTCCGCGGTGAGTTCAAGCAGTATCCCGTCGGCGAGGGCGGCTCTTTCGCCGTCATATGACGGCGTTTTTTCAAACGGTACCGGCGTGCAGCGCAGACGTACCGTGTTGCCCGCGCGGAAATCGGCGGTGCCCTCGACTGTCAGCCGCGCACGCACCGACATTGCCGTGCCGTCTGCCTCTGTTATGCGTATGTCGAATCCGCTGCCGTAGCCTCCGTCGCGACGACCGAGAATGCGCACGGCAAATTCGTGCTCACTGCCGCAAAGCTCCTGCGCGCCGAGATATTTTATATCGTAGAAGCGAAATGCGCCGAGAAGCACAAGAAGTGCGGCGGCGGATGCGAGAATGCCGCGCGACGCGATCCTGCCGCTTGCTACGCGTGCGATACGCAGTATCGACCATACGGCGAGAGACACGAGCGCGGCTGCTGCAAGGCAGAGCTTGACCGTGCCGTTGAAATACCAACCGATCGCCGCCGCTGTCAGGGCGGCGATGCCCGCATATGCCATCGGGCGTCCCTTTAAAAGCTCCACGGCTCCGCTCTCCTTTCCGCTTTCATTGCCTGTCCGTATTATACAGTTCATCCGCCGCAATGTCAAGGATATGTCCGAATTTATACGCAGGATTTTACACAAAATGATAACACACGCGTATATATTATTTCACAAAAGAGCTGTATAATAATATTCGTAATAATGTAACTTCTCAAAAGGGGATGTTTTTATGTCTGAAGAAACAAAAGAAAAGAAAACAGGCGGCATATCCGTCGAAACACAGCATATATTTCCGATAATCAAAAAGTGGCTCTATTCTGATAAGGATATATTCGTCCGCGAGATAGTGTCGAACGCCTCCGACGCCGTAACTAAGCTGAAGCGTCTCGAGTCCCTCGGGCACGCCGAGGTCGGCGAGACCGACTGGCGCATAAACGTAAAGCTCGACAAGGACGCGGGAACGATCACGGTCGAAGACAACGGTATCGGCATGACCCGCGAGGAGCTTGAAAAGTATATTTGCTCCATCGCTCTTTCGGGCGCGCTTGATTTTGTAGCAAAATACGAAAACGGCGACAATTCAAACGGTATCATCGGTCACTTCGGTCTCGGCTTTTACTCCGCGTTCATGGTCAGCGACACGGTAGAGGTCAACACGCTCTCCTATACCGGCGGACCTGCCGTCCACTGGAGCTGCAACGAAGCGGGTGAATACGAGATATCCGAGGGCGACCGCGAAACGCGCGGCACCGAGGTCATAATGCACATAGCCGAGGACGAAAAGGAATACCTCGAGGCATCGCGGCTGCGCACGGTGCTTGACCGCTATTGCTCGTTCATGCCCGTGCCGATCTATTTCGACGACGGTGTCGAGCACGAGCACGAGCACGCCGAGGGCGAGGCTTGCAACTGCGAGGGCGGCCATGACGACAAGCCCATAAACGACACAGTGCCGCTCTGGGCAAAAAAGCCCTCGGAGATCACGCCCGAGCAGTATATCGAATTCTATCACAAGCTTTTCCTTGACGCAAACGATCCGCTTTTCTGGGTCCACATCAACGCCGATTATCCGCTGAATTTCAAGGGTATCCTGTTCTTCCCCAAACTGAACAGCGAATATCAGAACCTTGAGGGGCAGGTAAAGCTGTATTACAATCAGGTCTTCGTGGCTGACAATATAAAGGAAGTTATTCCCGAATACCTACTCATGCTCCGCGGCGCCATCGACTGCCCCGAGCTGCCGCTGAACGTTTCGCGCAGCTATCTCCAGGACAACGCATATGTAAGAAAGGTCTCCGCTCACATTGTCAAGAAGGTGGCGGACAAGCTCTGCTCGATGGCGGGCAGCGAGAGGGAAAAGTACGAAAAGGTCTATCCCGATATCCGTATCTTCGTAGAATACGCCTGCCTGCGTGACCGCAAGTTCTTTGACCGTGTAAAGGATTCGCTGCTCATCCGTCTCACCGAGGGCGCGCCGCTCACGTTTGCCGAGTATCTTGAAAAGGCAAAGGAAAAGCACGAGGGCAAGATCTATTACGCCTCCGATACGGCGCTTCAGGCACAGTACATTTCAATGTTCCGCTCCGGCGGTATTGACGTTGCCGTGTACGATCTGGCGCTCGACACGCAGTTTATGGCGTCTGTCGAGCAGTATCGCGGGGATGTAAAGTTCATTCGTGTCGATGCGGGCATCGACGATGCGCTGAAAGCCGAAAAGACAGAGGGCGACGGCAAGCTTGCCGACGACGATCCCATGACAGTGCTCTTCCGCAAGGTCTCGGGCAACGAAAAGATGGCGGTAAAGACCGAACAGCTCAAAAATGCCGAGATCCCCGCGCTGCTTACCGTAAGCGAGGAATCACGCCGCTTTGAGGATATGATGAAGATGTACGCCGCTCCGGGAGAGAACGTTCCGGAATTCCCTGTGGACTACACCCTCACGCTCAACCCCGCCTCGCATGCATACGCAAGACTCGGCGAGCTTATGAACGCCGCCGATAAGGATGAGGCAAAGACCGAGGCATATGCCTCCTACATTTACCGCCTTGCGCTGCTGGCACAGAAAAAACTGAGCGCCAGCGAGCTTGAAGCGTTCCTTGCCGACAGCTACCGCCTGCTCGGCATGATCTGAAAAACAAAAAAACAGGAGAACCACTCATGGAACATATTGAATACAAAACGCACGGGACCTGCTCACGCGAGATCATAATAGACATAGACCCCGAAAACGGAACGATAACCGACGCAAAATTTGTGGGCGGCTGCTCCGGCAACACGCAGGGCGTTTGCGCGCTCGTGCGCGGAATGAGGGTCGAAGAGGCGATATCCCGCCTCGAGGGCATCCGCTGCGGTATGAAGCAGACGTCATGCCCCGATCAGCTTGCCCGTGCGCTGAAGCAGTATATCGGAAAGTGAACGTGACTGCGGAGATATAAAACAAGACCGGGGCTGTCGCGCCAATGCGTGACAGCCCCGGCAGTTCTGTGCCGCTCCGTGATATCGTAAGGGGAAAGAAGGAAAAGAAGGTATCGCGGTCCGGGCATAAAAGGCGCGGGCAGATATAGGGATACTGCCGTGCGCCGCGATCTACTGTATAATACGGTGCTCGGGGCGCTTTTCCTTCATTTTTTCGGGAATAATTTGATTTTGTATATATGCACATGATAAATGCGGTTTTTAGCGTTTTTTGATGTGCACATTGCTTGCGCAGCTTCCAAAATTCCGAATATGAAAATAAAGTCTTGACACATATACGGTTGTGTGCTATAATATCGGCGCTGAGTTCCGATAAAGGAATCAAAACGGCGCGGAGGGTGTTGAAATGAGCGATTTTGTTCTGAAAAGCGAATATACTCCGACGGGAGATCAGCCCGAGGCGATCGCCTCTCTTACTGCGGGAGTTCTCAGCGGCAGGAAGATGCAGACACTGATCGGCGTTACCGGTTCGGGCAAGACCTTTACCATGGCGAACGTCATCGCGCGGTGCGGCAGACCCACGCTGATACTCGAGCCCAACAAAACGCTTGCGGCACAGGTGTGCTCCGAGATGCGCGAGTTCTTTCCCGACAGCGCCGTTGAATATTTCGTTTCGTACTACGACTACTATCAGCCGGAGGCGTATATCCCTGGCAAGGATATGTATATCGAAAAGGACGCGCTCATAAACGATGAGATCGACCGCCTGCGCCACAGCGCGACATCGGCGCTTTTCGAGCGGCGCGACGTGATAATCGTTGCGAGCGTTTCATGTATATATTCGCTCGGCGACCCCGGCGAATACCGCGATCTTGTTATCGCGCTGCGTCCCGGTATGCCCATGAGCCGCGGGGAGCTGCTCTCAAAGCTGACTGCGGTCAGCTATACGCGCAACGATATGAACCTTGTGCGTGACAGCTTTCGCGTGCGCGGCGATACGGTAGACATCATCCCGGCGTCGTCGGGCGACAAGGCGCTGCGCGTTGAGTTTTTCGGCGACGAGATAGACCGCGTGAGCGAGATAAACGTCGTTACGGGCGAGCTTTTGCGCCGCCTTTCGTATGCTGCGGTATATCCCGCAACACACTACGCCGTGTCGGACGACAAGCGCGAGGCGGCGCTTGCGGAGATAGAAGCCGAAATGAAGGAGCGCGCGGCATTCTTTACCGCCGAGGGCAAGCTGATTGAGGCGCAGAGGATAACCGAACGCACAAAATACGATCTTGAAATGCTGCGCGAGGTCGGCTTCTGCTCGGGAGTCGAAAACTATTCGCGCGTGCTTTCGGGACGCGAGCCGGGTTCGACGCCTTACTCCCTGCTCGATTACTTTCCGAAGGATTATCTTATGTTCATCGACGAATCGCACGTGACGGTGCCGCAGGTGCGCGGCATGAGCGGCGGTGACTCTGCGAGAAAGAAAAATCTTGTCGAATACGGCTTCCGCCTGCCGTCGGCATACGACAACCGCCCGCTTTTCTTTGAGGAATTCGAGGATAAGCTGAATCAGGTCGTGTTTGTCAGTGCGACGCCCGGGGATTATGAGCTTGAGCATTCCGAATCCACTGCCGAACAGATAATAAGACCGACGGGGCTGCTCGATCCCGAGGTAGAGGTGCGCCCGATAGAGGGGCAGGTAGATGATATGCTCGGCGAGATACGCGCGCGCACGGCGCGCGGCGAGCGCGTGCTCGTGACGACGCTCACGCGTAAGATGGCAGAGGACCTTACCGGGTATCTCTCCGACAACGGCGTGAAGGTAAGGTATATACACTACAATGTAGAGACGATAGAGCGCATGGAGCTGATACGTGACCTGCGTCTCGGCGTGTTCGACGTGCTGGTCGGCATCAACCTTCTGCGCGAGGGGCTAGACCTGCCGGAGGTGTCGCTCGTCGTAATTCTCGACGCGGATAAAGAGGGCTTCCTGCGCGCCGAGCGTTCGCTCATTCAGACCATAGGCCGTGCGGCACGAAACGAAAACGGAAAGGTCATAATGTACGCCGATACCGTGACGGGCTCGATGGAGCGCGCGATATCCGAAACGAACCGCCGCCGCAGCATACAGAAGGCATACAACGAGGCGCACGGCATCACGCCGCACACCGTCATAAAGGGGATACGCGACGTCATCGACATTGCCGCGCGCGATGAAGGCGCCAATGCCGCAAGCAGCGCAAAGCGCAGCCGTGCCGAGGCAAAGAAAATGTCGAAGTCCGAGCGTGAGGCGACGATCGAGCGCATGACGAAGCAGATGAAGGAAGCCGCGCGCAGCCTTGACTTTGAGCTTGCCGCCTTCCTGCGCGACCGCATCCGCGAAATAAGAGAAACGAAGTAAGAGGTACTTTTAAAATGCCGGATTTCATTAAAATAAAGGGCGCGCGCGTCCACAACCTCAAAAATATCGACCTTACCATACCGCGCGACAAGCTGGTGGTGTTTACGGGGCTTTCGGGATCGGGAAAATCGTCGCTTGCATTTGACACGATATACGCCGAGGGACACCGTCGGTTCGTTGAGTCGCTGTCGTCGTATGCAAGGCAGTTCCTCGGTCAGCTGGACAAGCCGGACATAGATTCCATCGAGGGGCTTTCCCCCGCGATCTCGATAGACCAGAAGACCACCTCAAAAAACCCGCGCTCAACTGTCGGCACGGTGACAGAAATATACGACTATCTCCGTCTGCTTTACGCCCGCGTGGGTGTGACACACTGCCCGGTCTGCGGCAAGGTCATATCGCGGCAGACGGTCGATCAGATAATCGACAAGATAATGACTCTGCCGGAGGGTGAGCGCTTTCTCGTGCTGGCACCCGTCGTGCGCGCCAAAAAAGGAATGCACGAAAAGGTGCTTGCCGACGCGCGAAAATCGGGCTATACCCGCGTGCGCGTTGACGGCAGTATGTACGATCTTGACGAGGAGATAACGCTCGATAAAAACCTGCGCCACAGCATCGAGGTGGTCGTTGACCGTCTTGTGATGCGCGGCGATATACGTTCCCGCCTTTCGGATTCGGTGGAGACTGCGCTGGCGCTTGCCGAAAAACGGCTTCTGATAGTCACCGTGCCGCGCGGGGACGGCGAGGAGCCGCGCGAGCTTGAATTTTCGCAGACATATGCCTGCGAGGAGCACGGGATATCCTTCGGCGAGCTTGAGCCGCGCATGTTCTCGTTCAACAATCCCGCGGGAGCCTGCCCCGACTGCGCCGGTCTCGGCGTTACCCGCCGCGTGTCGGTCGACCGCGTGATCCCCGACCGCTCGCTGTCGCTCTCGGGCGGCGCGATCGCGGTGAACGGCTTCAAAACGCTTGAGGAGGAGAGCTGGAACGGTCCGCTTTTTGCCGCCGTTGCCGAAAAATACGGTTTTACGCTCGATACTCCGATAGAAAAACTGACCGATGAACAGCTTCGGGTGCTGCTTTACGGCTCGGGGACCGAAAAATACGATGTGACGCGCTATTTCGGACACGAGGCGCACCGCAAGGCTGCGACATTTGACGGGATAATCCCGATGATAGAGCAGCGCATGGAATACGGTATGAGCGCCGAATATTACGAGCAATTCATTGAGGAGATACCGTGCGCGACCTGCCACGGGCGCAGGCTCAATCCGATGTCGCTTGCCGTGACCGTCGGCGGTCTTGCCATCGACGAATTCTGCGATCTTTTGGTGGATCGCGCGCTTGAATATGTTTCAAACACCGCGCTCGAGCTGACCGAGACCGAGATGAAGATAGTAAAGGAAGTGCTCAAGGAGATACGTTCGCGCCTGACATTCCTGCAAAGCGTCGGGCTCGGGTATCTGACGCTTTCGCGTCGTGCGGGGACGCTCTCGGGCGGCGAGGCGCAGCGCATAAGACTGGCAACACAGATAGGGTCGTCGCTCGTCGGCGTGCTTTATGTGCTTGACGAGCCGAGCATAGGTCTGCACCAGCGCGACAACGATCTGCTTATATCCACTCTCAAGCAGCTGCGCGACCTCGGGAATACCGTTATCGTCGTCGAGCATGACGAGGATATGATGCGCAAATCGGATTATATCGTGGATATCGGACCCGGCGCGGGCATTCACGGCGGTAATGTGGTCGCCGCGGGCACTCCCGCAGAGGTCGCTGCCGATCCGAATTCGCTCACGGGCGCATATCTTTCGGGCAGGAGAGTCATTCCGGTGCCGGAGGAGCGCCGCAAGGGCAACGGGCATTTTCTCACCGTGCGCGGCGCAAGGGAGCATAATCTTAAAAATATTGATGTAAAAATACCGCTCGGCTGCTTTGTGTGCGTCACCGGTGTGTCGGGCTCGGGCAAATCCTCGCTTGTCAACGGGATAATAAATCCCGTGCTCAGCGCCGCGCTCAACGGTGCGCGACGCCGTCCCGGAAACTGCGACGGCATAGACGGTATAGAATTCCTTGACAAGGTGATAGACATCGACCAGAGCCCCATAGGGCGCACGCCGCGCTCCAACCCCGCGACCTACACCGGGCTTTTCAACGACATACGCGACCTTTTTGCCTCGACGCGCGACGCAAACGTGCGCGGCTACAAGGCAGGGCGGTTCTCGTTCAACGTCAAGGGCGGCAGATGCGAGGCGTGCCAGGGAGACGGCGTCCGCCGCATAGAGATGCACTTCCTGCCCGATGTATACGTCACCTGCGATGTCTGCCACGGCAAACGCTACAATCACGACACGCTTGAGGTAAAATACAAAGGAAAGAATATATACGAGGTGCTTGAGATGACCGCCGAGGAGGGCGTTGTCTTCTTTGACGGGCTGCCGAAGATCCGCCGCAAGCTGCAGACGCTCTGCGACGTGGGACTTGGGTATATCAAGATAGGGCAGTCGTCAACGACGATATCGGGCGGCGAGGCGCAGCGCGTAAAGCTTGCGACCGAGCTGTCGCGCCGCGGCACGGGCAAGACGATGTATATTCTTGACGAGCCTACCACGGGACTGCACACCGAAGACGTTTCGCGCCTGCTCACGGTGCTTCAGCGCTTTGTAGACGCGGGCAACACCGTGCTTGTGATCGAGCACAATATGGAAGTGATAAAGACCGCCGACTATCTGATCGACCTCGGTCCCGAGGGGGGAGACGGCGGCGGAACGCTCGTTGCATGCGGCACTCCCGAGGAGGTCGCGGCAATCCCGGCGTCGTATACGGGAAAATATCTGCGCGAGCATCTTCCGGCTCTCGGCACGGTGCAGAATGATAAAAAATGACCGACGGCCATTCGGTTTATACTGCATATTTCTTTGAATATTCATTCCGAAATGAATAAACCTGCGCAGAA
>CAJLZE010000054.1 GCA_905210995.1 uncultured Anaerotruncus sp.
CATGTGCCTTTCCGGCTCTTTGGGCGATATCATGTCCGGCTCCGGCACCGCAGCAGCCGATAAAGAAACAGCCGGTACATGCGACGATACCCGACGAGATCACGGTCGGCGAGCTTGCATCGCGTCTCAAGGTCACGGCGGCTGAGGTCATCAAGCGCCTTATGATGATGGGCGTTATGGCGACCGTCAACCAGGTCGTCGATTTTGACACCGCGGCTCTCGTTGCCGACGAGCTGGGCGCCGAGGTCACGCGCGAGGTCGTTACGTCCATTGAGGACCGCCTCTTTGACGAGGGCGAGGACAGCGCCGACGATCTTGTCGAGCGCGCACCCGTCGTGTGCGTCATGGGTCACGTTGACCACGGCAAAACATCGCTGCTCGACGCTATCAGAAACACCCATGTCACCGCCGGCGAGGCGGGCGGCATCACTCAGCATATAGGCGCTTACCGTGTTCGCGTAAAGGGCAAGGATATAACCTTCCTTGACACGCCGGGGCACGAGGCGTTCACCGCAATGCGCGCACGCGGCGCTATGGCTACGGATATTGCCATTCTTGTCGTTGCCGCCGACGACGGTATCATGCCGCAGACGGTCGAAGCTATAAACCATGCCAAGGCTGCGGGCGTTGAGATCATCGTTGCGATAAACAAAATGGATAAGCCGGGCGCCAACCCCGATAACGTAAAGCAGGAGCTGACGAAATACGACCTCGTTCCCGAGGAATGGGGCGGCGACGTCATGTGCGTTCCCGTGTCCGCGCTCAAGCACACGGGCATCGACGATCTGCTCGAGGACATCCTGCTTATCGCCGAGGTAAAGGAATACAAAGCCAACCCGAACCGCCGCGCAAAGGGCGTTATAATCGAATCCAAGCTTGACAAGGGACGCGGACCCGTTGCCACGGTGCTCGTTCAGAACGGTACTCTCCGCAGCGGCGACATCGTGATAGCAGGCACCTCGGTCGGACGTGTAAGAGCAATGACCGACTATGCCGGACGTACCGTAAAGGCTGCGACTCCGTCAATGCCCGTAGAGATAACCGGTCTTGCCGATCTTCCCGCCGCGGGCGACGAATTCAACGCCGTTGAAAACGAAAGAATGGCGCGTGAGCTTGCCGAGCGCCGCCGTTCGAAGGCAAAAGAGGACACCTTCAAGGCCAATACCCGTGCGAACCTCAACGATCTGTTCGCGCAGATCTCCGAGGGCGTCAAGGAGCTCAATATCATCGTCAAGGCAGACGTTGTCGGCTCCGCCGAGGCCGTAAAGCAGTCGCTTGAGAAGATCTCCAACGATGAGGTGAAGGTAAAGGTCATCCACTCCGCCGCGGGCGGCATCACCGAGGGCGACGTTATGTTTGCCGCGGCGTCAAACGCCATTATCGTCGGCTTCAACGTCCGTCCCGATAAGTCCGCTCTCGACTCTGCCGAGCGCCAGGGCGTGGATATCCGCACTTACCGCGTTATCTACGAGTGCATCGACGAGATCACGGCTGCTATGAAGGGCATGCTTGCTCCGAAGTACAAAGAGGCTCTCCTCGGTCATGCCGAGGTCAGACAGGTCATCCATGTTCCTAATGTCGGCTTTATTGCCGGTTCGTATGTTCAGGACGGCAAGATCACCCGCTCCTCTCTCATACGTGTCGTGCGCGACGGCGTTGTGGTGTTTGAGGATAAGATATCCTCGCTGCGCCGCTTCAAGGACGACGTGCGCGAGGTGGCTCAGGGCTACGAGTGCGGCGTAGGTCTTGAAAAGTTCAACGATCTCAAGCCCGGCGATGTGCTTGAGGCGTATGTGATGGAAGAAGTAAAGCCGGACTGAGAGCATGATCCATGAAAAATCCTGCGGCGCGCTGGTCGTGCGCCGCGGCAAGGATGGCAAAAGATATATCCTCATGATACGCCAGCGTCGCGGCGGCAACCGCTCATTCCCCAAGGGACATGTCGAGGTCGGCGAGACAGAGCTCATGACCGCAGAGCGCGAGGTGTTTGAGGAGACGTCGGTGCGGATAAAGATCACTTCCGCATTCCGTAAGACGGTCAACTATCAGCCGGCGCCCGGCGTTGACAAGGAGGTCGTGTACTTTCTTGCCTTTACCGATTGTGAGGCGACCTCGGCGCGCAAGGGCGAGATAGCCGACGTCGAATGGGTGAGGCTCGACCATGCGGAAAAATACCTGGTACACGAGAATGACCGCATCGTCCTCCGTGCCGCCCTGCTCACGCCTGAGCTTGCCGGACAAAAATATTGAAAATTTGAACGGGTCTGCCGTGCGTCGGTGCGGCATGCCCGTTTTATTTTTGATCGCGGCATAGCATTTTTGAACAAAATGTACGCAGAAGGGTTGATTTGCCTTCCGATGTATAGTATAATTTAATCGGCAGATGGGCGGCGGTGCCGCCCGTGACGCAAATAAAGCTGTACATCGTAAGGAGATCCCGGTCATGAAAAGATTCATAAGTCTGATCCTCGCCTTATTGCTCGCGGCGTTCACGCTCGTTTCGTGCGCCGACAAGCCCGACGGTACCGATGACGTCACAACGACGGCAGACGCTGCCGCAGCATCCTCCGATACGCCCGAGAGCGAGGCGGTGACAAACGGTCTGCCGCCCGAGCTTTCATACAAGGGAGAGACGATCGTGTTCGTCAGCCGCGACAGCGACTTCGTGCGCGATGAAGTTTCCGTTGAAGAAAACGACGGCGACATTATCCACGCCGCCATCGCAAAGCGCAACGCCGATATGGAGGAGCGCTTCGGTATAATCATCAAAAACGAAAAGCTGACGGGCGACAACTATGTCGTGACCAATGCCGTAAAAAAAGCGCTGAACACGAATCTTCATACATACGATATCGTTGCAAACAGTTGCTATTCGACGATCATGTCTACCGGCGACGGCATACTTTACAACCTTGAAAAGCTGAAATACCTCGATCTCACCGCGCCCTATTGGTCTCAGGGCTTCAATGACGCGGCGTCGATCGGCAAGGGACAGTATATGTGCACGGGCGCGGCGTCGCTGGCGCTCTACCGCCTTATGTTCGTTACATTCTTCAACCGCGACCTGCTCACCACATGGGGCGAAAAATCGCTTTTCGATGTCGTCAACGACGGCGAGTGGACGCTCGATTATCAGATAAGGCTCGGAAAGCAGTATTATTCCGACAACGACGGCAGCTCGAGCGTCACAAAGGGCGACACCGTCGGCATGATCTCGTCAACGCTTTCCTACATCGACCCCTACTGGTCAAGCTGCAAAAACCCGATACTTACCAAGACCGACGATAACTGGTACGATTATTCGATCGACGTTGACCGCCTTTCTACCACGTTGCGCAAGGTCACAGAGCTGTTCTATGACGCGAATTCGTATATCGTCACCTCGGGCAGTGACAGCGAACGCCTCAACGAGATAGGTCAGATGTTTGCGGGCGGCACGGCCGCTACCGCAACGCTGCGCCTCTGCGCGTCCGAGACAGAATATCTGCGCGATATGAAGGACAAATACGGCGTGATCCCCTGCCCGAAGCTTGACAAGGATCAGGATGATTATTACACCTTCCTGCACGACCAGTTCACCGCGTTCGGCATATGCCGGCCCGTTGACGAAGAGCGTGCCGAAATGCTCGGTGCAGTGCTTGAATATATGGCATGGAGCAGCTATATCAATGTCGTTCCGGTATATTACAACGTTGCGCTGAAGTCGAAATATATGCAGGACAGCGCCTCGTGGGAGATGCTCGACAAGATTTATTCGGGCATCTATATCGATGCCGGCGTGCTTTACACAAAGGTGCTCAGCTCGGTGCATCAGCTCCCCCGCAAGATCGTGACGGACCAGGTCGATACCACGGCATCAAGATTCAAACAGATGAAGGCGCCGGTCGAAGCCAGCCTCAAGAGGCTTCAGGAGTCTATACGGGCCCTTCAGGAAGCGGGATCGTAACAGAGACATATCATTTTTGGTGTGCCGCGCCAAGGGCGCGGCACACCTTTCCGTAAGGTAACGGCGACTAAACGGCGTTCGGCCGTTGCATGAGATCACTGATACTGCCGGAAATAGCGACTAAACAGCGTTCAGCTGTTTAGTCGCTATTTTGGTGTGCTGCGCCAAAGCGCAGCACACCGCTTGACATCCTGCCCCAAAACGTGTAAAATATATATAATAACAAGCGGATCGGCAAGGTCCGCGATCCACGGAGGTAGAAATGCTGACGCATAAAACAAATGCAATAAAAAGGGCTTTGGCGGCGATGATCGCGGCGATGATGCTCGTCATGCTTTTTGCGTGCAACGGGAACGGCAACGGTGACGGCAGCGACGGCAGCAGTTCGGCGGACGACGCGCCCGAGCTCGTAACGCTTTGCGCCGACGGAGCTTCGGAGTATAAGATCGTTCGTCCCGATTCGGACTACGGCAAGGTGCTCAAGGAAGCGGTTGGCGCACTGCGCACTGCGGTGAAAAAGGCGGCAGGCGTTGAGCTTGACGTTGCCGAGGATTGGGTAAAGGACACGGCTGACATTCCGGGCGCCGCCAAGGAGATACTTGTCGGTGCCACGAACCGTCCGGAAAGCATTTCGGCACTGAAGGAGCTCAAGACCGACGATTTCTGCGTCAGATTTTTTGCGGAAAGCGGCAGGGTGGTTATCGTCGGCGGCAGCGACGAGGCGACCTCCGAGGCAGTGGACTATTTTATAAAGAATTTTGCGGGCACGGACGGCGGCGGTGTGGCTATGAAGAGCGATTTCTGTTATTTCGGGCGCGGCAGCTATGAGGTCGAAAAGCTGACCGTCGACGGCAGCGACATATCAGGGTTCGAGATAGTCATTCCCGACAACGCGAACCGCGACGAAAAGTTTGCGGCGTCGGTCATAGCGCAGGCTGTTTCCGCAAAGACGGGCGTGGCTCTTACTACCGTGACTGTCAAAAAGACGTCGGGCGGACCGTCTTTCAGAATAGGCGGTGCGGTCACGTCCGTGACCTGCGGGGCTGATGAATTCTGCGTCGGAAAAGACCCGGCGGACGCCACGGCGCTGCTTATCGGCGGCAAAAACGGTATGGCTGTTGCTGCGGCACGTGCGTTCGTCAGAAATTATATAGACGGTTTGTCTGGCAGCGCGGATCTTGAGGTCCCCGCGGCGGCTGCCGTGAAATTCGCCTCTGCCGTATATCCCGAGGATGCGGCGGGCATTGTCGGCGGCACGCGCATAGCACTCGCCGATCAGAAAAACTCGGGCTGCTATGTCGTTGACATAGACGGCGGCAGCAATAATACGGCGGCGCTCTGGTCATTCCGCCCCGAGGCGAAAAACGGCTTCAACGTTTCAAAGTTCGGCGACAGGATCGACGAATGCCGCCTGCGTTACAGCACGGCGCTCGGCACATATGTCATTTGCGTCACATCCTCGTCCGGGTATGTCGCGGTCGGCGAATATCCGTCGGGAAAGTGCGTGTTTGACACATCGCTCCCCGGATACGGACCGCACTCGATAGAATATCTGCCGAGCGGAGCTGTGGCTCTTGCCTGCTCGGGCAACGGCAACGAGACAAAGGCGTCGATCAAATTCTATGCGGCTGACGAAAAGGGTAAGGTAAAGCTTCGCGCGCAGACAGTGTCGCTCGTGGGTGCGCACGGCGTTATCTGGGACGACGTGAGAGAGGTGCTGTGGACCGTCGGCACAAACAATGTCGTCGCGTTTGAGGTCACCGGCAGCGGGACCGATGCGCAGATCGCGGAGATACCGGTATACGGCGCGACTCTTCCCAAAAAGGGCGGGCATGACATTGCCGCTTTTTACGGCGACCGCGACAAGCTGTGGGTCGGCGGCGGAAATATCGTTGTGTTTGACAAGAGCACCGGTTCGTTCACCGCAGCGCCCGGCAGCGTGAGCAAGAGCGGCACAAAGTGCATCGGCAGCCTTGACGACGGCAGGATCATCCGCACCGCCGCTACCGGCGTTTATGCGGAGCACGACACCGACCGTTTCTCGGTCTTCGATGCCGACGGTAAGCTTATTTCGGAGGTCGTGTTCGGCAGCCGTGCCTTCTACAAGGCGCGCCTGTTCAATCCGCTCTATTCGTGAGGAGATAAAATGAACATTCAGGGTCTCAATAAGGTCACGCTGCTCGATTACCCGGGACGCGTGGCGTGCACGGTGTTTACGGGCGGGTGCGACCTGCGCTGCCCGTTTTGCCACAATTCGCAGCTCGTTCTGCATCCGACATTTTCTCCGATAGACGAGGAGGAGGTGTTCGCCCTGCTGCGCCGCCGACGCGGTATAATAGACGGCGTTGCCATTACGGGCGGCGAGCCGCTGCTGCAGCCGGATATCGAAGCTTTTATCTCACGCGTGCGTGAGCTCGGCTATTCCGTAAAGCTCGACACCAACGGGACGCACCCCGCACGTCTTGCGCATCTGCTTGAGGCGGGGCTTGTCGATCATGTTGCAATGGATATAAAGAATTCGCCCGAGCGATATCCCGAAACGGTCGGGATACCCGGTTTTGACGTGACACCGATACGCGAGAGCGTTGCGCTGCTCGTCGGCGGCAGCACAGGATACGAGTTCAGAACAACGGTGGTGGCGCCGCTGCATGACGAAGAGAGCATGCTCGGCATCGGCAGGCTGATAAAAGGAGCGGGCAGGTACTTTCTTCAGGGCTTTGCGGATTCGGGCGCGCTGATCGCCCCCGAGGGGCTTCGTGCCGTCCCGCGCGAGGAAATGGAGAAGTTCGCGGCTATCGTAGCGCCGTTTGTGGGCAGTGCGGAGCTGCGCGGCGTGTGAGTGTTTTCGACGGACCTCGACATTGTGCGCGGAGTTCTTAGCCCCGCATCTAAAGCGGATACAACGCCGATGACGCGTGTGAACAAATTATACAAACACGGCAGTGTGTTTTTAGACACACTGCCGAAATTGATTTTTCGCACAATATGTTGAGCGGCTTGCCTTGACAAACACAATATATTGTGTTATACTTTTAAAGCGCTCCTGCGTGAGCCCGAAGGCAAGAAGGAAATGTCCCGCTTGCCCTTATAAATGAGAAAGGAAAATAAAAATGTACCGCGTAGTAAAAAGAGACGGGAAGACAGTTGATTTCGATCTGTCAAAGATCAGCACGGCGATAACTCTTGCATTTGACGCATGCGAGCGTCAGTACAATCAGAATATAATAGATTTTATGGCTCTCAAGGTGACTGCTGCCTTTGAGCCCAAGATAAAGGACGACAAGGTGTCGGTCGAGGACATTCAGGATAGCGTTGAGTCGGTCCTGGCTCAGGCGGGATATGAAGATGTTGCGAAGGCGTATATCATCTACCGCCGCCAGCGCGAGAAGCTGCGCAACATGAAGTCTACCATGCTCGACTATAAGAAGCTGGTCGATTCTTATGTCAAGGCAACAGACTGGCGCGTCAAAGAGAACTCCACCGTCACATATTCCGTCGGCGGACTCATCCTTTCAAACTCGGGTGCCATCACCGCCAACTACTGGCTCTCCGAAATATATGACAGCGAGATCGCAGAAGCGCACAAGAACGCCGACCTGCATCTGCACGATCTTTCAATGCTCACCGGCTACTGCGCCGGCTGGTCGCTGCGCCAGCTTATCGAAGAGGGTCTCGGCGGCATTCCCGGCAAGATAACCTCGGCTCCGGCAAAGCACCTTGCATCGCTCTGCAACCAGATGGTCAACTTCCTCGGCATCATGCAGAACGAATGGGCGGGCGCTCAGGCATTTTCTTCGTTTGACACCTACCTTGCTCCCTTTGTAAAAGCCGATAACCTCAGCTACGAGCAGGTCAAAAAGTGCGTCGAGTCCTTTATCTACGGCGTAAATACCCCGTCCCGCTGGGGCACTCAGGCTCCTTTCTCGAACATAACCCTTGACTGGACCGTTCCCGCCGACCTTGCCGACCGTCCCGCTATCGTGGGCGGCAAAGAAATGCCCTTCACCTACGGCGACTGC
Organism: uncultured Anaerotruncus sp.; assembly: GCA_905210995.1. Classification (GTDB taxonomy): domain Bacteria; phylum Bacillota; class Clostridia; order Oscillospirales; family CAG-272; genus CAG-390. The sequence continues at coordinate 7,966 of CAJLZE010000054.1, forward strand.
AAGCACGAGATGGATATGGTGAACAAGGCGTTCATCGAGGTCATGATCGAGGGCGATGCCAACGGTCGCGGCTTCCAGTATCCTATCCCGACCTACTCCATCACACGCGATTTCGACTGGTCCGATACCGAAAACAACCGCCTGCTCTTTGAGATGACCGCAAAATACGGCACACCGTATTTCTCAAACTATATCAACAGCGATATGGAGCCGTCAGACGTGCGTTCGATGTGCTGCCGTCTGCGCCTTGACCTGCGCGAGCTGCGCAAAAAATCCGGCGGCTTCTTCGGCTCGGGCGAAAGCACCGGTTCTGTCGGTGTCGTTACCGTAAATATGCCCCGTATCGGCTATCTTGCCGAAAACGAGGCCGATTTCTACCGCCGCCTTGACCACATGATGGACATTGCAGCCCGTTCGCTCAAGGTAAAGCGCACCGTTATTTCCAAGCTTCTCGACGAGGGACTTTACCCCTACACCAAGAGATATCTCGGCACGTTCGACAACCACTTCTCTACCATCGGTCTTGTCGGTATGAACGAGGCGTGCCTCAACGCAAGGTGGCTGCGCTGCGACCTGACCGACGCAAAGGCTCAGGCGTTCACCAAGGACGTGCTCAACCATATGCGCGAGCGTCTGTCCGACTATCAGGAAAAATACGGCGACCTCTACAACCTTGAGGCTACACCCGCCGAGTCCACCTCCTACCGTCTTGCAAAGCACGACAAGGAAAGATACCCCGACATCATCACCGCGTCGCAGGGCGATACGCCTTATTACACAAACTCGAGCCACCTGCCCGTCAGCTTTACCGACGACGTGTTTACGGCGCTCGATATCCAGGACGAGCTTCAGACGCTTTATACCTCGGGCACGGTCTTCCACACCTTCCTCGGAGAAAAGCTGCCCGACTGGCATGCCGCGGCGGATCTTGTGCGCAAGATCGCCGAGAATTACCGCCTGCCCTATTACACCATTTCTCCGACATATTCGGTTTGCTCCGATCACGGATATATTGCCGGCGAGCATTTCAACTGCCCCAAGTGCGGCAAAAAGACCGAGGTATACAGCCGCATAACCGGCTATTACCGCCCTGTGCAGAACTGGAACAGCGGCAAGACGCAGGAATACAGCGAGCGTCTTGAGTACAATATCGACGAGTCGATGAAGAATTTCGATCACGGCAAGCACGGCATCAAGGCCGAGGAGACTGCCTGCTGCTGCGAAAAGCCCGCTGCCGAGGCAGCTCCCGCCGTCGGCGCCGAGCGCGTCGTTCTGTTTGCGACAAAGACCTGCCCCAAGTGCAAGATAGCGGCAAGCCTGCTCGAGCGTGAGGGTGTTGAGTTCGATAAGGTATACCATGAGGATTCGCCCGAGTTCGCCAAAGAACACGGTATCAGCCAGGCTCCCACTCTTGTGGTCGAGACCGGCGACAAGGTGATCACCTTCTCGGATATTACCGGCGTAAAGCAGTTCATAGCGAATAAAAAGGCTTGATCCGACCAAAAATAACGGCGGGCTGCTGCGCCCGGGGCGCGGCGGTCCGCCGTTTTTGACCGAAAAATGGAGTGAAAAATGTACGATATCATAATAGTCGGCGCGGGCCCCGCAGGGCTGACCGCCGCAATATATGCGCGCCGCGCGGGGAAGTCCGTGCTCGTGTTTGAAAAATCGACCTTCGGAGGTCAGATGACATATTCGCCGAAGATCGAAAATTATCCCGGCTTCAACGAGATATCCGGCAACGAGCTTGCCGACCGCATGGTCGAGCAGGCGCTTGCCCTCGGCGCCGAGATAGAACCGGTGTATGTCAGCTCGGTAAAGAGCGGCGCCGGAAAGATCACCGTAGTCACCGACGACGGCGAGCGTGAAGCACACGCCGTCATAATCGCCGCAGGAGCCGCTCACCGCCGCCTTGGGCTTGACGGTGAGGACGCCCTCGTCGGGCACGGCATATCCTTCTGTGCGGTCTGTGACGGTGCATTCTACCGCGGCAGAAACGTGGCTGTCGTTGGCGGCGGGAATTCCGCTATCGTTGAGGCTGCCATGCTTGCCGATACCGCGGCGCACGTCACGGTGATACAGAACCTTGCGTCACTGACGGGCGAAGCCTCGGCTGCCGCGGCGCTTACCGCAAGACCGAACGTGAGCGTGATATGCAATACGGTCGTGTCGGGGTATGTCTCCGAGGGCGGCGTTCTGACGGGTCTTGTGCTTAAGAACACAGAGGACGGTACCGAAAGCAGCATCGCGGCAGACGGTGCGTTTATTGCGATAGGACTTGCACCCGAAAACGCGCCGTTTGCGGAGGTCGCGTCGCTTGACGAACGCGGTTATATCTCCGCAGGTGCGGACGGATGCGACACAGGCGTTCCCGGTGTGTTCGTTGCCGGCGACTGCCGCGCAAAAACGGTGCGCCAAATAAGCACTGCCGCCGCCGACGGTGCCGTTGCCGCGCTTGCCGCCGCAGCTTACGTTGACGCGCTCCCGAAGGGCGAATAAGCCGCTGCCTTGCGGGCAAAATAAATGGGGTGTTAAAAAACTCATTTTGAGTTTTTTAACACCCCATTTTATCCGGAGGTGATATTATGCCTGTTATAAGTCTCAACGGCGATAATTTTGATGAGTTTACCAACTCGCCCGTTCCGGTGCTGGTCGATTTTTATGCTCCGTGGTGCGGCTCATGTCGCGCCGTGGCGCCTGTCGTCGAGCGGCTCGGAAGCGATCCCGACGGCTTTGGCATTGCTAAGGTCAATATTGATGAGGAGGCGGAGCTTGCACGCAGATTCGGCGTGCAGTCGATACCCACTTTTGCGGTGTTCCGCAACGGTGAGATCGCCGACCGCCGCGTCGGTGTTCTGCATGAGCGCGATATCATCGAGCTTTTGCGGCGTGCCGACGGTCCTCAGGCTGCCGGCAGGTCGATGTAGCTCAGCACATTCCACGTGCCGTTCTGCTTTACAAGAAGAACGCTCAGAGTGCCGCTGCGCTTTGCATCCGGTGTGGGCGCCGGCGCGGGTGCGGGAACGGTCGTTGCGGGAGCCGTCGTTCCCGCTGTTGTCCCGGGAGCGGTTGTTTCCGCAGGTGTAGTTCCCGTCGTGTCGGGCGTCGGTGCGGGGGCTTCATTTGAAAGCTTTACGGTATATTCGGCGGTGATGCTTATACAGTCCTCGCTGTATTTCAGCATTCCCGTTGCGGCAAGCCGCTCCGTTTCGTGCTTTGAGTATGATCCGGAGCGGTAGACCGCCGCATAGCTTTCCATTATCTTTGAGTATGCGGGTGTGTCGCGCCCGACCGAAGCGAGCATGGCGGCATAGGCGGCATCAAACGCCGCAAAGCTCTTGCCCATGTCGCCGCCCTGTGCCGTGTATGCGAAATATTTGTCCGCAAACGCAGTTGCGGCGTTCAGCGCAGCGGTATATGCCGCGTCGGATGCGGGAGCTGCGGGTATCGGGTCGTTCGGGGCATCAAATTCGACAGTGACGCTGTAACCGTCGGTGCGGTCGTCGGCGGGAGTGAGCACCGTGCCGCCGAGCGTGGCTGTCACAGTCGGGTGAGCAAGAAAGCCCGCCATTGTGTATTTGTCATATTTGGGCGTGACTGAGCTTGCGGCGAATCCCGATGTGCCGTAAAGCCCCGCGCGTGTTTTGCCGCCCTCAAGGTCGGCAAGCGTGGCGCTGCCCGCGCGCTCGGCCGAGCCGAGCTTTTTACCGTTGACGGTCACCTCCGCTCCCTGCGGAACGATAACGGTGAGGGCAAAGCGGCATTCGTCGGGGGTATTGAAAATGTATTTGCCGTTGTCCGAGGAAAGCACTGTGAGAGGCTGACCGGCGTATTCGGCGGTTATTTCGGGCTCGAAGAACAGCCCGTTGAAGCTCCACACGTCAAGCAACTGTGCCTTGCCGTCGCCGCCCGCGTCAAGCTCGCCGGGGGCGCCCTCGGCTTGTGCCAGCACCGCCCAGTCGGTCGTTGCCTTTACGCCGTTCAGCGTAACGGTAACGCCTGCTGGAACGGTCGCCGAGACCGAACGTGTCATGCCCGCGGGGGCTTCAAAGCAGCATGAGGTGTCGTTTATCATAACGGGGGAAAGGGAATTTCCGTTCAGTTCCGCGCGTATGTCGGGCTCGTAATAAATGCCCTCGAGCGTGTAAACGTCACAGGGGATCTCCGAGGCGCGCGACTCCTCACACGGAAGCAGCAGGGGATATTTGCCGCCCTTCTTGGCGGCGTCGCGGTCGATAGGCGTGCCGTTGACGGTAAGTGCCGCGCCCTCAAAGACCGAAACGGTCACTGTTCTGAACTTTACTCCCTCGGCTTCGAAATAAGACTGCACGAATTTTATCGAATCGGGTTCCCATTCACCGAGGGCAAAAAGGCGGCGTCCGTCGTTTTTGAGAGTCAGCTCCGCCATCGGCTTCCCGTCGCTGAGAAGAAGAAAAACGGGAGCGCTCTTTTTTTGCCCGGTCACATATTTTATGTATGTCACGTTGCCGACGCTGAAACGGTCTGCCAGCACCTCGCGCGCAAGCTTTTCGCCGTCCTCATAGGCGGGATAGGTCTTGGGCAGCTCGGTCAGCAAAAGCTCGCGCCAGCCGGAGGCATCCGTGCGCGCGATCAGCTTTTCGACAGCCCGCTCCGGCAGCTCATCATCGCGCAGCGACGCATATTTCCAGCCCACGCAGACAAGCGCCGCGGTGACTATGAGCATGACGGCGGAATATATTATCATGCCCTTGAGAAAGACGTGACGTTTCGGACGGCGGCGGCGCGAATGCTGCCGCACGATCTCCTTCATATCGGTATTGTTCATTTTCTGTTATCTCGCATTTTGTGCTCCGCGCGCCCGGCGCACGGAATTTGGCGGACCGCACCCTTTTTGCGGGGCAGGTCGGGCGTCAGTCGGTAAAGGACGCGTCAAACACGGCGGCAAAGCGTGACGTGCCGCCGGCGGAGAAGACCTTTTTGCCGTCCGCATAGGCTGCGCCGACGGGGCTGACGGCTGCCGCAGTGACCGCGCCGTGCTCATACATTACGGCTGCAAGCTCATCGTAGGTCGCGCCGCACGGGTAGATGCCATGCCCCTTCATCAGCACGATGATTATCGAGCCGTCCTTTTTCTGACCTATCGCGGCGCGTGTGGCATAGCCGCCGCCGAGATCGCGGAAGGGCACTCCGCCGCTCACGAGCACACGCTCTGCCGATACGGCAAATCTCCAGCCGGAGTTGAAAACTCCGGCGGCGCTGTAACGTCCCGCGTGCAGTATGCCGTTTGCGTCAAGCCCCACGACATTATAGCCCGAGCCGTCGCCGTCGTATGAAAAGATATCGCCGACAAGAGACACATCGGGGGAGACAAGACCGAGGACGCCGCTTGCATTTTCCTTTTTGCTCTCTTCCTTTGAGCTTGCCGAATGCACCTCGAGCGTTTTTACATCTATATTCTCAAGGATAACACCGCTCCAGCTGCTGCCCTTTATGCGGGTGAGGGTGGGCTTATCATCGTATACCTGATTGCCGTCGTCGTCATACGAGAACTTCACTCCGCCGTCGGCATCATGCGGCGCGGCATAGATGAGGGAATTTTCAAGCTCCGCCTCCGAGAAGAAAACGTGTGCCAGCGGCGAGCCGGATCCCGCGAGTGTCGCCGCAAGTCTTTGCGATGCGTCGGCCGAGGGACCGCGGGCTGTGATGAACAGTGCAGCACCTGCCGCAAGCGTCAGAAGGAAGGCGGTCACGAGCAGAAATATGCCGATCTTCAGCAGCGTCATCCATATATACTTTTGCGTTATGGTTCTCACAGTTGATTCTCCGTTTTGTTTTTTTTGCGGCAGCACCGCACGGCAGCGCTACATTTATACACTATAATTGTACAGCATATGTCGCAAAATGTCAAGTGAAGATTTTGTATATATGTCCATGCGGCGAAAAACGGAGCGATAAGAAGCTCATTTTGAGCTTCTTATCGCTCCGTTATATTTATTTTGCCGATATATCAGTGCTTGAGCACCGAGGTGGCGTCGGCTATCGTTTTTTCGTATGCTTCCATGCCGTATTTATCGACCTCGGCTTTGTTCTTTTCGCCGTGAGTCAGGCAGCCGGCGCCGCCTATGCAGCCGCCGATGCACGCCATGCCTTCGATAAAGTTGGCATCGAGCAGATTCTTGCTCTTTTTGAAGAGAGCAAGACGGCACTCCTCGATCCCGTCGCAGGCGCATGCCTTCAGCTCGAAGCTGTCGAGCCCCTGCTCCTTGAGACCTTCCTTCACCGCGTCGGAAAGACCGCCGCTGCGGGCAAAGATACGTCCGAAGTAGGAGGCGTTGTCAAGCACGTCCTCGCCGAGCGTCGTAATGTCTATGTCGCGGCTGTCAAAGAGCGCCTGAAGCTCTTCAAACGTCATTGCGGCATCGACATAGGGCTTTATCGCCTCGCGCTGCACCTCTGCCTTTTTGGCGGTGCAGGGACCGATAAATACCACCTTTGAGCCCTTTTCGGTCTCTTTTATGTACTTTGCGATCGTCGCCATCGGCGAAAGGTTGTGTGACACATAGGGCAGGAGAGCCGGGAAGTTCTTTTCGATGTACATAACGAATGCGGGGCAGCAGGAGCTGGTGAGGAAGCCCTTTTCGGCAAGCTCACGCGACTCGGCCTCGGCGACCATGTCCGCGCCGAGAGCCGCCTCGATGACGGTATAGAAGCCGAGCTCCTTGATGCCGCTTATCACCTGACCGAGCTTTGCGTATGTGAACTGGCTCGATATCGAGGGCGCCACGACCGCATATACCTTGTACTTTTTGTTGTTCTCGCTCTTTTTGATGAGGTCGATGACATTGAGGATGAAGGATTTGTCCATTATCGCGCCGAAGGGGCACTGATAGACGCACGAACCGCAGGAGATGCACTTTTCGTTGTTGATTGAGGCAGCTTTATCCTCATCCATGGAGATAGCCTTGACCTTGCAGGCGTTTTCGCAGGGGCGTTTGCGGCTGACTATGGCAGTGTAGGGGCAGACCTTTGAGCAGGCGCCGCAGCCGACGCATTTGCTCTTGTCGATGTGGGCTACGTGCTGATCGTCAAATGTGATGGCGCCGCGGCGGCAGACGTCCTCGCAGCGGTGAGCAAGGCAGCCGCGGCAGGCGTTTGTGACCTCATATCCGCCCATCGGGCATTCGTCGCAGGCGATCTTCAGGACCTCGATCACGTTGGGGTTATCCTTGTTTCCGCCCATTGCGAGCTTCACCCTCTCGGCAAGAATGGCGCGCTCCTTGTAAACGCAGCAGCGCATTGTGGGGGTGTTGCCGGGAACGATCTTCATCGGAATGTCGAGGACCGACTCAAGCAGGGTATCGTTCCATGCCTCGCGGGCTACCTCGCGCAGGACTTTGTACTTAAGATGCTGAACTTTGGTATCGAATTTTCTCATTATATGAATTTTGCCTTTCTGAGAAGCTTAAAAATAAATTACTTTTATACGTTTACCCATTTGCTTCAGACACTTTGACAGTTCTTCGACCAGATTCATCTTTATGTTG
>CAJLZE010000055.1 GCA_905210995.1 uncultured Anaerotruncus sp.
CCGCCGATATGCGGCGACGAATGCAGCTTTTCCTCGGTGTCGATATAGCTTGCGCTCTCCTCGCGCATATTTGCGCGGAAATATACCATGCTGTCGGCAACAGGCGAGAATATCATGTCGATGAGCCGCAGCACGGCGTTGCGCACCGCGCGCAGAAAGCGCTTTACGCCCGCTTCATTGCGGCAGAGAAAGATAATAAGCGATACGACGCAGGCGATCGCAAATACGATAAAAATATAGTAATTCACCGTGTCGTCAGCCTCTTTTGCACCGAAAACGTAGAGATTGAAGAGCTCGGTGCGTTCGGCGGACTGCTCGGGCGTGTCATAAAGCGGATCGTCGGATGCCGACGATTCCGAATGCACTATGATGTAGAGCAGCGCTTTTCCGAGCGTTGCAAGCCCCACGGCGACCGCCCAGCCGCCGAGAGTCATGACCATCACGCACGCGCAGAAAAAGAGTGCGAGACGCATATTGTATCGCCGTGCGCGCGGTGAGATGAATTCCATGACGGTGCCGCGGTAGGTCATTGTCAGCGAGTTTTGATTCAGCGCCAGAGCCGTTGCGAAGGTGTATCCGATAAGCCCCACGCCGCAGAAAACGCCCGCGCCGCCGAGGTATGCGTAAAACACAAAGGGGATGAACATTGCGAATATGCAGCAGGCGACGGTGCGCTGAGATACGAGCCTTTCCTGCGGAACGAACCACAGCACCGCCCCTCCCGTCATTACGGCGATGCAGAAGAGCATGACCGCAAAGGGATAAAGCGAATTCGGCTCGTATGCCACGCCGGGAGTTGACATTGCATATTCGTATTCGGCGCGCGCCGTGATGCCTTTTATCGCAAATCCTGCAATGATGATGACGGCAATGGGAAGGATCATTTTGCGTAAAACGAAATATCCGCCGTCCGATTCGTATCCGCGTGAGTCGCTGCGGCGCTCAAAGTGCGTGAGCTTTGCCCACAGCGCCATGAGAAAATAGCCAGCCGCCAGAAGCACGGCGTCAACGACGAGCCCGAGCGCGCCCGCGCCCATCTCGCGGAATATTCCGGAGGTGCAGACGACGATGACAAAATATATCGCCGAAACACCGAAAAAACGGCACAGGCGCGCATATCTGAGTGCCGGATCGCGGCTGCTGCGTTTGCTTTTCATCATCGTCCCTCCTCTCCGGGATCACAGACTGAAGAATACGTCAACGTCGCCGGGAATGACACCGGCGCTGTTGCGCGTTGTTGCAATATAAAACACCGTGTTCACGCCGCCTGTGCGAAGCACGCGGCAGAAATTAAGCATTCTTTCGTCGATATACGGAGATACGACGATAAGATTTTCGTTTTCTCCGAAAAGCGACGGAGAAGCGGCTATAAGGTCAAACGCCCTCTCGGGCGGCATGGATATCTCGAGCGGCAGCCGTGCCAGTGCACGCAGTGCGTCAAGCATACGGCTCCTGCCGCGCCACGGACCGTAGGCTGAAAGCTCCCCCTCGCCGTCGGCGGCGTATATCGGCTCGCACACCGTGCAGTCGGCGGGAGGCGGCGCGTTTACGAACAGGCGCACGGGAACATCCTCGGCGGCAATGCGGTCGAGCAGCGACGCGGCGACGGTTATGCACCTTTCGACCGAGCCGGGGTCGGATGGGACGCTCGGGTGCTGCTCTATCGGGCGCGAATTCATGTTGAGAAGCACCGAAAAGCGGTGGCGGACGGTCCTCTCTTCGATATTGACCATAAGCCTGCCGTGAACGGCGGTCGATTTCCAGTTTATGCGGTTCATCGGGTCAAAGACCGTGTATTCGCGGGTGCCGCACACGCGCTGCGGGTCGGTAACGGGGCAGAGCGCCGATATAACGTCGCCGCACAGCATGCGCGACGAGGCAAAGCTGCCGTCGAGCGGTTCGGGCAGCGGCAGCACCGTCACCGATGTGCGCCCGCCCTCCTTGGGCTCGAGACGTGCCGAAACGGTGTTGAGCCCCAGTATGTCGCCAACGCTCACGACGGCGCCGCCGAGACGGTACTCTCCGCGTTTTTTTGCACGCACGCGCCAACGGCGGCGTATGCGCGAGTTGCTGTGAAGCACGAATACCGAACGTATCGACCGCACCGAGCGTATTTTGCGGCTGCCGTCGGTGAGGTTTGTCTCGATGAGGGTGAATTCAAGCCCTTCGGGAAGGTCTGTGTCGGCTTTGAGATAGGGTATCGGCAGGTGCCCCTCGTTTTTTATCTCTTCGAAAAGATAAACGTCGTCGCCGACCATCACCTCGGAGGACGAAAATGTCGCGGTGTAGCGCAGATGCCCGAAGGCGCGGCGGCGGTAGATGTTGTACTCAGCCGCGACCGCGGCGATAAGCGCCAGAAAAACGGCTGCAAACAGCATTTTCTGCTCCTTTTTGCTCGGTGGACTGCGCCGTCAGTCGTTTCCGAGCGGCGCGGGCACGCTGTCGAGCACAAATTCGATCAGCTTTTCGTTTGTGTCGGTAAGGCGGACGGTGCCCTGCGAATGCGGTATCACGCGGTGCGCGAGCACGGGAACGGCGACAGCCTTCACGTCGTCGGGAATGACGAAATCCCTGCCGTCGATGGCTGCGGCGGTGCGTGCAGCCGAAAGCAGCGCAAGCGTGCCGCGCGGACTTACGCCGAGGCGGATGCGGTCGCTCTCTCGTGTCGCGGAGACGATCCTCAGTATATAGTCGCGCACCGGGGCTTCGACGCGCACCTTCGTCACCGCTTCGGCTGCGGCGTTTACGTCAGCCGTCGAAGCCACGGGCGAAAGCCCGGCGAGCGGAGAGACGCCGCTGCCGTGTATGTTCATCATTTCGCGCTCGCTGTCGGGAGAGGGATAGCCGAGCGAGAGCTTCATAAAGAAGCGGTCGCACTGCGCCTCGGGCAGCGGAAAGGTACCTACCGATTCTATCGGGTTCTGTGTCGCAATTACGAAAAAGGGACGCTCCATCGGGTATGTCACGCCGTCTACCGTCGTCTGAAACTCGCCCATGCACTCAAGCAGCGCCGACTGTGTGCGTGGAGTCGTTCGGTTTATTTCGTCGGCTATCAGCACGTTTGTGAACACGGGACCGCGGCGAAAGACAAAATCTCCCGTTTTCTGGTTATAATAATTTATGCCGGTGACGTCGGAGGGCAGAAGGTCGGGGGTGAACTGTATGCGCTTTACCTCGCCCGAGACCGATCTTGCCAGCGCACGCGCGAGCGAGGTCTTGCCAGTGCCGGGAATGTCGTCGAGCAGGACGTGCCCGCCCGAAAAAAGGGCGTTGATTATCAGCTTTATCTCGGCATCCTTGCCGAATATGACCTTGCCGATATTGCTTCCGATAGCCTGTGCCAGAGTGCTGACCTCACGTATTTCCATCAGGAGTCTCCTTGTGTATAATTGGTAATATCATTATATCATGCGTTCATGCGATTGTCAACACCGTTTTGCCGCCTGCCGCATAAACTGTAGAGCGAGAAGAGTCTGACCCGCCCTTCGTCCGGCGGGAACGAAACCGGAGGATGACACATGAACGGAAACGAGAATGCAAGACCGTACCCGTCGATAGACGGTACCACCTGCAACTGCCGCCTTGCCTGCGAGCTTGCAAGACAGCATTCGGCAGAGCTGAACGCCGTGTCGGAATACATTTATCAGAGCATCGTGTTTGCGGGCACTATGCCGCAGCTTTCCGATATGTTCGACGGTATAGCCCTTGACGAAATGCACCATTTCAGAATGCTCGGCGAGCTGATACGTCTTCTCGGGGGCGACCCCGCGGTGAGAACGGCTGTGCGCAACCGCGGCGGTATATGTCTGCGCGAGGACAGATACAGCCGTGCGCCGGTCGCCGCCGCAAGGGAGCTGCGGTGCAATATCGCCGACGAGCTTGCGTCATACAACGAGTATATGCGGCTCGCATCGCTTGCCGAGCGCATGGGGCAGCTTCCCGCCGCGGCGCTGCTGCGCCGTATCGCCGAGGACGAAAAGGAGCACCGCCGCATTCAGGAGGCGCTCCTCGGGTGACGGGAACGACCGCGCCGCTCAGTCGGCGCCGTGCGATCTTTCCCTTTCGTAGTAGAAAAGATACTGCTGCGCTACGCCCGCATACGGACCGAGCGCCGCGGCGTCAAAGTCGCCGGGAAAGTATTTTGCTATGACGCGCTTTATCCACACGTCAACGGGAAAGGCGTCAAGGCGCGAAAAGCCGAAAAGCAGCGTGCAGGCGGCGACCTTGGGACCGACTCCCGCGACGGTCATGAGCATATCCGCCGCCTCCGCCGTGGTCGCAGCTCCGGCAACGGCGGTAAGATCGAGCGTGCCGTCCGATACGCGGCGCGCGGCGTCGTATATGTATTTTGCCCTGAAGCCTGTTTTGAGCGCGGCAAGCGCGCCTGTCCCGGCAGCGGCGAGCGCAGCAGCGGCGGGAAAGGCGTATTCGGTATCTCTCGCGCCGTGAGACGCGAGCCCGCGGCAGTCTATCGGCGTGCCGTATTTTTCCGATATCGCCGATATGAGCCCGCGTATGCGGGGGATATTGTTGTTCTGCGAGATTATAAACGAGCAGAGCGCCTCCCACGCATCCTGGCGGAGTATGCGTATGCCGCCGCCTGCAGCCACAGCCTCGCCGAGCACGGGGCGGTCGGAGCGCGAGAGGATATCCCGCTTTATTGCGGCATAGTCGGTGTCAAGCCCGAAATAGCCGATCCAGAGCGAGCCGAACTCCTGTATATCGGTGTTGTAGAAGCGTAGAGTGCCCTCGTCCTCCGCCACCGAAATAAAGCGCCCGTACGCCACGCCCGAATATTCGCAGCGGTGCGAAGTTCCCGCCACCGGCGTAAAGCGGAAGCACTGCCCGCATTCCATTACCGCGCGGAGGTCGAAATCCTCCGTGCCCTCCGTTTCCACGAACGGTATGCCGTCCTCCTCGCCGACGCGCACGTCGGCGAGCGTATAAGAGCTGTCCTTTACCATGTTCTCCTCCCGAAAATAAAATAAAGTGCGGGAATTATCGGTTTTCTATTGCCTCCCGGCTCTTTGTTATGGTATAATATATATTGCAGAAGTATATGCTTTTGCTTTACATTATACAACTTTTTTCGCCACGGTGCAAGCCCGTGCGACAGGAAAGGCAGACATGAAATGCAGCAGATATATACGATACCGATAAAAGAGCATTTCGGGCGTGAGGGAGAGGCAAGAACCAAATGCCCGTGCCCGATATGCTCGCTTTACCGTATGTTTGAGGAGAACGAGCTTGACATAATCCTCGGCGCGTCGATGATGGAGCCGGATATCCGCATAAAGACAAACAAGCTCGGCTTCTGCCGTATGCACTACGATATGATGTTCGTGCGCAAGAACCGCCTCGGCATGGCGCTGACGCTTGAATCGCATCTGGACAAGCTGCGCCGCGAGATAACCGACCTGCCGCTCACGGTCCCCGGCACGCGCGCAAGGGCGCGCATCGAGGAGCTGCGCGGGAGCTGCTATGTCTGCGAGCGCATCGAACACAATTTTTCGAACCTGCTTGAAAATATCGTATATCTCTGGGACACCGAGGAGGAATTCCGCGAAATGTTCGCAAAGCAGGATATGTTCTGCCTGCCGCACTACGCCGATCTGCTCGGCACCGCAAAGGCAAAGCTCTCCGGCAAGAGATACCGTGAATTCGCAAAGGCTGCCGAGGCGGTCGTGCTGCCGTATTTCGACAAGCTCTCGGGCGACGTGAGCTGGTTCTGCAAAAAATTCGATTACAGATACGACAAGGAGCCGTGGTACGACTCAAAGGACGCGGTCGAGCGTGCGATAAAATTCCTGCGCTCGGATATGCACAACAACGAGGACAAAAAGGACTGAGGAAAACAAAAATGATAGATCTTCTTTCGCTGCACAAGCAGTTCATTCTCACTCATCTGCGCGAGGGCGACGTCTGCGCCGACTTTACGATGGGCAACGGACACGATACCGAATTCCTTTCAAAGGCGGTGGGCGCCGCGGGGCGCGTATATGCCTTTGACGTTCAGCCGCAGGCTCTCGAAAGCACCGCCGCGCATATGCGCGAGACCGGCTGCCCCGAAAACTATACGCTGATACTCGACTCGCACAGCAATGCAAAGAACTATATAAAAGAGCCGCTGCGAGCGGGAATGTTCAATCTCGGCTGGCTGCCGGGGTCGGACAAGACCGTTACCACGCGGCGCGAGACCACACTGCCCGCCATAGCCGCGGCGATAGATCTTCTGGGACCCGACGGCGTGCTGACCGTCGCGGTCTACCCCGGTCACGCCGAGGGTGAAGCGGAGGGCAGGATGATAGAGGAATATCTTTCCGGGCTTTCACGCCACCGCGTGTGCGCCACGAAGATAAAAATCATGAATTCGCCCACATCTCCCTTCTTCTTCCTGATTGAAACCAAGGAAGAAAGGAAAAAATCAGAATAACCGTAAAACAGGGATAGGGATAAAAATGTCTCAGAACGATAAAAGGAACGCCGCAGGTACCGACGAAGAATATTTTGCGCTGCTCGACGGGCGGCGACGCGAACTTGCGCGTGCTCGTTCGGAGACGCCGCGAACGCCGCCAAAGGCGCCCCGCCCCGCGGCACGTCCCGCGCGCACGGAGACCGTCGGATCGGTACAGCCCGCAGCCGGTAAGCAGGCGGCGCGACCGACCGACCGACGTGTCACTCCAGCAGCGAACGAACGTAACCGGCGTGCGGCAAACGCCGCAGGAGCCGCCGATACCGCGAATACCGCACAGCGGCAGCGCGGTGCGGGCGGAGCAAGACCTGTTCCGCAGCCAGCGCGCCGCGAGGGGGCGCCCGCCGGCGGGCAACAGAGGCGCGCAAACAGCGTGCCGACACCGGTAGCCGAAGCTGACAGACGTCGCCGCGAACGTGAAAAGCTTGCGGCGCTCGAAAGGACAAGACAGCGCTCGGCTGAAAGAGAAGCGGCGGAGAGGGCGGCAAGAGAACGCCGTGCCGTGGAGGAGCGCCGCCGCGCCGAGGCGAAGGCCGCTGCTGCCAAAGCTGCCGCAGAGCGTCGGGCAGAGGCTGAAAAGCGCCGTGCCGCAGAGGAGCGCAGACGTGCTGCCGAGGCAGCGCGGCAGAAGGAGATAAGGCGGCGTATACGCGAAAAAAGACGTGCCGAATTCACGGCGCGCGCAATGGCCGCAGGCGAAAATCTGCTGCTTTTCCTTGTCGTGCTCATGATCGTGTGCTCGGCGGCGTTTTCGATACTCGTCATCCGCCTTACGCGCACGAGCGTTGCCGCAGCCGATGAGACGCATGACTACACCTACCGCGTTGAGGACAGCAGCAAGTCGGTAAGCTACGAAAATATCGTGTCGGACGGCGTTGTATACGTGGATTTCACCGGCATAGCCGGTCTTTGCGGCGTAAGCGTCAGCGGCGTGCGCGACGAGCTGGTATTTGAGACCGCCGGCGGCGAGACAGCCGTGTTCGTTCCGGATTCCGACCGCGCGTCGGTAAACGGCAACGGTATCACGCTCGAGGGTAAGGCGATACTGCGCGACGACGGGCACCTCTGGCTGCCGCTGTCGTTCGTGCATGATTGCTTCAGCGGGGCGGATGTGAGCCTCGGCGAAGTGGAAAAGAGAAACAAAAAATACTTTGTCATCTCGGTGGACCGCACTCCCGACCCCGAGTCTACGGGTGCGCTCGGCAAATGGCTCGAGCCGTCGTTCAGATTGAAGCCCGGTTCGGTGCTTTCCGCCGTTTCGCCCGACGACACGCCCGATGCCTCGTCCCCCGTGACCGATCCCGTGCCGAAATACGATTTTCTTTCCGATCTTTCGGCTTTCGAGCGCTACATGGCGCCCGACGGCACGGCGCGCGACGCATATCTTGCGCTCGTTGACGGCACTCACCGGCTCACATACCGGTATGTTCCCGCCGAGCTTACCGCCGTCGCCGACGCACGCACCGGCGCAGAGGATATGAAGCTTGCGCTGTTTGCCGAAAGGTCGCTCGAGGCGCTGTTTACCGAAGCCCGCGCCGCGGGATACACGACCGTGCGCGCCTCTCTCGGATATGTTTCGTATAACGACCGCGCGGAGCTTTTCGACGGCTATCTTTCTGCCGAGCGCAATTTCAGCAGCCGTAACTATGCCGCAACGGGCAAGCGCTTCAGCGACCGCGCATACGCCGTTCTCGGCAGTACATATCTGAACGAGAACTACGTGTCAAAGGACAGCTACACCCTCTCGCTGGCAGACGCGCGGCGCGTGGTGTTATCATATTGCGACGAGCCCGGCAGCGACGAGCACCAGAGCGGGCTTGCGGTCGATCTTTGCGATATCTCACCATCGGCGGGCGATTTTGCGTCAAGCCCGTTTGCCGCATGGCTGAAGGAAAACGCACATAAATTCGGTTTCGTGATCCGTTACCCGGCAGACAAGACCGCCGAAACGGGGCACGCCGCCGAGCCGTGGCATTTGCGCTATGTCGGCAGATATCACGCCGCCGCAATGCACGCGTCGGGCGAATGCCTTGAGGAATACACCGCAAGGATATCGGCTCCCGCCGCGACGACCGGGGAGGGAAGATAATGAACGCCTCCCCTGCCGCGATCGCCATACTGACCGCCGCGATCGCCGCGAGCGGAATATTTTCCGTCGGTCTCGGACCGGCAAACAAAAAATGCCGCACGCCCGCCTCACTGCAGCTTTTCAACGCGCTTTTTGCATTCGTAGCATTCGTATGCGCAGCGATATTCGCAGCCGCGGGCGGCGGAGGCTTCCGCGTTCCCGCATCCGGCGTTTTTGCGGCAGCCGCCTTCGGGGTATTCTTTTCTCTGACGGTGCTGACGAACCTCAAAGCTCTTGAGTCGGGTCCGCTGTCGCTGACCACGCTCATAGTCAATTTCAGCCTCATCATGCCGATGGGATATTCGTTTATCTTTCTGCATGAAAGGATCACCGTCACACGCACTGCGGGGCTTGCGCTGCTCGTCGTTTGTATGTTTCTTTTTACCGATCCGCGCGTGACGGGAGAGGCAAAGATATCCGGCAGATGGATAGGATATTCGCTGCTCTCTCTGCTTTGCAGCGGCACGCTGTCGCTCATATCGAAAATATATGCCACGAAAACCGAAAACGCTTATTTTTCGGCATTTCTCGTTCTCGGCTACGCCTTTGCATCCGCCGCGTCGTTTGCGGCCTTTCTGCTCCTGCGCAGCCGCGGCGAGCCGGCGGCGGAGAAAGCGTCCGAACGCGCACTCCTCGCGCCCGCAATGATCGGTGTGGTGCTCTACGTCGGCTGTGCGAGCTTTGCGCTCAATCTTGCCTTTGTGCTGCTCGCCACCATGATGGACAGTGCCATAGTCTATCCCGCAGTGCAGGGCGGGGGGCCGATAGTCACCGCCGTGCTCTCACGCCTGTTTTTCGGGGAGCGCATCCCGTGGAAAAAGGGCGCGGCGATACTTCTCGGTGCGGCTGCGATCGTTCTTCTGAACCTCTGAGGCAGCGCGGGATTGACAAGCACATATAAATGTGATACAATATAATACTACCTTATTTTAACTTATTTCCGTAATGCGTAAAGGAGCCGCTGCCTCATGGTAAAAATAACCTTTGTTGAGCCCGATTCGGCGGCTGAGCGGGTGGGAATACTTGCCGGAGACGAACTGACGGCAATAAACGGGCACGAGATATGCGACGTGCTCGATTACCGATTCCGCATTTACGACCGCCGCCTCAAGCTCGAGATCATGCGCGGCGGCAAACGCATCGTTTTCCGTATCCGCAAGGATGAGGAGGAGGATCCGGGGCTTGAATTCGGCAGCGCGCTGATGGACGAAAAGCATTCCTGCCGCAACGCGTGCATATTCTGCTTTATAGACCAGAACCCGCCCGGGATGCGCCCCACATGCTATTTCAAAGACGACGATTCGCGTCTTTCCTTTCTTCAGGGCAGCTATATCACGCTGACGAACCTCTCAGAGCACGAGATAGACCGCATAATCGAAATGCACATCTCGCCGATAAACGTCTCGGTACACACGACAAATCCCGAGCTGCGCTGCCGCATGATGCACAACCGCTTTGCGGGCAAAACGCTTTCATATCTTGACCGCTTTGCCGCTGCGGGCATAGTGCTGCACGCGCAGATAGTCCTTTGCCGCGGTATAAACGACGGTGCCGAGCTTGAAAGAACGCTCTCCGACCTTGACCGGCTGCGCCCGGCGCTTGAGGCGGTGACGATAGTTCCGGCGGGCATCACAAAATACCGCGAGGGGCTGTTCCCGCTCACGCTTTTCTCGGCCGAGGAATGCCGTGCGGTCATAGAGCAGGTAACGCGCTGGTCGGATAAATTTTACGCCGAATGCGGCAGCCGCATCGTGCGCTGCTCCGACGAATTTTACGTCCGCGGCGGCGTGCCTCTCCCCGACCCCGACTTTTACGAGGGCTACGGTCAGATCGAGGACGGCGTGGGAATGCTCACCTCCTTCGGCGAGGAAGCCGAGAGCGAGCTTAAATTCACCGATCCCGCACCCGCCGATCTGCCGGAGCGTGTTGTATCGGTCGCCACGGGATACGCGGCGTATGACATCATATGCGAATACGCGCGCAGAGCGGAAGCGGCGCGCGGGAATCTGCGTGTGAACGTTTACCGCATACGCAACGATTTCTTCGGCGAGACTATAACGGTCGCGGGACTTCTGACGGGCAGAGACATTGCCGCGCAGCTTGCGGGGCAGGAGCTCGGCGAGACGCTTTTCTTTCCGGCAAACGCGCTGCGTGCCGACGGAGATCTCTTTCTTTGCGGAATGACCCCCGCCGAGCTTTCCGAAAAGCTCGGTGTTCCGGCAGTTCCGATAAAAAACGACGGCGCGGAATTCATTGCAGCGCTGACGGGCGAGGGGACACCCTGAGGCGCCGGACATACCGCGCATTGTCAACCGGTCGGGGAAGGGCACGGCTCATCCCGGACAACGAGAACCACGGAGAACCGAAAATGAAAAAAACAAAAAGACACGATCCGCTGCCGCGTGCGCTTGCGCTCGCGCTGTTGCTGCCGACGATAGCCGCGGCGGTGCTTTCCTCCTGCCGCAACGTCTCGGGCAGACCGTCAAGCTCGCTCGTCGTCGGTGTGGATGAGCTGACAGACCCGCCCGCCGAGACTCTGCCGTATACCGGCGAGGCTACCGATACCTCGGCGCCGTCTACCGGCGACGCCACCAACCGTCCCGACAAGCCGACGACAAAGCCTGTGACGGAGGAGACGACGCAGCAGGTGGATATCGTGAATTACGAATACGACACCGTTACGGTCGATGAAACGATAGCGGTGGTAGGCGCCTCGAAGAGCCGCAAGATACTGCGGTATCCCAAGCTCACGGGGCTTTCCAACGCGGATATGCAGACAAAGATAAACACTCTGCTCGGCGAGATCGCCGCATCCGAGTTCAAAAACCGCACCCTGGGACTTGACGACTACACCAAAAACGGAGTTGCGGTGAGATACGAGGTCGCAAAGACCTCCGTCACATACCTCGGCGGAAATCTGCTCTCGGTGCGTTCGGCGGGGAGCATCACCTACTCCGACGGCTCGGAAGACGTGGATTTTGCTTATTCCAACGTCATAAACCTCAGCACCGGGCGCAACATCACGCAGAAAAAGATATATCAGAAGTTCGGAGAGATCAAGTCTCTGTTCGAAAACGGCAGGTTCACGCAGATAAGCGGTGCTCAGAACCTCACCTCGTCGATATCCCTTGCCGACATGATGTCGCAATATGCGATGTACGAGCTCTACAACACATATCCCGACACATATTTCACACCGAAGGAGCTTGTCATCATAGTCGAGTTAAACACAAAGCTCGGCGGATATGCCGAGTTTTCGATCCCGCTTTCCGACGTCAATGCATATCTTTCGGTCAGCCCGACCAAGTAAAAAACAACGGAGCAACAATATGTCAAAACCCGTAATTGCAATAGTAGGCAGACCCAATGTGGGCAAAAGCACGCTTTTCAATAAGCTCATCGGCGAGCGCAGAGCCATCGTGGAGGACACTCCCGGCGTAACGCGCGACCGCATATACGGCGAGACCGAGTGGAGAGGCAAGGTCCTCACCGTCATCGACACCGGAGGAATAGAGCCCAAGACCGACGACGTGATACTTGCGCATATGCGTATGCAGGCGGAGATCGCAATAGAGTCGGCTGATGTTATCGTTTTCCTCTGCGACGTGCGCACGGGCCCCACCGCCGACGACCGCGAGATCGCCGTAATGCTCAAAAAGAGCCGCAAGCCCGTCGTTGTTGCGGTCAACAAGTGCGACAGCGTGGGCTCCACGCCGCCCGAATTCTATGAATTCTACGAGTTCGGCTTCGATACCGAGCTTGTCGCGCTCTCATCCGTTCACGGTACCGGTACCGGCGATCTGCTCGACGAGATACTTGCCGTGCTGCCGGACGGCGAGATAACGGAGGATCCCGAGGAGGGCATAAAGGTCGCGGTCATCGGCAAACCGAATGCTGGCAAGTCATCGCTCGTCAACCGCATCTCGGGAGCCGAGAGGATGATAGTCTCAAACATCCCCGGCACGACGCGCGATGCCATCGACACCCGCGTGGTGAACCGGTACGGCACGTATACCTTCATCGACACAGCCGGCATACGCCGCAGCGCAAAAATAAAGGACAGCGTTGAGAAATATTCCGTCCTCCGTGCGCACACCGCGGTCGAGCGCGCCGACGTTTGCCTTATAATGATAGACGCGGGCGAGGGCATCACCGAGCAGGATGAAAAGATCGCCGGTATCGCACACGAGGCGGGCAAGGCGTCGGTCATCGTCGTCAACAAATGGGATTCGATAGAGGGCAAGGACAACTCCACAGTGCGCGATTTCGACAATAAGATCCGCATAGCGCTCTCGTATATGACCTATGCGCCGATAATGTATGTTTCGGCGCTGACGGGGCAGCGCGTATCGAATCTGTTTGGCCAGATAAATGCGGTCTATTCGTCGTCTGTCATGCGCATATCCACGGGAATGCTCAACGACGTGCTGCGCGAGGCGGTAACGCGCGTTCAGCCGCCGACGGACAAGGGCAAGCGCCTGCGCATCTACTACATGACCCAGACCTCCGTCGCACCGCCGACATTCGTCATCTTCTGCAACAGCGCCGAGCTGTTCCACTTCTCATATCAGAGATATATCGAAAACTGCCTGCGCGACACCTTCGGCTTTGCCGGAACGCCGATAAAGCTCATCATCCGCGAAAAGGGCGACGACGCGCAGTGATTCCGAAAGGAAACCCATATGTTTATTGACAGAATAAAAATCTATGTAAAAGCCGGCAACGGCGGCAACGGAGCCGTGTCCTTCAGGCGTGAAAAATACGTCTCGCACGGCGGACCCGACGGCGGCGACGGCGGAAAGGGCGGCAGCATCGTCTTCCGCGTCGATCCCGGCAGCAACACGCTGCTTGCCTTCCGCTACAAGCGCAAATTTGTCGCACAGAACGGCGGCGACGGTTCGGGACGCAAGTTCCACGGCGAGAGCGCCGACGATCTTTATATCCCCGTGCCGCCAGGCACGCTTTTGCGTGACGCCGAGACGGAAAAGATCATTCACGATATGTCCGAAAACGACGGAGCCGACTTTGTGCTCTGCCGCGGCGGGCGCGGCGGCTGGGGCAACCCGCCACTTTGCCACGCCGACAAGACAGGTCCCCATGTTTGCCAAAAACGGCTCGCGCGGCGAAGAGCGCGAGGTCATTCTCGAGCTTAAAATGCTGGCGGACGTCGGGCTTATCGGCTATCCGAGCGTAGGCAAATCCTCGCTCCTCTCACGCATAAGCGCGGCGCGTCCCAAGGTCGCCGATTATCATTTTACGACTCTCTCCCCCATGCTCGGCGTTGTTCCGGCTCCCGCAGGCTCCGGCGCGGGCTTTGTTGCGGCGGATATCCCCGGGCTTATCGAGGGCGCCGCAGAGGGCGCGGGGCTCGGCCATGCGTTTCTGCGTCATGTTGACCGCTGCCGCCTGCTCCTGCATGTGGTGGACATCGCCTCTACCGAATACCGCGACCCTGTCGAGGATATAAAGGTGATAAACGGAGAGCTTGAGCGTTACAGCGCCGAGCTCGCGGGGCGTCCGCAGATAATCGTTGCCAATAAGGTCGATGCGCTTGACCGCGAACGTGTGGATATCCCGGCGTTCGAGGCGTATGTCGCCTCGCTCGGCTGTCCTCTTGTGTACGTTTCGGCTGTTACCGGCGAGGGGATCGACAAAATGATCGCGCTCACCGTTTCCGAGCTTTCCAAGCTGCCGCCCATAAAGGTCTACGAGCGCGAATACGAGCCAGAGGACGCATATGTCGGCGGCGGGCGCGAAACGACGATAACGCGCGAGGGCGATACCTTTACGGTGGAGGGCGAATGGCTCTTCAATCTCATGGGGCAGATCAACTTCGGCGATTACGAATCGCTCAACTTCTTTCAGAAGGTCCTGCGCCGCAGCGGTGTGTTCGACGAGCTTGAGGCGCACGGCTGCACCGACGGCTGCACCGTTTCGATATACGGCTTTGAATTCGAATATGTTAAATAAAATAAAATCGGAGGTATACCGTGAACATCTGGCATGACATTGACCCCGCAATGATACGACCCGAAAATTTTTCGGCGCTCATTGAGATCCCCAAGGGCGGAAAGTGCAAGTATGAGCTTGACAAGCGCACAGGCATTCTTCGTCTTGACCGCGTTCTTTACACCTCGACCCATTATCCCGCCAACTACGGTTTTATACCGCGCACCTATGCCGACGACGGCGACCCGCTCGACGTGCTCGTTATCGGCAACGAGCCGATCTATCCCATGACGCTCGTTCAGGTGTATCCCATAGGCGTTATGCGCATGATCGACGGCGGCAGGCTTGACGACAAGATCATATCCGTGCCATTCTCCGATCCGAACTACAACACCATAACCTCCATCGACGATCTTCCCGCGCATATTTTCGATGAAATAATGCACTTTTTCTCGGTCTACAAGCAGCTTGAAAACAAGCAGACCGCCGTCAAAGAGCTTTATTGCACCGACGAGGCGAAAAAAATAATCGCCGACGCGATAGAGGGATATAAAAAGAAATTCCCGGATAAGGCGT
>CAJLZE010000056.1 GCA_905210995.1 uncultured Anaerotruncus sp.
CACCTCTTTCCGAGCATTTCAATAGAATATAATTATTTTATCACAAAAATAATTTGTTTTCAAGTACAAACTTATTACAAACTTATAATCAAGCAATAAAATTCGGATTCAAAAAAGGGGGTGTAAAAAAACTCGTTTTGAGTTTTTAAACACCGCCGTTTTTTTGCTTTGCGACCGGGTGAGACTGCGTGCGACACGCAGCACCGCGGCGCGGTGTATCATTCATTTACATAAAAATAACGGAGGGATATGAATTATGGAAAATGACACAGCAGCTACGGAGAAAAAGATATGGAACTACCTCATGAGGGAGCTCGGCAACGCATACGGTGTTGCGGGTCTGATGGGCAACCTGTATGCCGAATCGGGGCTGCGTTCGGACAACCTTGAGAACTCGGCGGAGCGGAGGCTCGGCTACAATGATGCGTCCTACACCGAGGCGGTCGATGCGGAGACGTATGACAACTTCATAAACGACCACGCGGGGTACGGTCTTGCGCAATGGACGTATTGGTCCCGCAAGCGTGACCTGCTGATCCATGCGAAGAAGTGCGGCAAGTCGATCGGCGACTGTGAGATGCAGCTCGGTTATCTCATGAAGGAACTGCGCGCGTACTTCGGAAAAGACGTTGCGATACTCTCCGAGGCGGGATCGGTAAAGGAAGCATCGGATGCGATACTGCTGAATTTCGAGCGTCCCGCGGATCAGAGCGAGGCGAACTGTGCCAGACGTGCCGAACTCGGGCGGGTGTATTACAACAAGTATGCGACCGTTGCTGAGCCGGACGAGCCGGAACAGCCGGAAGAACCCGAGCAGCCCGAGGAACCGCAGCCGACTCCCATCGGCACGATATACACCGTTCAGGTGGGCGACACACTTTCGGGCATCGGCGCGAGATATGGCGTTGACTGGTGCGAGCTTGCGAAGCTCAACAACATCGAGAACCCGAACCTCATACGCGTCGGGCAGAAGATAGAGATACCCGGTGCGGCTCCCGAACCCGAGGAACCGGACGAGCCCGAAGAGCCCGAAGAGCCTGAAGAGGTGAAGTACACCGTCGTAAAGGGCGACAGTCTGTGGGGCATCGCAAAGAAGTTCTACGGCAAAGGGTGGAAGTTCCCGATTATCATGCAGGCGAACGGCATGAAGGTGCCTGCCATTTACCCCGGCGACGTGCTGACGATACCGGAGGAATGATATGGAGACGATCGGGAAAATAGCGCAGATATGCTCATATGCCATGTCGATATTCGCGCTGCTGGCGCTGCTCATAAAGCCCATGCGCCTGTGGTTGTGCGGGATGAACGAAGTCCGCAATGGGCAGAAATGCCTCTTGCGGGCGGACATGCTGCGGATGTATTACCGCCACTGCGACGCGGGGACGATACGGCAGTATGAGTATGAGAATTTCATGTATGAATACAAGGCGTACAAAGCCTTGGGCGGCAACTCTTTCATTGACAGGATATACGCCGAGGTGAAGACTTGGCATATCGAAACATAACGGACAGATAAGGAGAAAATCATGACGAACGTAATTATTGAAAACCTTGTGCAGATCGTGGCGACTCTCATCGTTACCCTGATAGGCGTGCTCGGCGCGTGGCTGACCGCAAAGATCGCAAAGCGCGCGGAGCTGTCGAACATAAGCACGGCGACCGACGAGGCGATACGTGCGGCGCAGACGACCGTGCTTGAGCTTCAGCAGACGACGGTTGACAAGCTGAAGGCTGCGAGTGCCGACGGCAAGCTGACGAAGGCTGAGATAGCCGAGCTCGGGAAGATGCTGATAGACGGCTCGATGGAGAAGATGTCCGACGCGGCGAAGAACGTGCTGAACTCTGCGGGCGTGGATATCACGGCGATAATCAAAGGCGCGGGCGAGGCTCTCATCGCGTCGATGAAGGAAAAGAAGTGATAACGGAAGCGGAGATCGGTTGGTCAAGTGCTTTGGCAGAGATTCTGAACTCCGCTTTGCGCGTCTGTTGGTACAGAGCTTTTATGCCTGCTTGCGCAAAGCTTTCAAATCCGGCTTTGCGGATTTGAAAGAGTTCTGAATGGTTAACTGTTTCAACAGAAACAAAGGGATAGCCATTGGCTATCCCTTTGTTTCTGGCGGAGAAGCAGAGATTCGAACTCTGGAGGCGCTTTTAACGCCTACACGATTTCCAGTCGTGCGCCCTCGACCAACTAGGCGACTTCTCCATGATATTAAATTGCTGTCGGTGCTGCATCGAACGACAGCTTTAATATCATATCATATTTTGCGGTGAAATGCAATAGTTTTTTTGAAAAAAATCGCATTTCGCACGAAAAAAAGAGTGCGCGCAGCGGCTTATCTCTTCTTTTCTGCAATTTCGGCGGGAATTCGGAGATCCTTGAAGTAAAATTCGCGGTCACGTTCTCCGATGGGACGGCGGACGCGGCATGGGTTGCCGAACGCCACGACATCCGCGGGGATATCCCGTGTCACGACGCTCCCCGCGCCTATGACCGTATTGTCGCCGATGCTGACACCGGAAACTATCACCGTTCCCGCGCCTATCCAGCAGTTCTTTCCTATATGCACCGCGGCGTTGTACTGGTATTTTTCAAGCCGCAGCTCCGGGAGGATCGGGTGCCCCGCGACAGCAACGGTCACGTTCGGACCGAACATCGTGTCGTCGCCGACGTATATATGCGTGTCATCGACCAGCGTCAGCCCGAAATTGGCGTAAACGCGGTTGCCGAAATGAACGTGCTTCCCGCCCCAATTCGCGTGCAGCGGCGGTTCTATATAGCATCGCTCGCCTATCTCGGCAAACATTTCGCGAAGCATTTTTTCGCGCTTTTCGGATTCCGACGGGCGCGTCATATTGTAGTCATACAGCAGTTCAAGGCATTTCTGCTGCTCTGCCATTACATCGTCGTCGCCGGGCAGATAAAGCTCGCCCGTGTGAAGCTTGTCGATCATTGCCATTTTATATTTCCTTTGTTTTAAGGCGTCGTCGCACCCGTTTCGGCGTTGTCGGTCGTTTCGGGAATGTCCGTCTCCTGTGTGCCGTCTATTTCGGCGATGTTTTCCGCTCCCGCGTCAAGTGCCGCGGCGGCGCTGCCGTCGGAGCATGGGATCATTATCCGCATCCGATAAATGCCGATGAGCGGGGTGATGCCGTTCAGCTTTTCCGCTGCCGATCCGAACGATATCTCGTCCGAGAGATCGAGCGCAATAAAATCAAACGACGGTGCAAGGCGCACAAGCTCCTCACGCGCGCCGTCCGAGGTGATGAACGAATAGCCGACGGCTATCCCCACCTTCACGTCTGCGGCGCCGGCGCTCTCCGCGGCGCGTTCCTTTACCTCGCGGCAGAAATCCGCCGCGCCGCTGTCGAATGACAGCCCCGTTATCACAATGTCGTCGATGCCCGAAGCGGCGATCTCGGCGGCAAGCGACAGCTCATAGCCGCGCACCGATTCGCGTATCTTTTTATCCGCCGACGGATAAGTCGCGTCAAACACGCCGCTGACATACGTGCCGCCGAGCTTTGCAAGCCCCTCCGCGAGCGTGGGAAGCTCGCCGGAAGACTCACTGCCGTAGAGATAGCTTTCGAATTCCGAGCGGTAGCGCAGCTTTCCGTCGCTGCCGCGCATGACCGCGCAGTATGCATTGAAGCTCTTTCCGTCCGCCGCCTCGCCGAGAGCCGCGGGAGCGTCGCCGAAGCGCACTGCCCGCGCTATTACGGCAGGGACCGCCGAAGCGTCGAAATCCGAGAGCGTTATCTCGGGCTCGGTGGGAGCATCGCTGCCTATATTTTCAGCCTGTGCGCGCAGGTAGTTGCCGAGTATCACCGCTCCGGTAAACAGCACGGCGGCGGCAAGCAGGACAGCCAGCACCGCTATCCATACCGAGCCGAGCTGTATACGGTGCCTGCTGCGCCAGGCACGTCTGCGTCCGCGCGTCATCATTTCAGATCCACAAGGTCGATCGATGCGCCGTAATCGTTTGCCGTGAACTTCATGTCGGCTTTTCTGGCTTTGATCGAGTCGTTGAAGTCGGTGCCTATTATCTGTGTTTTGAATTCGTCAAAGCAGGATTTCATGTAATCCTCTTCCTTGGGCAGGCGCATTATCACATAGTAGCCGGTGTCGGACTCAACAACATCGCTGACTTCGCCCTCGCTCATTGCAAACGCCGTATTTTCGTAATTATCCCCGCAGTCCGAATTTCCCTTTGCAAAGTAATAGCCGTGCGTGGTCGTCATTTTCCAGTCGGCGCAGTACTTGCCCTTGAGAAGGATGAGCTCCGACTCGGGCTTGTCGCTTGCCTTGAGCTGAGCGGCGATCTGCTCGGCGAGCTTGAGGTTCTCCGCGGTCTTGCCTTCAAGATACACATGGTTCGTGCGTATGAATTTCACCGAGTGCATATACTCCGTGGCGTACTCGTCGCTGTCGTCGAGAAGCCCGAGGTCGTCGCGTGCGATGAAAAACAGCTCGTTCGCTATCTTTTCGACCGAGGTGTAAAAACGGTAGAGGTGGTCGGTCATGGCGTTGTCCTCAAGTGCCTGACGGTATTCCTTCTTTCCGCCCGCCTCGGAGACCGTCTCGTCTATCGCCGTCTGCACCGCATTCTTTATCTCGTCGGACGCGAGCATCGCGTCGGCTCCGCCGCCCGCGGAGTAAAGCAGGTCGGCAAGCGAGAGCACGCCGTAATAATCGCTGACTATGCCCTTTGTCACGCGGTCGTAAAGCTCGTCGCGGTATTTTTCGGCAGTGGCGGGATCGTCCCAGATCTTTTCGCCGTGTATTATCTCCATGTCCGTTTTGCAGTTCACGGTGATATAGCGCAGCTCCTCGTAGTATACGTCGAATCTGCCTATCTGCCCCACGACGTCGAGCTCGCCCTCGCGGCTTTTGATAGGCTTGGACTGCGAGCATGATGCGAGCGTGAACACCGCAGCGAGGCAAAGCACCGCAACTGCGGTCTTTATTATAAGATTTTTTATCTTCATATGATCTCTCCTTGCGCAAGGATAATATTTATACATTATAATTATAATCCTCCTTTGTTACGCTGTTGTGAATACGGCGGATATTCTTTCGTTATGCGCCGCGCACGGCAAAATATTCTTCGTGCGGATGAAAAAACAGCGCAAAAAAGGTTCCATTGAAGCCCGTGTTGTGGTATAATGGATGCGGATATCATATGACGGCAAAGGACGCCGCGCTTTCTGAACACTGAAAGGAAGAAAACAGATGAACGAGAAATACAGAGTATCGCTGCAAAGCCTTATCGACGAATTTGCGCTCGAGGCGGTGAGCCTGCCCGGCCCGGCATCGGATATATATGTAAAGACAACCGAGCTCAATCGCCCTGCGCTGGCGCTTTCGGGCTTTTTTGACCTGTTCGAGCCGGAAAGGATACAGCTTATCGGCAATGCGGAACACTGCTATCTCTCAAAGATGGACGACGACGAGCGCAATCGCCGCATAGACGCATTTATCGATCGCCGTCCGGTCGCGGTCATCGTGACGTCGGGGCTCGAGCCGTTCGAGCAGCTCGTGCATCACGCGGAAAAATGCGGGGTCCCGCTCCTGCGGTCGTCGGAGAAAACGTCAACGCTCATGGCGGCGCTGATAGCGTCGCTCAACATATCTCTTGCACCGCGCATAACCCGGCACGGGGTGCTGGTCGAGGTATACGGAGAGGGCATACTCATCCTCGGCGACAGCGGGGTCGGCAAGAGCGAAACGGCGATAGAGCTTGTAAAGCGCGGGCACCGTCTTATTGCCGACGATGCCGTTGAGATAAAAAAGGTCTCGGCAAAAACGCTGGTAGGCAGCGCGCCCGAGGTCATACGTCACTATATCGAGCTGCGCGGCATAGGCATCGTTGACGTGCGCCGCCTCTTCGGTATGGGGGCGGTCAAGGACACCGAGCGCATCGACCTCGTTATAAATCTTGAACAGTGGATACACGGAAAGATGTACGACAGACTGGGGCTTGAGGAAAAGACGGTCGAGATACTCGGCATCGACCTGCCATCTATCACGATACCGGTCAAGCCCGGGCGCAACCTTTCGATAATCCTTGAGATCGCCGCGATGAACAACCGTCAGAAAAAGATGGGCTACAACACCGCGGAGGAATTCAACAAGAAGCTGATGGGCATGATAGGTCTGCGCGACTGACCGGATAGACCGAATAATTCAATATTTTTTGCGCATAATAAACCCGAAAAAAACCGAAAGGTATCCGATCTATTATGCGCAAACTTTCAAATGTATATTCCGACAATGTGGCTCAGCTCGACAGGCTGCTGCGCGTTGAGGAAAATTTCGATGTTATAAAAAAGCCTCTCCGCATCGGCGCGGACGAGGTGACGCTCTACTATATCGACGGCTTTGTCAAGGACACCGTAATGCAAAAGCTCATGCTGGCGCTCGTCTCCCTTGACGGGCTCGGCGAGGGTACCGGCGGCGAGTGCGCGCGGGCATTCACCCGCGCTCATGTCGCATATGTCGAAACGGATGTAACCGATTCGCTCGACTCTATGCTCGCGGCGGTGCTTTCGGGCGCGTCGCTGATGATAGGCAGTCGCTTCGGCGAATGGGGGATCGTGATAGATTCCCGCAGCTATCCCTCGCGCGACACGAGCGAGCCGGAAAACGACCGCGTGATGCGCGGCGCACGCGACGGCTTTGTGGAAACGCTGATATTCAACACGGCGCTCATCCGCCGCCGCATACGCGACACGTCGCTGACGATGGAGTATCTTTCGGTCGGCTCGGCGTCAAAGACCGACGTGGTGCTCTGTTATATGGACGGCAGAGCCGACGCGGGATATGTCGACAACCTGCGTAGGCGGCTGCTCGACATCGACACCGATTCGCTGACACTCGGTCACGAATCACTCGCCGAATGCCTTATCCGCACGCGCTGGTACAATCCGTTCCCGAAGATACGCTCGACCGAGCGCCCCGACGCGGCTGCGGCTCAACTGCTTGAGGGCAGCGTTCTCATCCTGCTCGACAATTCGCCCGAGGCAATGGTGCTGCCGACCTCTATATTCGATTTCGTTCAGGAGACGAACGATTATTACTTTCCGCCGCTTACGGCGACCTTCATACGCGTCGTGCGGCATACGGTCTGCCTGCTCACGCTTTTTCTCGTGCCGGTGTGGTATATGCTTCTAAGATACCCAAATGCGCTTCCCGTGTGGCTGAGGTTCATCATCCCGGACGACCGGGGGAAGATACCGATACTCGCACAGCTGCTGCTTGTTGAATTCGTGGTGGACGGGCTTAAGATGGCGTCGATGAACACGCCTTCGATGCTGTCGAATTCGCTCTCCGTCGTCGGCGGGCTGATACTCGGCGATTTTGCCGTCGATATCGGCTGGCTGATACCCGAGGTCATACTCTATATGGCTTTTGTCGCCATAGCGAACTTCTCGCAGCGCTCGTATGAGCTGGGATATGCGCTGAAATTCATGCGCATAGGGCTGCTCATTTTCGTTGCGCTGTGGGGCTGGGTCGGATTTGTCATAGGCACGGCGGGCGTCGTTCTGCTGCTTGTTTCCAACCGCACGGTCAACGACGGGCACTCATATCTTTATCCTCTTATCCCGTTCGACGGCAATGCGTGCCTTTCGGTCTTTTTCAGAGTCATGAAAAAGGACGTCGGCAGCAAAAAATAACGCGCTGCTTGTAAAAATATAAAAAATCTCTTGACAAGAGACATAATATGTTGTATAATGCTTTCTGTTAATTGGTTTTTTGCACACACGTGCGTGATGTGCTATGCGAAGGGAGGGAAAAAGAATGGCAGAAGTAAAAGTCAGAGAAGGCGAGACACTTGACAGTGCTCTGCGTCGTTTCAAACGGCAGTGCGCTCGTTCCGGCGTCCTTACCGAGCTTCGCAAGAGAGAGCATTACGAAAAGCCCAGCGTAAAGCGGAAGAAGAAATCCGAAGCCGCCAGAAAGCGCAAATACAAATAATCCGTCGAAACGAAAACGGAAAAACGGGATCGCGTCTGCGCAAGCGGCGCGTCCCGTTTTTGCATATTTAAAAACGAACAAAAGGGAGATAGGATCATGGACTGTCTGTTCTGTAAGATAATCGCGGGGGAGATACCCTCGCAGAAGGTATATGCGGATGAATATGTTTATGCGTTCCGCGACATAAATCCGCAGGCGCCGGTGCACGTTCTCATCGTTCCGCGCGCGCACATCGCGTCGGCTGACGAGATCACGACCGAAAACAGCTCCGCCGTGGCGCACATTTTCGAGGCGATACCGAAGATCGCCGCCATATGCGGGCTTGAAAACGGCTATCGCGTCATCACCAACTGCGGAGAGGACGGCTGCCAGTCGGTAAAGCATCTGCACTTCCATCTTATCGGCGGCAGAAAGCTGCCCGAAAATATGGGCTGAGCCCCTCACGGCACAAAAACCGGATCCGCTGCCGCGCATTTTGCGCGGCAGCGGATCGGTTTTTTGTTTTTCCGTGTCAGTCGGAATTTTTGACGAATTCCGAGTAAATGGCGCGAAGGGCGTTTTCAAAGTCGTGCTCCTCGACGCCGATGATGATATTCAGCTCCGAAGAGCCCTGGTCTATCATTCTTATGTTGACGCCCGCGGCGGAGATGGCTGCGAATATTCGCGCCGCGGTACCGCGCGCCTTGACCATTCCGCGTCCGACGACCGCGATGAGCGCCACATTGTCCTCGACGGTGATGCTGTCGGGGCGCAGCGCACGGCGCAGAGCGTTGAGTATGCGGTCGCGCCTGCCCTCAAGAGTTGCCGTTTCGAGCACAACGCTCATTGTGTCAATGCCGGAGGGGAGATGCTCGAAGGTGATGCCGTATTCCTCGAATATTTCAAGCACGCGCCTGCCGAACGAAGGCTCGGAGTTCATCATGTCCTGCTCGAGCGTTATGACGGTGAACCCGCGCTTTCCCGCAACGCCGGTTATCACGTGCTCGCTGTCGTAATCCTGCGCGGCGGCGACTATCATGGTGCCGGGGTCCTGCGGGCGCAGCGTGTTGCGGATATTTATCGGTATACCGGCATATCTGACCGGGAAGATAGCTTCCTCGTGCAGCACCGTGGCGCCCATATACGAAAGCTCGCGCAGCTCGCGGTATGTTATGGTCTTTATGGTCAGCGGGTCGTCGACTATGCGCGGATCAGCCATCTTGAAGCCCGAAACATCCGTCCAGTTTTCGTAAAGGTCCGCCTCCGCCGCGCGCGCGACGATAGAGCCCGTCACGTCCGAGCCGCCGCGCGAAAAGGTCTTGACGGTCTCGTTCGGCATAATCCCGTAAAAGCCGGGAATGACGGCACGTTCGTGCTGCGCCAGCTCCGCGCTCATGATCTCCTGTGTGCGATCGGCGTCAAATGCGCCGGTGTCTGTGAAATATATCACGTTTTCGGCGTCGATAAAGTCGTAGCCGAGGTATTTCGCAAGTATCAGCCCCGAGAGATACTCGCCGCGGCTGGCGGCGTAGTCGCGTCCCGCACGGCCCGTTATCGCGTTTTTGATGTAGAGCATTTCGTGCGAAATATCAAAGTCGAGCCCCAGCTCGTCGATTATCGTGTAATAGCGTTCGCATATCCTGTCGAAATAAGCGTCCGTCTCTTCTATCGGCGCGCGCTCGCGCACGAGCCTGTGAAACTCATAGAGCATATCCGTGACCTTTATATCGCCTCCGAAGCGCTTGCCCGGCGCCGAGGGGACTACATATCTGCGGGACTCGTCCGCTCTGACTATCGCCGCCGCCATTTTGAAATGTTCCGCGTCGCAGAGTGAGCTCCCGCCGAATTTGACTACTTTAAGCATGGTTGTACCGATCCTATCTTTTGTTACGTTGAACGCTGAGCGCCGTGCGCTCTGCCCTTTACATTAATATTATATGAAAAAATCGCCTTTTGTCAACATGTTTCGACCGTGGACACGGTAACAAAAGCAAACAAGACCTCCCGACGGGCGGGAGGTCTTGTTTGATAATGAACGTCAGTCGCCGGCCTTTTTGCGGTACACGATGTATTCGCAGTCGCTCTCGCGGCTGCGTGCGGTCATTGCATCATATACCGCGTCGTGCAGCGCTTTTGTGCGTTCGCGCAGCGGCAGCTCCGTGTCGGGATAAAACGGACCGTCCGTGTATATCACCGCTGCGGGCTTTTTTCTGAAGCGGCGGCGTTTGTATGTTACGGTCATTGCGAATACCGGCTTGCCGAGCCTCGCGGGAAAGGTAAAAGAGCTGTCCGCGAACGGGCGTATCCCGGTGTAATATTCCCATACGTGCGCTTCGGGGTAAATGACGATATTTTTCTTTTCCGCACTGCGCGCCGCCACCGCCTCGTTGAATTTTTTCATTCCCGAGAGCGTGTCGGGTATCGGCAGTGCCCCGAGGTAGGGCAATATTCGCCCGATAACTGGGATAGCAAGATTTGCGGGGCTGACTACGGTGTATATGCGGCGCGGAAACGATGCGAGCGCCGGCTGGAACACATCGCCGACCGGCTGAGTATGGTTGCCGTATATGAACGCACCGTCGGGCGCTTTTTTAAGTGCCGCTCTGTTTTTAAAGCGAACGTGCAGAAAGAGCCGGCAGCCGAACGACGAAAGCAGCAGCGCCGTGCCGTATGACAGAGCCGAAAGCACCCGCGAACGCGCGTCGCGTCTTATCCACTCATAATCCTCGGGCAGCCGCAGGTCCTGGTCGCGCGTCGTCACAAAATCGTCGGTGTATGAGCTGTAATATCTCTCGCGCGGCGCTCTCATGCCGGGTCCTCGGTCCCCGCCTCCGCACCGCTCTTTTCGAGGGTGCCCGTCCAGCCCGCAATGTCGGAGGGGTCAAAGGTGTAGTCGAGCGGCTTGGAATACACTTTTTCGTATATTTCCTTTTTGAGGCGGTAGTCGGCGGCGCTCATCAGCGCGCTGTTCTCCCACACCGACTTCGACGGATCGGGGTACAGCACGTCAAGCACGTGAACGATAAATTTCACCTTGCGGAACTCGGCTGTGTCCTGTTCTGGCAGGTCGCGCTGCTCGATGAAGCATGAAATTACGGGAAAGCCGAGCCGCGCGGCATAGTAGAAGGCGCCGAGCTTCGGCGGGCGCGGCTTGCGGTAGTTGAACCACATCTCCTCCTCCGGGTAGATGAGCACGAACTCGTCATCCGTCAGCAGCTCCTTCAGTATGTCCGCGAATTCGCGCTGCGTGTAGTGGATGTTGCCGGAGATGGGGATTATGTCGGCATAGTTCATCAGGAAACCGATGATCCCGGGCATGGCGAGGTTGGTCTCCTGGCTTACGATGTTTATGCGCTTTCTGCCGAGCCTGCGTGCGAGCAGGCGTATCCCGGTGTTTTCGACCGGGCTGAAGTGGTTGCTCGTTATTATTGCTCCGCCGCTCACCGTCTGTGCTTTTTCGATGCCGACGATCTCCGTGTCACGGCAGAGCACGTCTGTCAGCACGTTTGCGATCCCGCGCGCGGCGCAGGACCGCATTCTGAACGACGCCGTGCCGCGTTCCTTCAGATATTTGTTTATGATCGCATTGCTTTCTTCTGTCGTGAGCACGGGGTCATGCGTTTCGACCTTGGCGAAGAAGTTGCCGCTCTCCGCCGCGCGCTTTATGTTTTCTATGACCTCATCGCGGTCGCTTCCGATTATCATAGACGGATCTTCACTCCTTTTTCGTGTTCCTTCCTGAATGTCACGTCCGACTCCGCTATCATGGCACCCCGTTTTATGAGAAGCTCAAGGCATTTTGCGTCGGATTCCTTCTGCGCGTCCGAATACCCCTGCTTGAAATCGAGTATTTCGGGCAGATAGCCGCAGTTCTGCGCATATTTCCAGAATATCTCCGCATACTGCACGCCGTCATAGCACCACGGCTTTGAAAAAAGATTGTAGTGTACCAGCTTTGCGCCTTCAAGCGGCGGGCGGCGGTCGTTGGGCATAGTGTCCCAACATTCGTCAAGGTAGTGTATCTTTCCGCTGCACATGGCGTTGAGATAGTCCTGATCCGGCGCTATGCAGTCGAAATGATAAGTGTTCAGCAGCGAGAGAAAGTGGCGGTCGATCTCCGCCTCGCGCAGCTTTTTCAGGTTCATGAGCAGAACGCCGGAATTCACGTAGGAGCGGCGGTCAACACCGACGGCTTTTTCCATATAATCCGCGAGCTCGGGCACGTCGGATACCGAACGGTCGGCGCACGCGCCGATAAAGTTGTCACCGATGTCGGTGTCGTAAAGCTCGGCAAGGTCGCCCGTCAGCACAACGTCACTGTCGATGTATATTCCCTTGTCATATTCGGGGAACATGACGGGAATTAAAAGGCGGAAATATATCGTGAGGGTGAAATAATCGCACCTTAGGCGGTTCGACATGCGGTCGGTTATCGTTTCAAGTCCGCGCCCCATGGGAGTAAAGTCAACGGCAAAGTTTTCGGTGGCAAGTGCGCCGAGGCGACGGCGGTTCTCCTCGCAGAGATCCTGATAAAGCACGACGGCGCGGTAACGGCGGTCGGGCGAAGAATTTTTTATCGCAGAGGCGAGGGCAACGCTGAGAAACGGCGCGTAGCCGTCGTCGATGGTGAAAAATACGGGGATGATGTTTTTGTTTTCGTTGTTCATTGTGATAATACCTTTCATGATGATATGCCGCCGGAGCGATCCCGGAAGGCACGATAGTCAGCCATAAGTCTGCCGCTCTCGGCGATCAGGGCGTCATATTCGTATATTTTCAGCACTTCGTGCATTTTGTCCTCCTGCCATGGTTTGACCGACACCGTGTGAAAGGTGGGAAAGAGCCTGAAGGTCGTCGTGAAGTGCCTGAATACCGTGTTGTTTTGCTGCCTGCGCTGCTCGTTGTAGCGGCGCGGCATTATTTTTTTTGACTTTGCCAGCTTGTTCAGCGCCGACTGATCGGGCATGAACATACGTTTTGCGGCGCACATCCGGCGGCAGCGACGGAAAAGCCCGTCCGCACGTATCTTTTTCATGTCGAGCAGAAGCACGCCGGAGTTCAGATAATCGTGCACGATCACGCGTCGGCGGAAGAACCACCTGCCGTAGTAGTCGGGCACGCCCGCGAGCTCCGCGCCGCCGAGGTCGGTATAGTAGAGCTCCGAAAAATCGCCGCGGCAAACAACGTCGTTGTCGAGGTAGAGCACGCGGTCCGGCACGTCGGGCACAAGGTCGGCGTAAAGCCTCAGCATACAGCAGGGAGTGAAACGCGTGCCGAGATTGGCTGTCGGGGGCTCGGCGCCGAAGAGCGGCGTTACGTTGAACAGCCTGACCGAGTGGCGCGGGTCGAACACCTTCAAGCGCATATCGAGAAATTCCGCAAAGTCCTCGGGCAGCGCCACGCAGCGTCGGTTCCCGGCGGCAAGGTCGGCAGTGAGGATCAGTATGTTGAGCGGCTCACGGGTGTGTCCGATCAGCGAAAGGACCGACAGCGTGAGCCCGTCGGCAATATTTTTGTCGCCGCAGTAAAGAATGTTCATGTGAGGTCCTCGTTCCGGCACCGCGGTTCATGCGCCGCGGCTGCCGATACACAAAATGTTAATATAAATATAACACAAAATCCACAACGGGATGAACACGGATAATTGACCCCGTCGGGCTTTTATGTTATAATTATACCATGAATTGACGGTAAATCAACCTACCGGACAGCCCTCCAGGTATCGGAGCGGTTCTCTACCGGTAGAGAAGCCCCGCTTTGCACTCTACCGACGGTGGAATCGGCGGTAGAGATGCGGTATTTTGACCCGAATGGCATATTGGACGGTGATTTTTCAAAGTGGCAGATATAAAATCCATCATAGCCGGTAATATTACCGCGCTGCGCGCATCAAAAGGGATGACGCAGCTCGACCTCGCGGAGAAGCTGCATTATTCGGATAAGGCTGTGTCGAAATGGGAGCGCGGAGAATCGGTGCCGGAGATAGGAACGCTGACGGCGATCGCCGACCTGTTCGGCGTGCCGCTCGATTATCTCGTCAGAGCGGAGCACGAGGCTCCCGCGGAAGAGAAAAGCGCCGAACCCGCTCAGGCGCCCCGCGGCGTCGATGCTGCCGAACGCAAAAAGAAAAACCATGCTCTGATAGCCGGAATGAGCGTGCTGCTCGTGTGGTTCGTCGCCGTGCTTGCATTTGCGGCGACAGATATATTTTTCAGAAACGTCAGCCGGCATTGGCTCATTCTCGTTTACGCCGTTCCCGTATCGATGATAGTATGGCTTGTATTTAATTCGGTATGGTTCAACCGCAGAAGAAATTATCTGATAATCTCGCTCCTCATGTGGTCGCTGCTTGCGGCTGTCCATGTGACTGTGCTGACCTTCAATTATAATATTTGGCTCATTTACACCCCCGGTATACCCGGTCAGATCATTATTTTTCTCTGGTCAAAGCTTTCTTTCTGGCATTGAAAAAATATTTTTTGCAGTTTTGCCTTTCCACAGCCGCCGAAACGGATGCGGAAAGGCGTTTTTCGCCCTTCCCGGCGCCATAAAAGGGTACATATGGAAGGGAGCAAAAAAATAAATCGTGTAAAACTCGAAAAAAAGCTAAAAAAAGTTGAGAAAAGG
>CAJLZE010000057.1 GCA_905210995.1 uncultured Anaerotruncus sp.
GCCAGCCTGACATGGCGCACTCCCGCAGCCGTCAGCGCACCGACAAGGCAGCCGCCGGCGGAGGCGACCGTTACCTCGTTGCCGCTCCGCCTCAGTGCGCGCGAAAGCGTCAGAACGTGCGTCTCCGCACCGCCGTGTCCCATCGACATTGCGAGGATAAGTATATTCATTTTCCGCCCCTCCCTTCTTTTGCCGCACGCGGCAGGTCGCTGTATAATGATATTATACATTTTTTCATCCGCGATTGCAAGTATCGACGAATCTATTGACTTTTGCGCGTTTTCGGGCTATAATTTGCATGAAATAAAAAATCGGAGGACCGAAATGTCTTACTCAACGAAAAATCCCGTTCCGGCGCTGCCGCACGTAATACACAGTGCGGAAATTCCCGCCGGGCACGTTCAGGGCATTGCCGTGGACGACGAGCATAAGTACATATACTATTCCTTTACTACCGTTTTTGTAAAGGCGGATCTTAACGGAAACGTTATCGGCACCGTGACAGGGCTTACCGGTCACCTCGGCTGCATTTCCTACAACAGCGACGACGGCAGGGTCTACGGGTCGATAGAATACAAGCACGACTCGATAGGAAAGGGCATTATGGAGTGCACCGGCGTCGCCCTTGCCGAGGAGGATGCCTTCTATGTCGCCATGTTCGACGTTGACAAGATCGACCGCATAGGCATGGATGCGGAGCGCGACGGCATCATGCGCGCGGTATATCTGCCAGAGGTCGTGGCTGATTATTCTGCCAAGAACGCCGACGGCAGCGACCACCGCTTTGCCTGCTCGGGCATCGACGGCACCGGCTTCGGTCCCGTCCCCGGTTCTCCCGCCGGCTCTCCCCGTATGCTTTTCGTTGCCTACGGCATTTACGGCGACGTGAACCGCACCGATAACGACAACCAGGTCATTCTCATGTTCGACTGGCGCAAATTCGGCGACGCGGCAAAGCCGCTGTCGCAGGCAGAGCCGCATCACTCGGGCGTGACGGCGGAGGAGAGATATTTCCTCTACACGGGCAACACCAACTGGGGCATTCAGAACCTTGAATACGACAGCTACCTCGACGCATGGCTCGTTGCCGTCTATGTCGGCAAGAAGCCGGAGTTCAAAAATCCGCCTATGTTCATCATCGACGGCAAACGCGCACCCGAGGAGCGCGAGGTGCCCGGTCTCGGCATCAGGGGCAAAATGCTGACGCTTGCGGCGCTCGGCGGCACCGACGAGGCGCACGGGCTGCGTTACTGCACCTTCCCGAAGGGGCAGACCGGCGTTTATTCGATCGGCGGCGGATACTATTATTTCTCATACGAAAAGAAAGCCGAACACGACGGCGAAAAGTATTTCTCATCCGATGTGAAGCTTTGCCGCTTTACGGGTGAGGGCGACACCCTCTTTGAGGTCATTGAATAAGAAATGGAAAAAACAATGCTGCTTTCAACACAGACATCACACATGGTCAACGCCCTCGGCTTTGAGGAGGGCATCCTCACGCTCAAGCGCGCAGGCTACGATGCGCTCGACCTTTCGCTTTTCAGCATGACGCGCAACGACTCGCCCTATGTCGGCGACGGCTGGCGCGAATACACCGAGGCGCAGCGCCGCTTTGCCGATGCAAACGGCATCGTTTTCAACCAGGCGCACGCTCCGTT
Organism: uncultured Anaerotruncus sp.; assembly: GCA_905210995.1. Lineage (GTDB taxonomy): Bacteria > Bacillota > Clostridia > Oscillospirales > CAG-272 > CAG-390. Next base: position 1,659 of record CAJLZE010000057.1, read on the forward strand.
CTCGTTCAAGTGGGACGATCCCGCAGTGCGTGAGGGCACGGCTCAGCCGCGCGTGCTCCGCTCGTTCGAAATAGCCGCCATGATGGGCGCAGATACGATAATCGTTCATCCGCTCCACTATTGCGAATACAAGGGCCACGAGGAGGAGATGCACGAGCTGAACCTCGCGTATTACCGCTCGATGATACCCTATTGCCGCGAATACGGTATAAAGGTCGCTGTCGAAAATATGTGGCAGAACGACCGCCGCCGCCGTTTCATCACATATGACGTTGCCGCGCATCCAGAGGATCTTGCCGCATACATCGACGAGCTTGACAGCGAGTGGATCGTCGCCTGCCTCGACCTCGGTCACTGCGGTCTGGTCGGCGAGGAGGCCGACAACTGCATCCGCATTCTCGGTCACGACCGCCTCAAGGCGCTGCACGTGCACGACAACAACTACCGCGAGGATTCACACACCATGCCCGGCATGGGGCTGATGAACTGGGATGCCATCTGCTCCGCTCTGCACGATATAAACTATGACGGTGAGTTCACATACGAGGCAGACTCCTTCCTGCGCAACTTCCCGAAGGATTACCTCGAGAGAGCCGCTGCCTTTATGGTCCAGACCGGAAGATATCTTATCGATAAGATCGGTCTCTGATAACACGGAAAAACACAAAAATACCCGAGCCCGCGGTGATTGTCACCGCGGGCTCGGGTATTTTATTGAGCTTTATGTCAGGAGATCATTGCTTCCATTTCCGAAAGCTCGGTGTCGCCGGTCGACTGCGTCATGGTGATGTTTACGAGATAGTTGCCGACGATGCGCAGATATATCGCCTGCTTTATCACAAGACCGCTCAGCATGATGGAGCCGTCAATGCGCTTGTAGGTGTTTCCGCCCAGCACAACGTCCGACGTTTCGCCGAATTTGTAGGTGGCGCCGTCGAGCTGTTCGAGCATTGTTTTTTTGAATTCATCGACATAATCGTCGATGTCGTTCAGCGCGGTGGCGAGAGCAGATTGTTTTTCGACCGTCATGGTGATGCTGCTGCCTATGACGCTTAAAGCCTGAAATTCAATGGTGGATTCAAGCTCCGATGAGTCAAAGCTGTCACCGTCCTTCATCATCTCAAGACCTACGCCGAGCATCTTGGCTATTTCCTCGTCGGTGGCAAATGTCCAGTCGTCGGGCTTTGTGAAGGTAAGCTCCGCAAAATCGCTGTGGTAGACGTTGCCCGTCACCGTTCCGCGAGCATACTTTTTCGTCGTTCCCTTATCGGAGCCGCACGCGGCAAGGGAGACGGCTGACAGGAGCATGAGCACTGCCAGTGCAAGAGCGGCTGTTTTTCTGATCCTCATAATGTTTATCGCCTTTCGCTTTATTCCGACCTTTAAAGATATTACCGGCCGGTGTTTTAAATTTTGTATAATTATTATACATAATTAATTGCGTAATGTCAATATGCGAAAGAAAAACAGCAATAATTTTGATGGATATTGTCGAATTTATTCAAGCGATGCGAAAAATGCGTTGCAAAGACGCGGGAAAACGAAATTTTCCTGGTTGTGCAGCATATGCATCGCAAAGAAGAGCGAGGACCGGGACTCGGGATCGACTATGACATAGGAGCCCGCCGCGCCCTGCCAGCCGAACTGACCGAGCGGAGAAAGAGAGCCGCCCGCGCCGCCGAGGTATGTGCGCACACCGTAGCCGTAGCCGTAGCCGACAAGCCCGTGCCAGCGCTCCTCAAATTCGGTGAGCTGTGCGGGCGTGAGGCAGTTGCGGCGCAGAAGATCGACCGAGCGGGAAGAGAGAATACGCGCTCCTGTCGCTGCCACGCCGCCGCATGCCAATGCGTCGGCAAATTTTATATAATCGGAAACGGATGATATGAGTCCCGCTCCGCCGCTGTCGTAATCGCTGCCGAGTATGTAGACGTTCGTCTGCGGCGTTTCCACCGCCCTGTGAGCCTTTTCACTGAAGCTGTACTGCTTTGCCATGCGTTCGCGCACGCTGTCCGTCATGCGGAAGCCGCTATCACTCATGCCGCAGGGGACAAGCACGGTCCGCTTCACATAATCGGCAAATCTTTCGCCCGTTATCGCTTCTACGGCTGCCGCAAGGATATCGTGCGAAAGCCCGTATCTGAAGTGAGCGCCCGGCTCAAAGTCGAGCGGCATGCGCGCCATTGCCGCCACGGTCTCGCGTGTGGGGCATCTGCCGCCGGTGCGGGACTGCACGTCCTGAATGTAGGGCGAGGTGAGGTCATAGGCATAGCCCGAGGTCATATTGAAGAGGTGACGCATGAGTATCGGGCTTTTGGCGGGTTCGGCATAGGCTCCGCCAGCCGCACGGACCTTCACTCCGGCAAATTCGGGCAGATAATTGCTCACGGGGTCGGACATGACGAATCCGCCGCGCTCCATAAGTGCCAGCGCCGCGACGACGGTCACGACCTTGGTGCAGGAATACATATAATAAAGCTCATTGCCCGTCACGGGCTTTTTTTCTTCCATATCGGAATAGCCGGCGCTGTGGCGGTAAAGTATTTTGTGGTCGCGGGCGACGGTGACATCCATGCCGGGAAAGCCGTGCGCGGGAAGTGAATCGACGAACGAGCCGAGAATTTCAAAGTTATCCATTTTGATCATTCCTTTTTTACTGAACTGAAATATCCGCAAAGAGAGAGGCTATGTCGGCGCTGTATGCGTCGCCGGCGGCGGAGGAGAGGGCTTTGGCTATATCCGCGTATGCGAGCGGCACACCTACGAGGGCGCGCGCGGCTGCCGCGGGCATTTCGGGGTCAAGGGCATCCGAGTCGGCGGTGCAGTCGGTTATCCTGCCGCCCGATACGCTCATGCGCAGCGTTATGCCTCCCCATGGAAATCTGCCCGATACCTCGTCGGTCATCGGCGGGTTCGTGCCGTAAAGCCACTCGGGAGAGGAGAGCATTTTTTCCGTTTCCGCATAAAGCGACGGATCGGGGAGAGGAAGCTCTGCCACCTCGCCGTCCGCCATATCCGCGTATGCACGGCGCAGCGCGGCGCAAAAAGCGGGAACTGTCAACCCTTCGCAAAGCGTATTGAGATTCACAACGCGCGAGCGGACCGATTCTATCCCTTTTGCCTGCAGCTTGCTTTTTTTGACGGTCAGGTAGCGCGCCATTGCGCCGAAGTCGCAGTCTATCAGCACCGTTCCGTGGTGGCAGTGCGCGTCGCCGACCGAAAAGAAGGCGTTGCCCGAAAATTTTGCGCCGTCCGCGGTTATGTCGTTTCTGCCCGTCGGCTGTGCGTCGATGCCGAATTCGCGGCAGGCGGCGGCGATCACCGACAACTGACGCTGGACGTCGTAGTCCTCACCGCGCGCTATAAAGCTGAAGCAGAGGTTGCCCATGTCGTGACGCACGGCTCCGCCGCCCGAAAGTCTGCGCGCAAGATGGCCGCCGTCGGCTGCAAGCTCGGCTACGCGGCATTCGGCATAGCAGTTTTGGTTTTTTCCGATAACTATCGTATTGTCGTTCTGCCACAAAAACATTATCGAGGTGTTATCGGGCAGTGTGCGCGTGAGGTATTCCTCGGCGGCAAGGTTGCGGTAGGGCGATGTGAAGCGCGATTCGCAGATGAGAAATTTTTTTCGATCTTTCATGATGAAATGATTATACACGACGCGGCGTCGGTTGTCAACCTCTCAGAGACGGAAAATGAAAAAACTTTTCATGTAATTACACAAAAATCGAAAAAAATTGAGTCAGTAAGGCAAATCTGCTTGACAATGAGGTTGATATATGCTATACTCAGGTCAGCAAAAGCAAAAAGTGATGTAATTACATATCACGCAAGCACGAAAGGAATGGTAACGGGAATGAGCGTTATGCCGTCAAAGGACAAGGCGACGGGGATGTACCGTAAGATGTACGAGATCCGTCAGTATGAGGAAACAGTAAAGTACCTGTTTTTCGAAGGGATCATGCCGGGCACGATCCATCAGAGCGCAGGTGAGGAGGCGACTGCGGTCGGAACTATCTACGACCTGCGCCGCGAGGATGTTATTTTTTCAACGCACCGTCCCGCGGGACACGACCTTGCAAAGGGTGTGTCGCTGCGCGGAATGATGTGCGAGATGTTCGGCAAAGCCGACGGCTGCTGCAAGGGTAAGGGCGGCGCCATGCATACGGGAGATTTTTCGATAGGCGCTCCCCCCGCAAACGCGATCGTCGGCGGAAATATCCCGATCGCGGCGGGTGCGGCACTTGCGTTCAAGATGCAGCACAAGGATAATGTTGCCGTATCCTTTATGGGCGACGGCGCGACCAACGAGGGTTCCTTCCACGAGGGTCTCAACTTTGCAGCCGTGTGGAAGCTGCCGGTGGTATATGTCTGCGAGAACAACCTTTACTCCGCGACGACGTCTATCCACCTCACCACGCTGCTCGAAAACCCCGCTGCCGACCGCGGCTCGGCTTACGGTATCCCCTCCGAGGTCGTTGACGGCGAGGACGTGCTTGCCGTAAACGAGGCAATGGCGAGAGCCGTCGCACGCGCAAGAGCAGGCGAGGGTCCGACGATCCTTGAGCTCAAGACCTACCGCAAGTACGGTCATTCGCGCAACGATGCCTGCGGCTACCGTCCCAAGGACGAAGAGGCTGCATGGTTCGCACGCGATCCGGTCAAATGCTTCCGCGAAAAGCTCATCGCCGAGGGCGTTGCCACCGACGAAGAGCTGAAGGCGATCGAGGACGAGGTCGATGAGGCGATCGACGATGCGGTCGAATACGCCAAGGCAGCGCCCTATCCGACGCTCGAAAGCGCACTTGAAGACGTTTATGCGGACTGAAGCGCACCGTCAAATGAATGAAAGGAAATCAATATAAATGGCAATGATGTCGATAGCGGACGCTCTCAAGTCCGCAATAGCTGAGGAAATGCGCCGCGACCCTGCGGTATATGTAATGGGTGAAGATGAGGATATCCCCGGCGGTATGGGCGGTGCCTTTACCGTAACGAAGGGTATCGGCGACGAGTTCGGAAGAATGGAGAACCGCGGCGGTGTCGTCAGTGAGGGACGCTGCATAAACACGCCTATCTCCGAGATCATGATAGCGGGCGTCTGCGTCGGCTCGGCAATGTACGGAATGCGTCCCGTCGCCGACCTGCAGTACTGCGACTTCCTTTTCTGCATGATGGATCAGCTCGTCAACCAGGCTGCAAAGATGAGATATATGTCCGGCGGCGCGCTCAAGGTGCCTATGGTCATGCGTTGCCCGTCGGGTGCGACTAACCGCGGCGCACAGCACGCACAGAGCCCCGAAACTTATTTTGCGCACGTTCCGGGTCTCAAGGTCATCTGCCCCTCCACGGCATATGATGCCAAGGGCATGATGAAGACCGCCATCCGCGACGATAACCCCGTCATCGTGTTCGAGCACAAGCTCCTTTACGGTTCAAAGCGTAAAGAGGCGGGCGCTCTCAACTCTGCGGGCGAGGTGCCGGACGGCGATTACACCGTCCCGTTCGGAAAAGCCGCCATCCGCCGCGAGGGTAAGGACATCACCATCGTTGCGAACCTGCTCATGAGCTACCGCGCGCAGGAGGCTGCCGCCGAGCTTGAAAAGGAGGGTATCTCCTGCGAGATCATCGACCCCCGCACGCTCGTTCCCTTTGACTATGAGACTGTCGTCGAGTCCGTCCGCAAGACCGGCAAGCTGATGATAGTGCACGAGGATACATATAACTGCGGCTGGGGCGCACAGGTCGCATCCTATTTTGCCGAGCACGAGATATTCCTGCTTGACGCACCCGTTGTGCGCGTTGCCGCACTCGACACCCCCGCCCCCTTCTCACCCGTGCTCGAAAACTACGTTATCCCCTCAAAGGAGCGGATAATGGAGGAAGCACGCAAGCTTGCAAAGCTCTGATAAGAGGTAGAACATGGTAAAGAAAGTCGTAATGCCGTCGGCGGGTCAGACCACCGACGTGGCAACGGTAACAAAGCTCCATGTCGCCGTCGGCGATGCCGTCCGCAAGGGCGACGTGCTGATGGAGGTGGAGACCGACAAGGCAGTGCTCCCCATAGAGAGCTTTGCCAAGGGATTCGTTACCGAAATATGTGTAAATGAATTCGATAAGGTCGATGCGGGCACACTGCTGCTCACCATCGGCGACGCCGCCGACCTTGAGGCGGCGAAATCCTGCGCAAAGACGGAGGAAGCTCCCGCGCCCGCAGCCCCTGCCGCCGCAGTTTCAGCGCCCGCAGAGGACGACGAGGATGATTTTGTTCCCATCATGGCGGCAAAAACAGAAGAAAAAGAGGCATCCGTACCCGTGACGCTGCCCATGCCGAAGGGCAAGCCGGTGGCGGTCGCTTTCCCCGCAATGCCGAATGCCAAAAAGCTCGCGGCGGAGAAGGGGATAGACCTCGGCATCGTTGCGGCATCGAACGGCAGCTTTATCAAGGCAGCCGACGTGCGCGCCGCAGCCGAGAGCATGGCAAAGGCGGCAAGCACCGCGGCTCCCGCAGCCGATACCGTGCCGACCGGACGTATGCGCGATTCTCTTGCGCGCCGTTGGGACGCCTCGGCAGCCGTGCCGACCTTCTCGGCATCGGTGTCCGTATCTGCCGACGCCGCAGCAGGGCTTTGCCTTGCAGCGTCGGATGAGAGCACAAAGGCGACCGCCGCGCATCTTGTCATATTGGCTCTCGCACGTCTTTCCGAAAGATATCAGCTCCTCCGCGTGACATACGCTAACGGGACGCAGAGGATATCCGATGATGCCGGCGCCGCTCTCGCCGTTTTCGGCGATAACGGTACCGTTTCCGCCGCCGTGACCGGCGCCGCAGGTCTCGGACTTCGCGCCGTTGCCGCTGCGTGCGCCGCAAACGCCGCAGCCGTTATGGGCGGAGATATGTCCTCGGTCGATCGCGCCGCGTTTACCGTATTTGATGCGACGGATTCGGGAGTCGACAGCTTCCTGCCGCCTCTGCGCACGCCCGAAACGGCGGCGTTCGGCGTATCCGATTGCGACGGACGTATAAGCGTCAGCGCCGTGTTCGATGTCCGCGTGTGGGAGGGGCGCACCGCTCTTTCTCTCATGAAGGACCTGAAAGCGCGGCTCGATAACCCCGCTCTTATGCTCATCTGAGGGGTAAAATGAAGGAATTTGATGTTATCGTTATCGGCGGCGGCCCCGGAGGGTACCCCGCTGCCGCAAAGCTCAGCCGCGCGGGGAAGTCTGTCTGTCTTTTTGAGGCAGACAGGCGCGGCGGCCCCTGCCTCAATGTAGGGTGCATCCCCACAAAATATCTGCTTGACAAGGCGGCGGCTCTTGATAAGATCCGCGCCATGACAAATGCGGGCGTGCTGCGCGGTGCGGGCGAATATTCGATGAAGGCGGTCGTTCGCGGACGCGACGGCGTGACCGACCGTCTCCGCTCGGGTGTGACGGGGCTTCTGCGCGCTGCGGGCGTGACCGTGATAAGCAAAAAAGCCACGCTCGGCGCAGGTCTTACCGTCTCGGACGGAACGGATGAGTACCGTGCCGGCGATATCGTTATGGCAACGGGCTCCGACCCGTGGTGCCCGCCTTTCCCGGGTGCCGAGCTTTGCCGCGACAGCACGGCGGCGCTCACGCCGAACAAAATGACCGAAGCCGGACGCTTCCCGCGTCGCCTTGCCGTTATCGGCGGCGGTGTCATAGGGCTTGAGCTCGGGTCGGCATACCGCTCGTTCGGCGCAGAGGTGACGGTCATCGAGGCGATGCCGGATATCCTCGGCTCCGAGCTGCCCGACGCGGCGGCGCGCGTGCGCCGCGGGCTTGAGGAGCGCGGTATGCGATTCCTCTGCGGGTCTCCCGTCGAGCGTGTCGAGCGCTCGGGCGACGGACTGCGCGTCATAACGGCGGGCGGCTCGGTCGAGGCTGACGCGGTACTTGCCGCCGTCGGCAGAAGACCGCGGCTCGACGGCATTGATGCCGCAGCGTTGGGGCTTGCAACAGAGCGCGGCGCTATCGTGACCGACGGGCATATGCGCACCTCGGTGCCGCATATCTACGCTATCGGCGACGTGACCGGCAGAGCTATGCTCGCGCACGCGGCATATGCCGAGGCTGAGGTCGCCGCCGATGCGATAATTCACGGAGACAGCGCCGGGGAGCTTGACCTTTCCGCCCTCCCGCGCTGCATCTACTCATCGCCGTCTGTTGCCGCTGTCGGTATCACTCCCAAGGAGGCTGAGGCACGCGGTATTCGGACGGTGGTGGGCAGAGCGGACTATGCCGCCAACGGAATGGCGCTTGCCGAGGGCGAGAGCGGCTGTGTGTACGTCGCCGCCGACGCGAGCGACGGCACAATGCTCGGCGTATGGGCTGTCGGTGCCGCCTCGTGCGAGATCATCGACGCTGCCGCTCTGGCGGTGAGATCGGGCATGAAGGCTGCCGATTGGCGCTCGGTCATAGTCGCGCACCCCACACTCTCCGAAACGTTGAAGGACGCGGCGCTTTCCGCCGCCGAAAAGGCTGAGAAGGCTGAAAGCTGAGGACAACGGCTAACCGCTGCGGTGGGGTATAAAGCCCAAAATCAGATCTAACATACCTGAGGAATAAAAAAATGACTGAGATATATCTTATACGGCACGGCGAGACCGAAAACAATCGCCTTTACAAATTCGTCGGCAGCACCGATCAGCCGCTCAACGACCGCGGTATGGCGCAGGCGCGCACGCTGACCGAGCCTATGTCGCACGTTCCGCTCGACCGCATCTGGTCAAGCCCCTATAAGCGCACTATGATGACCGCAGAATGCGTTCGTGGTGGAAGGGATATCCCCCTTCTTACCGATCGCGGGCTGTGCGAGATCCACTGCGGCAAGTGGGAGGGCCTCGGCAAAGAGGAGATCGAGGCGCGCTGGCCCGGTCAGATCGACCTCTGGGAGCATAAGCCCGACTTGCTCCATATGGAGGACGGGGAGACATTTCTTGAGGTGCAGGATCGCGCCGTCAAATCCTTCTGCCGCATTGCGCGCGAGGAGGACGGACATAAGATCGCCGTGGTGTCGCATATGCTGACCATTCAGCTCATCATGGCAAAGCTGCTGAATGTCCCGATACGCGACGTATGGCAGATGGTGCGGCTTGAAAACACATCGATAACCACAATGCACGTTCATCCGGACGGTCATTTCAGCGTTGAGAGGTGGGCTGACGATTCCCACCTGCCCGAGGAGCTTAAAAACCCCAACGTGAAGATCGCCGGCATACACAATACCTCGTTTACGGCGAAATATACCGTCGCAGATGTTGAGGGAGAGCATTATTTTGAGGGCTTTCGCGCTCTCTGAATGAAAAAAGGAGTCATCCGATGAATAAAAATCTTCTTGAGGGCCGCTCAGCGGTCGTTACGGGCGCCGGCCAGGGCATCGGCGAGGCAATAGCACGCAGACTTGCCGATTTCGGCGCGTCGGTGATAATCACCGATATCAATGCGGAAAAGGGCGAGGCTGTCGCCGCGTCTATCAGAGCCGAGGGACAGAACGCCGAGTTCCGCCGCCTTGACGTGACCGATTTCGACCACCTGCGCGAAAATATTTTCGCTCTGCGCGAAGTCTACGGCAGAATAGACATCTGGGTAAACAACGCAGGCATCACCGGCACGGCGCGCGTTGATGAGATCACGCTTGCCGACTGGGACAGAATGCAGACGCTTGACATAAAGAGCGTTTTCTTCTGCACTCAGGCCGTATATGAGATCATGAAGGAGCAGAACTATGGCAAGCTCGTGCATATCTCGTCAATGGCGGGCGAACGCGGCGGTCGTTCTTCCTCCTGCGCATACAGCTCCGCAAAGGCTGCGGTGCTCAATATGTCGAAGTGCTTCGCGCTCTCCGGCGGACAGTACGGCATCACCTCGAACTGCGTCTGCCCCGGCAGAACGCTCACAGCCATGGCAAAGGGACTTTCATGGCTCACCGACCCCAAGGACGATCCCAAGCTGACCATACCCATGGGACGCTTCGGCACGCCCGACGATATTGCCAATGCCGTGCTCTTCCTGGCTTCCGACCTTTCATCCTACATCACCGGCGACGTCGTTGACGTGAACGGCGGACTTTATATGAAATAATAAGCGAAGAAAAAGGGTGAAGAGGTCCGGCAGCCCCCGCCCGCGGCGGGACCTCAAAAGCCGAACCTCTTCACACTTCGCTGTTCCGTTTTATTTTTCCCTGGTCTTTACGCTGTTCCGCTCAATGAGCACCGGCGGAAAGACTATGCGGCGCGGCGGCATATCCGGCGCGGCGGCGCGCTCGAGCATAAGCTCGGCTGCAGTCTCTCCCATGACCTCGGGGTCCTGCTCGTAGGTCGTCAGATCAATGGGGCAGGGCATATAATCGCGGCTGTAATCGTCGTTGCATATCACCGAAACGTCCTCGGGAACACGTATTCCGAGAGCGCGCAGACGGTCGATCATTCCGGCTGCCATAACGCCGGTCGCCGAAAAGACCGCCGTAAAACGTTCGTTCTGCGGCATTTTGCCTATTTTTTCTCCGCACTCGCAGCCGCTTTTGTAGCTGCGGTCGCCGTAAAAGATGTTTCCCGCGTCGAGAGGAAGCCCCGCCGTGCGCATTGCGTCCTCAAAACCGCGCTGGCGGTCGCGGCAGGTCATCGAGGTGCGCGGACCGGCTATATGGGCGATGGCGCGGTGACCGCGGTCGATGAGATATTTTGTCGCAAGATATCCCGAGCGGTAGTTGTCAACGGCAACAACGTCGCTGTCACGCGAGCGCGGGTAGCGGTTAACGAAAATGACCGGTGCCGAGGCGCTGTCGAGCAGTGATATCAGGCGCGGGCATTCCACCGCGTTAAGCATAAAAATACCCGAAAAACCGCTGCGCTCGGCGTATGCGAGCATTTCGCACTCGGTCTCCGAGCTGTAATCGCTCAGTGTTATCACAGTCTTCATGCCCGCGCGGGCAAGGCGGCGGCGAATGCCGTCGATAAATCCGAGCGTTATCGGGTTGTGCAGCTGCGCCACTATTATCATGACGGTGCGGTCGTTGCTCGAGCTGGCGGATGAACGCCGGGGGCGCTTTTCATAGCCGCTTTCGGCAAGAGCCGCCATAACGCGCTCCCTCATTTCGGGGCTGACGCGCTTGTCGCCGTTGAGCACACGCGATATAGTGGCTGTCGATATACCTGTTTTTGCTGAAAGCTCAGCCATGGTAAGACTCATTGCTTTTACCTCCGGGTGAGACGTTACATTATTTTATCATGAAATTACCCGGATTTCAATATGTAATTTCAAAATCGGAAAGGCATTTATAAAGATGGAAGAAAAGAAAAAGAGAAGGATACTCGTATTTTCGGTCGATGCGCTCGTGTCGGAGGATATCGAATATCTCAAGACCTGCCCCAACTTCAAAAAATATCTCGGCGGCGGCGCGCGCGTTATGAAAATGCGCACGATCTACCCGAGCGTCACCTACCCGGCACACGTTTCGATGATGACGGGCTGCTATCCCGAAAAGACCGGAGTCGTGAGCAACTACTCGTTCTCTCTCGACAGCAAAGAGGATAGCTGGCAGTGGTTCTCCGACGTGATACGCGTTGAGGATATCTTTACCGCGGCTAAAAAAGCGGGATACACCACCGCATCGGTGTTCTGGCCCGTTACCGGCAGACATCCCGACATCGACTGGCTGATAGACGAATACTGGATGCCTCAGGCGGGCGATACGCTTCGCTCCTCGTTTGAGCGCGCAGGGTCGAAGCCCGAGGTGCTTGACATAATAGAATCGAACGCACATCTGCTCGCTCCGTCTTATCTTAAGACCGGACGCAAGAATTTCTGCGTTCATCCCGAGGTCGATAACTTCCTCGTAAAGTGCTGCTGCGATATAATCCGCAAATTCCGCCCCGAGGTCACATTCGTTCACAACGGCAATATCGACAACGGGCGCCACACGAATGGTGTGTTCGGCGAATGGCTGCAGCCCGCGCTTGACATCGTTGACAAAGCGATAGGCGACCTCGGCGAGTCGCTTGAGGCTATCGGCGAGCTTGAAAACACCGATTTCTTCCTTGTCAGCGACCACGGTCAGCTTGACATAAAGCGCACGATAAAGCCGAATCTGCTGCTTGCCCGTCTCGGGCTTCTCAAAGCCAACGCAAAGGGCAAAGTCACCGAGTGGAAGGCATATTGCCGCTCGAACGCAATGTCAACGCTCATTTATCTGCATGATCCCGACGATAAGGAGACCTACGATTATCTTTACAGCGAACTGAAGAAAATGCGCGACGAGGGCATTTACGGCTTTTCGGAGGTCTTTACACGCGAAGAGGCGAAGGAGAAGGAGCATCTTGACGGCGACTTTGCCTTCTGCCTTGAGACCGACGGATATACCTCATATTCCGACAGTTGTCGCGAGCCGCTGTTGGCTCCGCTCGATGTGACCGACTTCCGTTTCGGTCATGCCACGCACGGCTACCTGCCCGAAAAGGGACCGCAGCCCGTCTTCTGTGCCAAGGGACCGCACATCCGCGACGGCGTGACGCTTGATATGCGTCATACGGTCGATGAAGCGCCGACATATGCAAAGCTTCTCGGCGTCGAGCTGCCCGAAGCGCAGGGTACCGCTATCGAAGAAGTCCTCAAGGACTGACATAACGCAAACTCCCGCCCGCGGCGCGCATGCGCG
>CAJLZE010000058.1 GCA_905210995.1 uncultured Anaerotruncus sp.
TTCAGCCGTGCCCGGCACGGCTGAACGCGGCGGGGGAACAGAACGCAAAATACTGATCTGACTTTATTCCCCGCCTACCGTCGGGGTATGCAGTTCAGAGTCCGCATCAACGCCACCCGAGCCCTAAAAAGAGGTGCCGCGAAAGGGCGGCACCTCCGTTTTTATTTGTCCGGATCATTCAACTTCGGGGATCTTTTCAGTTGCAGCCGCACCCGCATCCGCAGCCGCCGGTGCGCTCGCTGCCGCCGCAGCCGCAGCCGTCGGACAGACTCGCAAGCACGATCAGGGCGATGATTATCCAGATGAGACATTCATTGTCCCGGAAGAAATTGCAAAGGCAGTTCATAATACGACCTCCTTGTGAGATTTCGGATCGGTTTTTCCGACCTCAATACCATATTATGCCGCCGTGCGGGAAGATGTGACACGGGGCGACAGAATATCTGCCGTCCCGTGTCTGTTTTTCGGTTTATCAGTTTATAGTGTCGTCGAAGGGGATTATTCTGCCCTCTTTGTCGGATTCGAACGCAGCCTCGATTATGCGGAGATCGCGGCGCATCTGGGCGTGAGTCACGAGCTGCGGCTCCTTGCCGTCTATCGCGCGCGTGAAGTTGCGGTAAAAATCGTGCACATCCGACTCGGGGCGCTCGACCCAGCTCTCATCGACCGTCTTTTCGTCGCGCGGAGCCATGGTCTTGGTAAGTCCGGCAGACGTTACAACGGGCTTGACATCATCCTCGTGCCACTCGCGGCAGGTGACGATGCGGGTGCGGTCGCGCCAGTCGTTGACCTCGGCGGTGCCGCGGCGGCCGGTCATGTAGAAGCGCGGCAGACTGATGAAATGCGACGTGCCCACTTCAATGCGCGCGTCAAGTCCGCCCTCGAAATAAAGATCGAGCTTAAAGCCGTCGTCCACCTCATCGTTGGTGATGTGCTCGCAGCGGCAGAAGATGCTTTCTATCCTGCGGTCATAAACGATGCCGAGCATCTGGTCGATGAGGTGGATGCCCCAGTCGTAGAGCATTCCGCCGCCGTGCTCCTTGTGACCTCTCCAGTCGCCGGGTATACCGCGCGAACCCTGATAGCGCGACTCGACGCCGAACACATCGCCGAGCACGCCGGAGGCGTAGACCTGCTTCATCATGAGATAATCGACATCCCAGCGGCGGTTCTGGTGAACGGTGAAGAGCCTGCCGCATTCGTCGGCAACCTTGAGCACCGAATCAAGCTCGGCGACGGAAAGTGTGACGGGCTTTTCGGAGATGACATGCTTGCCCGCGCGGAGCGCCTGTATAGCAAGCGGAGCGTGCAGCTCGTTCGGCACGGCAATGGTGACGAAATCGACCTTCGGATCGGCAAGCACCGCCTCGTAGGAGGGATAGGCGTAAATGCCGTTCTCGCGTGCAAGCTCGCATCTCTCGGGCTTTATATCGTAAATGCCGGTAAGGTACGCAACGTCGCTGTCGAGCAGATGGCGGGTGTGCCAGCCGCCCATTCCGCCGTAGCCTATGACGGCGCAGCCTTTTTTCTTTGTGTTGGTGTTAATGTCGGACATGGTATCAGTTCCTTTCAGCCGGGCCGGAATGTCAGCCCTTCTTTACCTGTATACATTATAAGACAATTTATGCTGAATTTCAAGACACAATTAGGCTTTTTAAGGACAAAAATTGTTGCAAGGTATGCGTGCCGCGTGCGGTGCGGCGCCGGCGGACCGCACCGGGAATTTGACGCCGCGCGACATTATCTCTTGACATTGACGCCGAAATGATGTATCATTATAATGTATAAAAATATGATCCCGAGGCACCAATGGAATACAGATTCTCAGACAAGCTCGCGGCGCTGAAGCCCTCGGCGATACGCGAGATATTCAAATCCCTCTCCGACCCGGAGATAATATCCTTTGCAGCGGGCAACCCCGCCGCGGAGTCGTTCCCGATAGAGGACATACGCCGCCTGTCGGCTGAAATTTTTGCCGAAACGCCCGTGGCGGCGCTTCAGTACAGCCAAACGGAGGGCTATCCCCCGCTGCGGCGCGAGGTAGCCGGAAGACAGCAAAAAAAGTTCGGCATCGGCTCCGACGGCGACGAAACGATAATCGTTTCGGGCGGCAATCAGGGCATCGAGCTCACCGCAAAGGTGCTTTGCAACGAGGGCGACGTCGTTGTCTGCGAAGAGCCTTCCTTCATCGGTGCACTCAACGCCTTCCGTTCAAACGGTGCGCGCCCGGTCGGCGTTCCGCTCGAAAACGACGGCATCGACCCCGACAGGCTTGACGCGGTGCTTTCGCGCGAGCCGCGCGCACGCTTTATATACCTCATACCGACCTTCCAGAATCCCGCGGGGATAACCACGAGCCTTGAGAAGCGCAAAAGGATATACGAGGTCGCACGCCGTCACGATGTTATGATTCTTGAGGACAACCCATACGGTGAACTGCGCTTTGCGGGCGAGGACGTGCCCACCCTCAAAAGCATGGACACCGACGGAAGGGTGATATACTGTTCGTCATTTTCAAAGATCCTTTCGGCGGGGATGCGCGTGGGATACGTCACGGCTCCCGCGCCGGTGATAGCCAAAATGGTCGTGGCAAAGCAGGTGGAGGACGTTCACACGAATATATTCTTTCAGATGCTCTGCCACCGATATATGACCGAATGCGATCTTGAAGGTCACATACGCGACATACAGGCCATCTACCGTCACAAATGCGGGCTGATGCTCGAGTGCCTTGAGCGCGAGCTGCCCGCGTCGATAAGCTTCACACGTCCCGAGGGCGGTCTGTTCGTGTGGTGCACGCTGCCGGACGGATGCGACATGAACGCATTTGTCGCACGCGCGCTTGAAAACAAAGTCGCGGTCGTACCGGGCAGTGCCTTCCTCTGCGACCCGGACGGCGCGTCCCGGTCGTTCAGGATAAACTATTCAACCCCGTCCGACGAAAATATACGCGAGGGCTGCCGTCGTCTCGGCGAGACTGCGCGCGCACTCGGAATAAACTGAAATTATAATTTTTCAAGAGGATAAATACCATGCTCGACGATAAGAAAGTATGTTTTTCGGGCGTTCAGCCCAGCGGAAACCTGACGATAGGCAACTATCTCGGCGCTATCAAGAATTTTTCGGAGTTCTCCGAAAAATACAAATGCTTTTACTGCGTGGTCGATCAGCACGCGATAACGGTGAGACAGGTCCCCGCCGACCTGCGCCGCCGCACATACGAGACGCTTGCGCTCTATATGGCGTGCGGCCTTGACCCCGAGAAGAACACCCTTTACGTGCAGTCGCACGTTCCCGCACACACCGAAATGGCATGGATGCTTGACTGCTTTACCATGTTCGGCGAGCTTTCACGCATGACGCAGTTCAAGGACAAGAGCGCAAAGCATGCCGACAATATAAACGCGGGGCTTTTCACATACCCCGTGCTGATGGCGGCGGATATCCTGCTCTATCAGACCGACGTCGTGCCCGTGGGCATAGACCAGAAGCAGCACGTCGAGCTGGCGCGCAACATCGCCGACCGCTTCAATCAGCTCTATCCCAACACATTCACCTCACCCGAGGCGCTCATCCCCACCTCGGGCGCAAAGATAATGTCGCTTGCCGACCCGACAAAAAAGATGAGCAAATCGGACGAGAACGAAAACGCCGTCGTGCGCATTCTCGACGACCGCGACACCGTTATACGCAAGTTCCGCCGCGCCGTGACCGACTCTGACAGCGAGGTGCGCCGCGGTGATGGCAAGGAGGGCGTCGGCAACCTTATGACCATTTACTCCTGCGTTACCGGCAAGACCGACGCCGAGATCGAACGCGAGTTCGACGGGCGCGGCTACGCCGACTTCAAGCTTGCCGTGGGCGAGGCTGTCGCCGACAGGCTGGCTCCCGTGCGTGAGGAATACGCCCGCCTGCTTGCCGACAAGGGATACCTTGAGGAGGTCATGAAGAAGGGCGCCGCGGAGGCTTCGTATTACGCGAGAAAAACGCTCACGAAGGTGAGACGCAAGCTCGGCTTCGTCACACTGTAAAAAACGGTGGTCGCCTCCCCTGCGGGCAGGTGCCCCGTATGACAGTCCAAAAATCAAATTAAGGATAAAAATCACAATGAAAATAGGTTTTATTTCACTCGGATGCCCGAAAAATCAGCTCGACACCGAGGTCATGCTCAACGAGCTGAGGATCGCGGGATACGAGATAACCCCCGACGAGACCGAGGCGGACATAATCGTGGTCAACACCTGCGCCTTCATAGAAGCGGCAAAGCGCGAGTCGATAGACAACATACTCGACGCCGCATGGCTCAAGAAAAACCATACTCTGCGCGGACTGATAGTGACCGGCTGCATGGCAGAGCGCTACCGCGACGAGGTGCTCAAGGAATTTCCCGAGGTCGATGCCGTGCTGGGCGTCGGCTCGATACACGACATAGTCGACGCCGTGCGCGAGGTGGGTAAAGGACAGCGCGGATATTCATCGTTCCTTCCCAAGGATGAGGTGAAGCTCGGCGGCGACCGTGTGCTGACGACGCCGCAGTTCTGGACATATCTCAAAATAGCCGAGGGCTGCGACAACCGCTGCACCTACTGCGCGATCCCCTCTATACGCGGCAAATTCCGCAGCCGCCCCATAGAGGAGCTCGTTGCCGAGGCGCGCGACCTTGAAGCGCTCGGCGCACGCGAGATAAGCATAATCGCGCAGGACATCACCCGCTACGGTGTAGATCTTTACGGCGAATATTCGCTTGCACGGCTTTTGCGCGAGCTGACCGCAGCGACAAAGACGGTATATTTCCGCCTGCTCTACTGCTACCCCGACAAGGTGACGGACGAGCTCGTCGCCGAAATACGCGACAACCCGCGCGTGCTGAAATACGTTGACATCCCGCTTCAGCACATCTCCGACAGCGTGCTTCGCCGCATGAACCGCCACGGCGATTC
Source organism: uncultured Anaerotruncus sp. (assembly GCA_905210995.1). Lineage (GTDB taxonomy): Bacteria > Bacillota > Clostridia > Oscillospirales > CAG-272 > CAG-390. The sequence goes on from CAJLZE010000058.1 coordinate 4,941, forward strand.
GGCAATGATACGCGACGTCATAAAGCGCCTGCGCGACAACGTGCCGGGCATCGTGCTGCGCACGACCTTTATCACCGGCTTCCCCGGCGAGACCGAGGAGGATTTCGAGGAGCTTTGCCGCTTTGTGAACGAAACGAAATTCGAACGCCTCGGTGTTTTCCCCTACTCGCAGGAGGAGGGAACGCCCGCGGCGTCCTTCCCCGATCAGATCGACGATCAGGTAAAGCAGGACCGCGCCGACATCATCATGCGCGATCAGCTTGAGATCAGCGAGGCGCGCAACCGTTCGCTCATCGGCACGACGCAGCGCGTCCTCTGCGAGGATTTCGACCCCGTATCCGATATGCACTACGGCAGAAGCTATGCCGACGCCCCCGAGATCGACGGCAAGATATACTTCCGCGCGCCCGGCAGGATCGCCCCCGGTTCGTTTGTGAACGTAAAGATCACGGATGTTCTCGACTACGACCTCTGCGGTGTCGCCGAAACAAAATAAAAACAAAAACGGGGTGGTTTTTATGAGTAAAGATAACCCGAAGCTGAATCTGCCGAACCGGCTGACGCTGGCGCGGCTCATTATGGTTCCATTCTGCATTGCGGCAGTGCTTTTGCCCGCCTCGCTCGTGCCCGAGACGGTGTCGCGCCTCATTGCATTCGCGCTGTTTGTTGCCGCGTCGTTCACAGACTGTCTTGACGGCAAAATTGCAAGAAAGCGCGGGCTCATCACCGATTTCGGCAAGCTCGTCGACCCCCTCGCCGACAAATTTATGGTGATCGGCACCATGATGGCAGTGTTCTACCGCTATGAAAACGTAAAGGCATGGCTTTTCTGGGTCCTCATCGCAATAATCTTCCGCGAGCTGGGCGTGACCTCGCTCCGCCTTGTTACAGCAGGACGCGGAGTCGTCGTCGCCGCGAGCATACTCGGCAAGATCAAGACCGTATCGCAGATCGTCACCGTGTCCTCACTGCTTGCCGAGCCGCTGATCTGGAACCTCATTCCCGGCTGCGGGAGCATGGCTGCGCTTCAGCCGATCTCAACGGTCTCCGGTATATTCTCCGGCATCATGACCGTCTGGTCGGGCGCGGATTATTTCCGCAAGCTCTGGAAATACGTCGACCCGCAGAACTGACACGCGACGCAGGCATCTGCGGCGGTGAGAGGTTATTATTTACGATCTGTAAAATCCTCGCCGCGGATCTGTCTCACCTCTATATCATTACAAGGAGATAACATTCAGAATGTCCGAAATGACAGACAAGGAGCGGTTTGTATCCATATACCGCGAAAAAATAAAACGCGAGGGCGCGGAGGATCTTCTCCGCTTTCTTCTCTCCGAGTCGAGCGACTTCTTTACCGCGCCCGCATCAACGCGCTATCACGGCGCAGAGGTCGGCGGTCTATGCCGCCACAGCCTCAATGTTTACGACTGCCTGTGCGATCAGCTTGCGCGCCCGCGCATGAAAAAAGAGTACGGCATTCAGTACAGTGAGGAGAGCATTGCGATATCCGCACTGCTGCACGACCTCTGCAAGGTCAATTTTTACCGTGTCGAGAGCCGCAACGTCAAAAAGAACGGCGTGTGGACGGCTGTTCCCTATTACACCATCGACGACCGCCTGCCCTACGGTCACGGCGAAAAATCAGTCTATATCATATCCGGCTTTATGAGGCTCACGCGCGACGAGGCGTTTGCGATACGCTATCACATGGGATTTTCGGGTCCCGAGGACAACGGCACCGTAGGCAAGGCGCTTGAAATGTTCCCGCTCGCCTTTGCTCTCTGCGTCGCCGACATGGAAGCGGCATACTTTATGGAAGGAAAGGACGAGGAGGAGAGCTGAGCTCCCGCCCGCGGCAGCAATGGCTAAGCTTTATTTCAAATACGGCGCCATGGGGTCGTCAAAGACCGCGCAGGCGCTGATAACAAAGTTCAATTATGAAGAGCGCGGAATGCGCGTGTGGCTCATCAAGCCCTCCACCGATACCCGCGACGGCGCCGATGTGGTGCGCTCGCGCATAGGGCTTTCAGCCGTGTGCGACGTAATAACCCCCGCCGACGATCTCTTTGCGCGCTTTTGCGACGGTCATGACCGGGACGATGTGGTCATTGCGGACGAAGCGCAGTTCTTCACGCCCGAGCAGGTGGACGGAATGCGTCGCATCGCCGACGAATTCGACCGCCCCGTGCTCTGCTTCGGTCTGCGCACGGACTTCCGCACCCGTCTCTTTCCCGGAAGCTGCCGCCTTTTTGAGATCGCCGACTCGATAACCGAGATAAAGACCGTCTGCGAATGCGGCATGAAGGCGACCGTCAACGCCCGCATGGACGAAAACGGACGCATCCTTACAGAGGGCGAGCAGGTATTTCTCGGCGGCAACGATTCGTATGTCGCAATGTGCTATAAATGCTGGAGCCGCGCCGTTGCAAGGCAGCGTGACGACAGCAAACACAATAAAAAATAATAATAATTCAAGGAGGAACCCACGATGTCAGCTTATCCAACCCCGCATATCAACGCCCGCCCGGAGGATTTTGCACGGACGGTGCTGATGCCCGGCGACCCCCTGCGTTCAAAATTCATAGCGGAAAATTATCTTGAGGACGCGCGCCTCGTCAACAACGTGCGCGGCATTCAGGGCTACACCGGAAAATATCACGGCGTGCGCGTCAGCGTTATGGCGTCGGGCATGGGAATGCCCTCTATCGGCATTTACAGCTATGAGCTCTACAACTTTTTCGGTGTTGAAAACATAATGCGCATAGGCTCTGCCGGCGCCATGCAGAAGGATATCCGCGTGCGCGACATAGTTATAGGACAGGGCGCCTGCACAAACTCGAACTTTGCCGCACAGTACTGCCTTGAGGGCACGTTCGCCCCCATTGCGAGCTTCGGCATGATGCGCGAGGCAGTCGCCGCCTGCGAGCGTCTCGGTGCGCGCTATCACGTGGGCAATCTGCTTTCGTCGGATACCTTCTACGGCGACAACGCCGAGGCGTCGGCACACTGGCAGAAGCTCGGCGTCATGGCTGTTGAAATGGAAGCGGCGGCTCTTTATATGAACGCCGCGCGCGCCGGCAAGAACGCACTTGCCATATGCACGATATCCGACCATCTGCTCACCCACGAGGCGACCACCGCCGAGGAAAGACAGACCTCGTTCACGCAGATGATGGAGGTCGCGCTCGAAACGGCAGTCGCGCTCGACGCAAAGCGGACCGAAAACTGAAAAGTGCATTACTTTTTCACTTCTTACTTTTACTCTCACCAATAACTTCTTTTGATCGTTCGGAGGTTTGTTATGAAAAAAGCAAAAAGAGTATTTTTGATCGTTCTTGACAGCTTCGGAATAGGAGAAGCTCCCGACGCGGCGGAGTTCGGCATTGTGGCGGACGGCGGAGACGTCGGCGGCGACACGCTCGGCAGCGTTGCGTCAAGCCCCGCCTTCAACGCGCCGAACCTGACGCGCCTCGGGCTTTTCAATATCGACGGTCAGGCATCGAAGATCCCCGGCGGCGTGCTGCCCGCACACTTTGACGGCGCCGTTGCACGTCTTTCCGAGCTTTCGCGCGGCAAGGACACCACCATCGGTCACTGGGAGATCGCGGGCGTTATCTCGCCCACGCCCATGCCCACCTTTCCCGGCGGCTTTCCCGATGAGCTGATACGCGAATTCGAAAAAGAAACAGGCCGCAGCGTGCTCTGCAACAAGCCGTATTCCGGCACGGCAGTCATTCACGACTACGGTGAGGAGCACCTCCGCACGGGGGACCTCATAGTTTACACCTCGGCGGACAGCGTGTTCCAGATCGCCGCGCACGAGGATATCGTGCCGCCCGAAAAGCTTTACGAATACTGCCGCATCGCGCGCCGCCTGCTTACCGGCAAATACGCTGTCGGCAGAGTGATCGCGCGCCCGTTCGAGGGCAAATTCCCCAACTTTGTGCGCACCCCGCGCCGCCACGACTTTTCGCTCGAGCCTCCCGCAAAAACGCTTATCGACGCGGTATCCGACGCGGGGCTCGATGCGCTCGGCGTCGGCAAGATACACGACATTTTTGCCGGCCGCGGGCTTACCGATTTCGTTTATGCCGAGGACAATGCCGACGGCATGAAAAAGACCTCGGCATATGCCGCGCGCGATTTTCACGGGCTTTGCTTTGTGAATCTCGTTGATACCGACTCAAAATTCGGTCATCGCCGCGACCCCGACGGCTATGCGAACGCGATATCCGAATTTGACAGTTGGCTCGGCGGCTTCCTTCCCACCCTCGGTGAGGACGACGTTGTGATGATAACAGCCGACCACGGCTGCGACCCGCGCTTTATGAAGACCACCGACCACACGCGAGAGTATATCCCGCTGATCATCGCCGGCAGAGATATCGAACCGCAGAACCTCGGTACCCGTGCGGGCTTTGACAACATTGCCGCAACGGTATGCGACCTTCTCGGCGTTGACTTTTCCACCCGTTCGCACGGCTTTGCGGCAAACCTTGCCGTTCCGCCGTCCGAGCTGATAAAGACCGCGCGCGCGGCAATGGACAATGCCTATGTGCCGTATTCGCACTTTACGGTCGGCGCGGCGCTGCTTTGCGCCGACGGCAAGGTCTACCCCGGCTGCAATATCGAAGCGGCATCATATTCGCCGACGAACTGCGCCGAGCGCACCGCGTTCTTCAAAGCGGTGAGCGAGGGCGAGCGCAAATTTTCGGCAATTGCCGTCTGCGGAGGCAGAGATAAAAACATCACCGGCGTATTCCCGCCCTGCGGCGTCTGCCGTCAGGTGATGGCGGAGTTCTGCAGCCCCGACGAGTTCCTTATCCTGCTCGACACCGGGCGCGACGGAGAATACGAGCGCTACACCCTTTCAGAGCTCTTACCGAGAACATTTACGCCGGCGGACCTTGAGCGCTGAGCGGTATCCGGCGATACGGACGGCGACGGAACGTAGCTCATCAACTTTTTTGCCCTTTTTCGCCGTCCCGTGTTGACATTCATCCGGAAATATGATATAATCTGAAATACGCATCGGATCGCTCCGCCGTCTGAAGGGTCAGCAACAAAAACGGACGCGACGGAGCGGGAATCATAAATTCGGAGGATACAGAAATGACAGTCTTTGAGATCGTAATGGGCATCATTCTTTTGGTCATGGCTCTGTTTCTCGTTGTTGCCGTGCTTATGCAGTCCGGCACCGACAAGAGACTTTCCGGCGCGATCGCCGGCGGAGCGGACACCTTCCTCGGCAAAGAAAGAGGAAGCAGACTTGACAAGCTGCTCAACATCCTCACCCCCATCGTCGCGGGTGTATTTGCGCTTGTCGTTATAGTCATGTACGTGGTCGTTTCCTGAGCCGGAACAAAAAAGCGGACGGAATATCCGTCCGCTTTTTTGTTAATACCGCGCCGACGGTTGACATCGGTGCAAATGTCGGTTATAATTATTCACGGGAGACGCAGCGCTCTCCCCGTAAAGCAAAATTCATATATGCGGTAAAGGAACGAAAAAATGCAGGACATAACAGCACCCTATGAATACACGATATCCGAAAAAAAGACGCCCCGGCTGCGTTTGCGCCGCGCGGGACTCATAACCCTCTATATCCTCTTCCCCATCGTGATACTTGTGATCGTTGCGACGTCGAAAGTCGGTGCGCTCTTTGCGCCCATGTGCGCCTTTCTCGCAATTGCGACATGGATGCTCGTTTTCTTCACATGGAGATATGTATCTATCGAATACGAGTACACCGTCGTGTCGGGCAGAGTGACCTTCTGCAAGATATACGGCGGCAGATCGCGCAAAAAGATCACCGAATTCATGATAAAGGACGCCGAAGCCATAGCCCCCGACAACAAGGCGAATGCGGACAAGATAAAATATTTCTCTCCCGATAAGGAGTATAACTGCATATCGGCTCCGGGCGCCGAGGATGCGTATTTCATGACCTTCCGCAACGAGGAGGGCACGAAATGCGTCGTGCGCTTTGAGGCGACGTCAAAAATGCTCGGCATCTGCCGTTTTTACAATCCCTCGGTCACCGTTATGGGAAAGGTGAGATTCTGATATGCCGGATACGAAAAAGATCACTCCGCGCATCATGAGCTTTGCGGTCGATCACGACTGCCTCACGCCCGGAATATATGTCAGCCGCGTTGACGGCGACGCCGTGACATACGACCTGAGAATGCGCCGTCCGAACGCGGGCGACTACATGACGCCTTTGGCGATGCACTCGCTCGAGCATATGCTTGCGACATATATGCGCTCGGGCAGCCTCGGCGGGTGCGTGATCTATGTCGGTCCGATGGGCTGCCGCACCGGATTTTACCTCATTGTAAGACAGGCGGCGGGCGAGGACACGGACACACTGAATGCCTCGGTGCTCGCGGCGCTGCGCGAGGCGCTTGCGGACATCACCGCCCACACGGGCGCCGTTCCCGGCGCACACCGCCGCGAATGCGGAAATTACCGCTGCCTTTCGCTTGCCGCCGCAAAAGCGGAAGCGGAGAAATATCTTGCGGTGCTCGACTCGCGCCCGCAGACCTTCATATACGAAAAACAGGAAAAGGGGATCTGACCGGACGCGGGCTGCCGTTCCGCTATCACACACCACGACACAGGGAGACACCATGATAACAATACTCGGCGCAATGGATTGCGAGATCTCGCTCCTTCTCGGCAAAATGACAGAGACAAGAAGCGAAAAGATAGGAAAGCACACCTTTTACACCGGACAACTTGCCGGACATGACTGCGCGCTGGCGCAGTGCGGCGTCGGCAAGGTCAATGCGGCGACGGCTGCAGCGGTCATGATACAGAAATACCGTCCCTCGGCGATCATCAATATCGGCGTCGGCGGAGGTCTTGCCCCCGATCTCTCGGTGGGAGAGGCGATAGCCGCATCGGCGCTCTGCACGCACGACCTTGACTACGGCATACTCGGCGACGCGCGCGGCACGGTCTTTTACCCGGACGGCGAGGATATAATAATGCTGCCGACCGACCAAAAGATCACCGACGCGCTCGTGGCAGCAGCGAAGAAGCTCGGAATCGCCTGCCGCCGCGGTGTCATAGCCTCGGGCGACAGATTCGTTTCAAGCCCCGAGGTCAGGGCGGACATACGTGGGGCGTTCGGAGCCGACGTATGCGAGATGGAAGGCTCCGCCGTGGCTCAGGTGGCATACGCCTTCGGCGTTCCCTTTGCCGTGCTGCGCTCGGTGTCCGACCTTGCCGACGGCTCGGCGCCCGCGAGTTTCGACAAATTCGCCGAGGAGAGCGCAGACACCGCCGCAAAGCTGCTCATCGGCGCGCTCGGCATACTCGGCAGCGATATTTGACGTCCCCGCGCATCACCCGATAAAAATATTACACGAACGCACCTTATTAGTCTCGGGTCGGCAACATATTCACGCTATTTTAAACAATATTTTATGGTATAATACTTATAAAATCTCTCTGTACGGAGGAGAGCTATGCCAAAGATCAGATATCACGAATGCAGAAAGATCGAAAACATCCGTTCGGCGCTGTGCGCGAGCGAGCGCCTTTACGGTGAGCGACCCGCATTTATGCAAAAAACCGACGGCGAATACAAAACCGTCACATATTCACGCTTCAGAGATATGTACGAGGCTCTCGGCACCGAGCTGTGGGCACGCGGGCTTTCCGGCAAGCGCATAATAGTTACCGGCGACAACTGTCTTGACTGGGCGACCGTCTATATCGCGGTCGTTGCCGGTCTCGGCGTTATCATTCCCGCAGACAAGGAGCTGCCCGCAGAGGAGCTCTGCAACATTGCCTCCATAAGCGAAGCTGCTGCAATATTCTATTCCCCACGTCTCGAGCAGAAGGTATCGACGCTCCCCGACAGTGTGGCAAAATTTTCGTTCGACGCTATCCCGGGGCTTATAGCAGCCGGACGCGAACGACTGCTCAACGGCGAGCGCGACTATCTACGTTCCTACATCGACCCCGATGCCATGAGCGTGCTCATATTCACGTCCGGCACGACGGGAACATCCAAGGGTGTCATGCTTTCGCAGCGCAACATCTGCTTCAACCTGAGCGAGGTCGCACAGATGGCATACATCGGTCCCGAGGAGGTATTTCTCTCGATATTGCCGATGCACCATGTCTACGAATGCACATGCGGCTTCCTCTTCCCGCTCTCGCGCGGCTGCTGCGTGGCGTTCTGCGAAGGTCTGCGCTACATCACGCGCAATATGCAGGAGGTCCACCCTACGATCGTATGCTGCGTACCGATACTGCTTGAAACGATCTATCACAAGATCTGGATGAACATCCGCCGCAAGGGCATCGAAAAGAAGGTGCAGAATGCGATCAAGCTGACCCGCCATGCGGGTCTCGGTATCAAGCGCCGTGTTTTTGCAGAGATCCATGACTCACTCGGCGGCAGGATAAGAATGTTCATCTGCGGCGGTGCCGCTGCCGACCCCGAGGTCATGAAGGGGCTGCGCGATTTCGGTCTGCTTGCCATTCAGGGCTACGGTCTTACCGAGTGCGCCCCGCTTGCAGCCGTCAACAAGGACGACTACTACCGCGACGATTCCGCCGGGCTTGCCACCCCCAACGGCGTGCTCGACATATATGATGTTCAGGACGACGGCACCGGCGAGATACGCTACAAGGGCGACAATGTGATGCTCGGCTATTACCGCCGCCCAGATCTCACGGCCGAGGTCATACGCGACGGCTGGTTCTACACGGGCGACCTCGGATATATCGACAAGGACGGCTTCCTGCACATCACCGGCAGAAAGAAAAACGTCATCGTCACCCCCGGCGGTAAGAACATCTTCCCCGAGGAGCTTGAGACATATCTCTGCCGCAATCCCTTCATCGCCGAAGCGGTCGTTGTCGGCTACTTCAACGAGCAGCGCGGCGCGTGGGATATCGTTGCGATACTCCACCCCGATGACGCTCATTTCGTTGAGACATACGGCAGAGGCTACACCCAGGGACAGATCGATGCCGAATTCACCCGCGCCGTCGAGGAAGTGAACAACACCGTTCAGCACTACAAGCGGATAACGATGTATATCGTACGCCCGACCGAGTTCCCCAAAAATTCCTCGCGCAAGATAAAGCGCATGGGCATCGCCGAGGAAGCCGAACCCGAATACAAAAAGAAGCTCGCCCGCGTTTGATTTGAACTCGGGTAATGTTGAAGCAGACTTTGACCTTCACACCCCGATGGTAGGCGGGGAATAAAGTCAGATCAGTATTTTGCGTTCTGTTGCCCCGCCGCGTTTAGCCGTGCCGGGCACGGCTAAACCTGAAAAATCACATTGCACTAAACGG
>CAJLZE010000059.1 GCA_905210995.1 uncultured Anaerotruncus sp.
TATGTTACCCGTATTTCAATCCACGCTCCCCGCGAGGGGAGCGACATCTTTTACAAATTCATGATGACACTCATCGGAAATTTCAATCCACGCTCCCCGCGAGGGGAGCGACGTATCGTAATGGCGGATTTTCTTCAAAAATTCCAATTTCAATCCACGCTCCCCGCGAGGGGAGCGACTTGTATTTATTCCCATTTTTTTACTCCCTGCGAAATTTCAATCCACGCTCCCCGCGAGGGGAGCGACGGCTTTGATAGCCGAGACTTTTCCCAAAATTTCATTTCAATCCACGCTCCCCGCGAGGGGAGCGACCAGCAAATTACGGATGTGACCGTAATGGATAATAATTTCAATCCACGCTCCCCGCGAGGGGAGCGACTTATATCAAGTACCATGCCGACCAATGCGGCACAATTTCAATCCACGCTCCCCGCGAGGGGAGCGACGAGCCACAGGGCGAGTACATTGTTAGTGCCCACGATTTCAATCCACGCTCCCCGCGAGGGGAGCGACGGCAAACATAGTTTTACCGCTGCCGGGGAGCCCATTTCAATCCACGCTCCCCGCGAGGGGAGCGACGCTCATCCTCGGGCGTAGAAAGTTGGTAAATCCTTATTTCAATCCACGCTCCCCGCGAGGGGAGCGACAGCAATATTGCACAGATATTCACGATCCGAACGGCAATATTGCAACACGGTTACCAAACGAGGCTTGTCTTCGGGACGAAAAGCATCGTTTTGAACCGAAAAAAGTCATTTAAACTGCCGGTATTTTTGCGCGAACCTACCGGGCTTTTTATGTTTACTTCGGGTTCGCGCCATGGCAGATCAAAAAATCAGCGTGTCGGTCACATCTACGGAGGGGCGTGCACCGATGTGCTTAACCTTTCCCTCATATGACGAACCGATTACATAAAAACGCAGGCTGTCCTTTTCCTTGTCTATTATTTTTTCGAGCACAGCCTCAACGGTGCGCAGCTCTGCCGAGTCAAGGTGGCATTCAAACACGGAATTTTGGACACGTTGTCCGTAGTTTTGGCACTCGCGGGCAACGCGTCTCAGCCGTTTCTGCCCGGCGGCAGTCTCGGTGCTTACATCGTACGTTATCACGACAAGCATGCTGTTACCTCCACAGATACGGCGGATACTCGTCCAGATCGCCGCGTATATAACGCGAAAGAAGCTGCGCCTGAATGAACGGCAGGATGCCCCAAGGGCATTTTTCGCCGAGAAACGGATGAACGACCATGTCCTTTTTGCGCTCCTGCCACGCCCGGAGGAATGCTTTTCGTGCATCGTCGCCAAGCAGCACGGCGCCGTTTTCCTTTATGGTAAAGTCCGAGATCTTTATCTGACGCAGGTTGATGAGCGACAGCACGAAGCGGTCGCACATGACGCTTCTGAATTCCTCCATGATATCGAGTGCGAGAGACTTGCGCCCCGGTCTGTCGGTGTGCATAAAGCCCACGAACGGATCAAGCCCTACCGATTGCAGCGCCGAGGCGCATTCATTGGCAAAGATCGAGTAGCAGAAGGAGAGCATTGCGTTTACCGGATCGCACGGCGGGCGCCGCTCACGGTTCACAAAGCGGAAATCCGCCTTGTTTTGCAGTATCATAGTGTCAAATACCGAAAAATATCGGCTTGCGTTTACGCCCTCAAGCCCGCGCAGGGTGTCGGTATCCGCGGCGGCATGTATCTCGGGCAGCGAATCCCGCAGATAGTCGGCTGCGGCGCGTATCGGCTCGCCGTCGGCGGAGAGCGGGTGATCCCGCAGAAAACGGTTCAGCACCGTGCGGGCATTTGCCGTTTTGGCGCCTATCATATTGACGGCAACGGGCAGTGATCGCCTCTCATCGTCGGCAATGCGGTATTGCTCGCGGCGCAGGAGCACATTGCCGCGCTCCTCGCCCTCGGCACGGCAGAGAAAGCGTCCGCCTGCCGAAAAGAAAGCGATCCCCTTGCCGAGCTCGCAGGCATGACGCATGAGCGCGGGGCTTGCCCCCTGCCAGCCGAACGTTACGATGTTTTCAAGGTTATGCAGAGGAACGCGCCCGATCTCGTCGTCTTTAAGCCGGACGACGACGTTTTCGCCGTCAAGCGCCAGATATGCGTCCGGCGTTGTGACATACAGCGTGTTCAGCAGCTTTTTCATTCTTCGTCGTTACCGCCTTCCCAGATGTCCCGCACGTATGCCGATGCCGACCGGCACTTTTGCAGACGCGGCAGGCATATATCGGCAAGCGAGCAGGCACGGCATTTTGCCGTCGGTCTGACCTTTGGTGTATACCCGCGGTCGTAAAGCGCGCGCATTTCGGTGAGCATACGGCTCACCGCGCCGCGCAGCCCGTCGTCGAGCGCGACCGCCTCGCGGCGTTTTGTCTCCATATAGTAGAGATAGGCGGTCGGTATAGGCGGACAGCAAAGCATTTCCTCAAGGCAGATCGCCTCGGCACAAAGCTGGAGCCTGTCGGCGTCGATGACCTTCGATCTTCCGCGTTTATATTCAACGGGTGTCGGCAGCCAAAGCCCCTCACGCCCCACGATCGGAACGCCGCTCGGGTCGGCGCGGAATTCAACAACGTCGCACTTACCTACAATGCCGTAACGGTCCGAACGCACCGGCATCGCGCGGCTGACGATAAGCCCGCCGCGCTTTTCGGTGAATTCGGGATCGTCAGCCTTTTCATGGCGCAGGCTGCCGTCAACCGTCAGGTAGTTGTCATCCCATTGCATTTCGATATGTATCAGCGCCCACTGCCTGCGGCAGAAAGAGAAATGCTGCAATCCCGATATCAGGAGATCGCCGTCATTTACTCTCTGCATGAAATGTGAACGCCCTCGGGGCAGGCAGCCTCGTTCACGGTGACCTCATAGTCATTATAGCTGCGCGCGGTCTCAATGCCGTCGCGACGCTTTACCGATACAAGATCGAGCGTGCGGTGCGAAGGAGCGTTGCCGAGCTCGGAATCATGCTTGAATATGATGAGCTTGCGCACAGCCATTTTGCCTCTTGCCGCCGAGTGGTCGTTTTCAAACATATTGACGATGGCATTCCACAGGAGCTCGAGGTCATCCTCGGTGAAGTGCGTGACGCGGCGCGCGAGATTTGCCGAAATAAAGCCGTCGGCACGGTAAAGAGCGTATGGAACGATGTGCTTGCGTCCCATTTCGGTGTCTTTTTTCTCATAGTCGGCTTCCGTTGTGATGGCGACGCGGGTTATGGTGACCTCCTGTCTTACGATAGGATCGACGCTGCGCGCAAATCCGATCTGAACGGGACCGCGCACCTGTCCGCAGTTGAGCTTATCCTTTACAAAGGTGGTCATCACGGCTCCGAAGGTGCGCACGTCGTAGAAATTGGCGCACATGAAGTCGCGCAGCTTCAGGTCTATTTCGGGGTCTTTTTTCTCAAGCTTTTTGCCCTCGCCGAGCACTGCCGTGTATGCGCGTTTGTCGGATGTGTTGAGCGGCACGCCGTCCTTGATGTAAATGCCGTAGCCGGGCGCGTCTTCCATGGTATCCTCGACATAATTGCGGATCTTGCGCTTCAGGCACACGTCGGTAACGAGCCCGAGGCCGGTTTCGGGATCGATGCGCGGCATGTTGGCGGCATCGGGATCTCCGTTGGGGTTGCCGTTTTCAACGTCGAAAAGGATCGTGAATTCGTATCTGTTTTTAATGATCTCGCTCATGGTCATACCTCCGTGTTATCCTTGTTTGTTGATTTATTGTTTTTGGCTTCTTCGATATCTCTGAATTTTTTCTGGGTCTGATGGTAGTAGCCGAGAAGGAAGAGCCCTTGCTCGGTGTTGTTAAGACGCGCGGGGAAGGGAACGCCGCCCTCGAGCTTGTCCATAAGGGTCGCTATCAGCTTTGCGTCGGCTACGCTGCCGGATTTGGCAAGGTGATGGTTGGCGGTCTGGAGCATGCTGGGGAACACCAGTGCGGGCGTTGCCGAGGCGGACGTCATATACCGCTCCCTGATGTTTGAGGATTTGTTTGCGTTATACTGCGCATTTTCCAGTGCGGCAAACAGCCGCCCCAGTACATACGCACGGTTTGTGCTTTCTTCGTTCAGTGCCATTGAAAGAACCTCCTTATATGATCCACAGTTTGTGTTTTTGATGAGATATGCCTTGATGATCGCGGCTTTGCCGGACGGCACCTCGTGCTCGGCGCGGATGCGTATGAGCACCGACTCATACAGCGCTTCGGGATAACGCCAATCGTTGAGTATCGCACCGAGCAGCGCTCCGCCGAGCAGCGGAGAGACCGCCTTGGCGCGTTTTTGCACGTTCGGCGAAACGGTCTCTCCGCCGAGCAGCGGAGAGACCGCCTTGGCGCGGCTTTGCCGGACGGTCTCGAGCAGGAGCCGGTACGGTGTCAGATATCTGCGCTGCTTTTCCGATTTGTCTATTTCGAGCCGTCTGTAATGCGCTGCGATGTTGTCGATGAATCTGCCGAAGGTGTCGCGGTAAAAGAAGCGGACCGAAAGTCTTGCTGCGTTGGGGGAAATACCGAGGATGCAGAACGGTTTACGCAGCGTCGTTTCCGAAAAATCGAGCGGTTCTCCGCGCAGAATGCGTTTCATTGCCGAGTTCAGCGTTTCATCGTCGTCACTGCCGTACAAAAAATCACCGAAGAAGTCTTCGCACACATCGTCCGCATCAAGCGTCCACCATACGACGGTGGCATCACCCACGCGGGTGCGGTGACGGCCCGAAAGCAGATAGTTCAGCGCCGATGTGTAGGCATACATGGCATATCTGCCGACCGGAGCGTTCAGTCCCTGCCCGCCGTCCTTACCGTAGGATTCAAATGCGGGAGCGTTGAAGCCGACAAGACTTGCGCCGATTGACTGCGCGCCTTCTACGCCCTTGATCTTATCGTGCAGAATGGCGATCATGTCCTCCCTGCCGGTAACAAGGCACCTGCCGGTTACGGCGTCGTCGCTGCCGTTGCCGTATGCCGCATCCCATGCGGCGGCGATCTCCGGATCGTCCATCATATAGCATCCGTCTTCGTCCGCAAAGGTCACGACCGCACCCTTGTCAAGTTCTGCGGCAATATTATCGGGTATCCCGATAGCGGCGATGTTTGTGGGCTGATGGTTTTCAAAGAACCGCCGCAGCGTTTCGGCGGCAGCCGAGCCGGCATTTTTCAGGATGCGCAGATGCAGCTCACGGGCGGCTTCGAATTTCTGCTGTGCCTTGGCATCGGTGAGAGAGGCTCCGAGAAGATATGCCGCCGTGTCGCACAAAAAGTTTGCGCGAATGCCTGCCGTGCGTACAACAGGCGCAGGTGCAAACAGATTCTGCGGTACCGAGACGGTCTTTTTGCCGCGCACTTCGTCCTTTTTCAGGCTGACGATGTCTGCAATGCTGCCGTCAGGACGCAAAAGCACCGCGTAACTCACGCGCACAATGCTCCAACCCGGGCGTTTCAGCTCGCCTTTGGCTTCAAGAGCTTCATAATAGGAGACAAGAGAGGGAAGTATCATCGCAATATCTCCTTTCCCGCAACGTCCATCACGCCGTCCTTCAGCTCCGCACGGAAAAACATAGGCATGATCTCTTCGCCATCGTAGTCCATGTCATAAAGCATGATGCCGAGATCACGCGATTCTCCGATAGGCTCCGGCGGGCGGGAATCGGGTGTCAGCAGCTCAAAAGCGGCTGGAAATTCTTTGCAGCCAAGGAAAGGCTGCATATAACACCTGCCGCGGCGCGCGCGGTTGCAGAAGATCGCGTAGAATTTGTCCGCGTTGTCCTCTGCACCCATTTTTTCGGGGATCACGTCAAAGTTGGCTTCAATGACGTATGAGACATCCCGCAGCACCGTTGCCGCACGCTGAGCTATTGCGTCGCGGCGGTCGATGAAAACGGGCTTTTCGGATCCGTTTGCGGCGGCAAACAGATCTGAGGCAAGTATCTTTTTTGATACTTCATTGCGTCGGATGTTGGTGAAACGTATCGGTCTTTCGACTATAATGCGCTTCACGCACCACCGAAGCCCCGGATGGTAATAGATGGCGTCAAGTATCCCGCGCGCCGCAGACGGCGTCATAACGTCGTAACTGTAGCGCTCGACCTTCAGTTCCGGACGGCTGAAGAGGGCATAATCGCCGAATACTCTGAGTCTTATGGGTTCCGGCATCGGATCACCTCCATTTAATTCATTTGTTATTCTATTATAACTCGACGATTGCGCGTTGTCAATAACTTTTTTGAAAAAAATCACTTTTCTCTTGAAAAAACAACGTAAAGCAATTATAATATAAACGTCTTGCGGCGCTAACGTTCTTTTTGATGTCTAACGCCGACAAGTGGGTTGAAATATTTGTTATTCAATTATTGCTGCCCGGTGCAGCGGATGAGATCATCTTCCGCTGCACCTTTTTTATTTTACCCGAATAGCGCGTCTCCGGTATCGCGGAATGTCAGTCCGCAGTCGGGGTCATACCACGACGGGTCCTCAAGAACGGCAGCTCCGTCGCATTCCTGCGAGAGCACTCCCGCCTCGCGGAGCTTTTTATATTCGTTTTCGTAGACCGGGACCGAATCTCGCCCTATACGGCGCAGCAGTCCGCGAGTCAGCCTTCCGCTTCGCACGGCAGCACATGCCTCCGCATTTTCGCCGTTCGGGATGAGTATCTGTTTCTGATCTTTCGATATGTAGCGGAAGCGCTCCGCGATCTCGCGGTAGTTGAGCCCGCGCATATCGCTTTCACGCTGATCTATCAGCGCGAGGATGCGCTTTTCGTCCAGCTTGTCGTTCACCTCCGACGGGCTGACCGCATACAGTCGCTCAAAGTAAGCGTGAATGGCTTCGGGCGTGGAAATATCGCCGTAAAGCTCGTACACACGCGCAGTCATGGCGGAGACCGCCGAAAAACGTTCGGAGGGAGCTTCTCTTGAAAAAACGTATACATTGCTTTCGTCTGTCGCGCGCCGTCCCTCGCGGTTGCAGCGCCCGCCTGCCTGAATTATCGAATCAAGCCCCGCCATTTCACGAAAAACGGTGGGAAAGTCTACGTCCACGCCCGCTTCGATAAGCGAGGTTGACACGACAAGACACTTTTCGCCGCGTCCGAGACGCTCCCTTATCGTTTCGATGCTCCGCCCGAGGTGTGCCGGCGTCATATAGGTGGAAAGATGAAACACACCGTCGCCCGCGAGCGCATTATAATAGCTTCGTACTCCCGCACGCGAATTCAGAACGCAAAGTGCCGAACCCGCCGCGCGCAGCCTTTCACACACTGCGTCGTCGCTGCATTTTCCGAGCATTTCGTAACGCACGCGGGCAAAGTCGGGGTACATACGGGCTGTGTCGGGGCAGATCTCACGCGCTGTGATCCCGTTATCCGCGAGCAGCCGTTCGAGCGCGGGCTGTGTGGCTGTGCAGAGGACTGCTGTGCAGCCGTAATTCTTTACAAGCTCGGAGATCGCCCGCAGGCACGGGCGCAGCAGCCCGACCGGCAGCATCTGCGCTTCGTCGAAAATAATAACGCTGTCCGCAACACTGTGCAGTTTGCGGCAGTGCGAGGGCTTTGCGGCGTGCAGGGATTCAAAAAACTGCACGTTGGTGGTCACGATAATGGGCTTGTCCCAGTTCTCGGCGGCAAGCTCGGCGGGTGAGCGCTCGCCGGTCTCACAACCGCCCCCGAAATCGGCAGTGCCGTAATGTCCGAGAACGTTGCGCTCTCCGAATATATTCTCAAAAATGCCGACCGTCTGACGTATGATGCTGACATAGGGGATAACATATATGATCCGCTTCATGCCGTGTGCGCGCAAATGGTCGAGCGCAAACGCCATTGACGACAGTGTTTTCCCGCCGCCGGTGGGAACGGTCAGCCTGAATATTCCCTTTTCGGACGCGGCGGCACACCGGCAGTCGGCAAGTATTTTTGCGCGGTTTTCGTTGAGTTTGCCGCTTTTGCCCGAAAAGCGATCCATATAGCGTTCAAACCGATCACGCAGAGTGTCAAACGGCTCTCCGCCGTCGCGCGCCGCGGTGCCGCCGGACATAAAAGCCTCCGTGTCGAGAAAGTCCGCGTCCACAAGCGATGAAAACAGCATTCTGCCGAGAAACTGATAGCTGTACCAGTCATATTGCTTCGGCAGAAAAGCCGCAGGCAGCTCGCGCACGGCAGGCAGTTCTCCGAGCTCGGCACTGTAAGAGCCGAAGTCGCAGCCCAGCGCCGCGCGGCGTTTTATTTTTGCCGTAAACGTGTCGCTGTCCTCCGTGTCGCTGCCGGATCCCTTGTCCGGCAGCCCTGCATGATGCCCCGCTATCGCATATGCAAGCAGCATGTCGGCATAACTGCGGCATTTTCTCGATCTTTCAAAGAACAGAGACATTCCGGCAGACGAGTGTTCATATGCTTCGCGGCTGCCGCAGAGCCGGGCCTGAAATGCGGGCGCATATTTGCCGACATCGTGAAACATTCCCGCTGCGCGCGCAGCATCGCCGAAGCCGAAGGCCCCCGCAGCTCTGCCGGCGCGTTCCGCCGTTCCCGCGGCGTGCTCCGCAATGGTCTGGAGCCGTCCGTCGTCGGTTTTATGTGCATAAAATCCCGTTTTGCTCATGATATCCTCCTCAAATGTGATCGCCCCTGCATATTGCATATTAATCTGCTCTTGATGGATTATATTGTTATACTTATTATATCACAGCCTGGCTGCGATTGCAACAATTTCGACAAAAATGATAGTTGTTTTTCAGAATAATAAGTCGAAAAAGCACTAAAAGAGAGATCTGTCGGCGAAAATTAAAATGTGGCTGCCGCATTCAGCGGCAGTCACAGGTCTTGGATTTACCGGGTGTCGGGGCGTCGGAGAGTACCTGCCGCGGACAAGAAAGGATACGGAATATCGGATGCGGTCGGATCCGGATCCTGCGGGTCATCGGCAGTCCGATCCGAATCCGGGGCTTTTACATCACGCATAATTATTTTGACTCGTTGTACGGTTGGATGATCTCTACCGTGTCGCCATGGCTGCGCAGCCACATTTCGATACCTTTACCGAAGGTCTCGGCTTCTATGGTGTAAACTCCGTTTTCCTCGCTGAGTATTTTTGCCGTAGGCAGTCGGTCGAGAACGGATTCTACCGACATACCGGAATATCTGAACCGTATCGTCTGAAGCTTGCCGCCGTACATGAACTGTACCCGTTTGCGGAACTCGCCGTCGTCCAAGAGATCGGAGTACGGTTTTCTGACGACCGTATCTGTCGTCTTCATGCTTTTTATACGATCTATGCGATAGATGGTTGGGTTTATGTCGCCCGGGTCTTCAAAACAGCATTTCCGTTTTATGTTGTAAGGAAATGCTGCCAGATAAAAATAGTATTCCGAGAACATGATCGCCGCGGGCACTACCCGGCGGTGAACGGTTTTGCTTTCCCTGAGCCGGCGGTAATCTATCTCAATGACCCGCTGCTCCTGTATCGCCGCGCCGATATCCCAGAGTATATTAACGAATTTTACTCCGTGATGCGGTTCGCAATAATGATATTTCTCGTTGCCTATCATGGCGGCGACCTTGCGGCGGCTCTGCTCCGGAGTGCAGGAATTTATCAGCTTGTCAATGATGGGCATCATTTCGTCTTTGACAAGCGCTCTGCTCTCAAGAAGCATTTTGCACACGGCAAGTATCTCACTGTTCGTGAGATATTTGCAATTTTCGTCGTGCAGCAGATATCCGCGGCGCGAGCGGTCGTATACGATCTGCTTTCCGAAGCCTATGCTTGTTGAGTTGTTGTCAAAAAAGGCGCGAATGTCATCAATGTCGCGCTGTATCGTTCTTTCGTTGACGCCGAGATCCGCTGCCTCGTCGCTTTTTCTGATCACGTCTCCGGACATGATCTTGGTATACAACGACAGTATCCGGTCATATTTTGATCTATGTCCCATAAACGTCCTCTCGATGCTGTTTGACGGTTCTGTAGCATTATTATACTATCTGTGAGTGACAGGGTTTGTCATTCTCGTCATCGAATCGAAATTTTTTGACTTTTTTATTTATTTTATTTATTCAAATTACAAAGAGCGCGCTTGGATAAAAACGTAATATGTCCGGTGCAGCAAAAAAGTGCGCCCCAATGAGGGACGCACCGAAAAAGTGTATCTCTCATTGTTGCCACACAATCTCAATCCGTCAGGGTACGAGAAAAGAGAGAAAGCACTTTTTTCACAAAAAGTATTTTCCCTGATCGGATTTTTATTCGATTGTGTGGCAATACAATTATATCACATAAAATACTTCGATGCAACAGAAAAAACGGGCAAATACCGTACGGCAAAAATGCCGTCGGGTATTTGTCCGTTTTTATGCTGTTCCGGGATTGCTGCTCTTCCCGCTTATTTCCCGCTGAATACCGGGAAATAGCTGTATTCGCCGTAGTTTTTGAAGTCGATATTGCCGAGAGCGGTCATATCCTCGGCAGAGATGTCAAAATCAAGCTCGGAGTTTTCCTTTATATGCTCATACGACGATGCCTTGGGCAGCGCGGCGAGCCCGAGCTCGAGTATATACTTTATGCAGAGCTGCGCGGGCGTTACGCCGTATTTTGCCGCGACATCTGCAATGGCTCCGCTCTTCATTGCCTCGCCGTGCGCTATTGGCGAATATGCCTCGACCGCAATGCCGCGGTCTGCGCAGTATGCGATGAGCTTTTTCGGTGTGTTGCCGATATGCGCAAGCACCTGATCGACGGCGGGTTTTATTTTGCAGTGCGGCAGCAGGCTGTCAAGGTCGTCCTCAAGAAAATTCGAAACGCCTATCGCCCTCAGCTTGCCCGCGCCGCAGGCGTCCTCAAGCGCGCGCCATACCTCGCGGTTCTCGGCAAAATACCGGTTTTCGCCGCGCCACTCCGCCCACGGCTGCGGGCTGTGGATTATCATCATGTCGAGGTAGTCGAGCCCCATTTTTTCGAGCGTTTCGTCAATGGAGCGTGCGGCAGTCTCATAGCTTTTGTTTTCGGCTGCGACCTTGCTCACCACAAAAAGCTCGGCGCGCGGTACGCCGCAGGTGCGCACGCCCTCGCCCACGCCGCGCTCGTTGCCGTATGCCTGCGCCGTGTCGATGTGCCGGTACCCGAGCTCTGTCGCCGTCCTTACCGCCTCGGCTGCCTTTGCGTTGTCGATGCACCATGTGCCGAAGCCGAGCGAGGGCAGCCTGACACCGTTGTTGAGAGTAATATATTTCATTTTCGGTCCCTTTCGTGTGATATTTCGATGATCGCGTGCCTTACTTTGCGTTTTTTGCCCATTCGGCAAGCTCGGCATCCGACATACGGTTGAGCACGCCGCCGCGCTTCCAGTCCGCACCGGGGGCGAGCTTTTTCAGCACCTCGACCGTCCTGCCCATGCCGCTGCCGCCCGAGGTGGCAAACGGAACGACCGTTTTGCCAGTGAGATCGTAGCTTTCCACGAACGTGTCTATGATCGTCGGCGCGACGTACCACCAGATGGGGAAGCCGATGTATACCGTGTCGTAGTTCTCCATGCCCGCGCACCTGTCCGCAATGGCGGGGCGCGATGAGGGATCGCTCATCTCGATCGTCGAACGGCTCTTTTTGTTTGTCCAGTCAAGATCGGCTGAGGTGTAGGGGACTGTCGGTCTGATCTCGAACAGGTCTGCGCCTACTGCCGCCGCAAGCCGCTCGGCGGTCTTTTTTGTCGTTCCGCTTGCCGAAAAATATGCCACAAGAGTTTTCATTTTTGTTTTCTCTTTTCCTTATTGATATTATTCCGCGCTCCCCGCGCACGATATGCGGGCTGCGGTCTTCTTCATTAAATATTATATCACGGGCGGCGCGGCATGTCCAATGCTTATAATGTATCGGATATCATACCTTTGCGGTATCGTTTCACTGCACCGTGCCGTGTGTGCTTGAAAAAAACACGGGAATGTGATATACTTATCGTGAAGAATAGACTGTTTGCAGGGAGGTGAGGAGACATGAATTATCGGCGCTACCGCATTGCGATATGCGACGACGAGCGTGCCGAGGCGGAAAGGCTCGGCAGCGTCGTGAGCGATTGGAGCCGTGCCGCGGGCATCGACTGCGCGATAGATACTTTTTCGGGTGCCGAGGCTCTGCTTTCCGCGCGCGAGGACCGCGGTGAATATGATATTCTCCTGCTTGACGTTGAAATGCGCGGCATGGACGGCATCGCGCTTGCGCGCCGTCTGCGTGCCGACGGCTGCCGTGCCGAGATAATATTCGTCACTTCTCACTTTGAGCTTGCGGGCGAGGGGTACGATGTTGACGCGCTACACTATCTCATAAAGCCCGTGGCTAACGAAAAGCTGGCGGAGGTGCTCTCGCGTGCCGCCGGCAGGCTTGCGGTCGAACCGCCGTCTGTCGTTATCTTTTGCGACGGCGGGACGGTCAGGCTGTATGAATCCGACATCCTGTATGTCGAGTCCTTTCTGCACGACATCGTGATACACAC
Source organism: uncultured Anaerotruncus sp. (assembly GCA_905210995.1). Lineage (GTDB taxonomy): Bacteria > Bacillota > Clostridia > Oscillospirales > CAG-272 > CAG-390. The sequence continues at coordinate 12,468 of CAJLZE010000059.1, forward strand.
GGCGGCGGGCGAATATCGGACAAAGGAGAGCATTTCCGCCTTCGGCGACAGGCTCTCGGGCGACTTTTTCCGCACTCACCGCTCCTACATCGTCAATCTCAGGGCTGTCGTGCGCATCGGGCGCACGTCGGTGACGCTTGAGGGCGGTTCGGTGATACCGCTTGCGCGCGGAAAATACGACGAAGCGAACCGTGCGTTTATTGCGAGAATGTGAGGTGTGTTCCGTTTGCTAAAAAGGACTTATCTTAAGCTTGTCGAAATAGAAGAAGAGCAGGCGCGGCGGCATCTTGACGAGGTGCGCTCCGTGCACGGCGAAATGCGCGGCTACAAGCACGATCTTCACCATCATCTGCAAACGCTCAAGGGACAGCTCGAGGCGGGCGAGGTCGAGCGTGCGATCGCGTATATAGATCAGCTCGACAGCAGCCTGCAGAATGTAGATACGCTGATAAAGACCGGAAATGTGACGCTTGACGCTATATTATCCGCCAAAATAGCGCAAGCGAAGGCAGAGGGGATCGCCGTTACGGTCGAGGCGTGCGTTCCCGAGGGGCTGTCGCTTTCCGACGTTGAGCTGAGCACGGTGGTCGGAAATCTGCTTGACAACGCCATAGAAGCCTGCCGTGCCGCCGAGGGGGAGCGGTTTATCCGTCTTTCCGTCCGCATCAAGGGCAAAATGATGTATTTTTACATGCTGAACGCTGCGGGAAAGAAAAAGGTCAAGGTCGGCTCGCTTTTCAAAACCGCCAAGGTCGGCGCACACGGCTTCGGTCTCCATCGTGCCGAGGCGATACTCGAGGCGCACGGCGGTTGGGTGAAGTTCAACAGTGAAGACGGCGCTTTCACCTCCGAGTTCCTCGTCCCTGTTCTTTAAAACTCGGGTGGCGTTGGAGCAGGCTCTGAACTGTGTACCCCGACGGTGGCGCGAGTGCAGGCTCTTATCTGCTGTGGAGATATAGTTACATCAGAATTTTATATCCCGCTGCACAGCGCGAATAAACCCGAATAGTCATATCGTACTACACGGCAGCAGCCGTGGGGGAGGGGCTTGCCCCTCCCGTGAATGAAATCTGTATTCGTTTAACGGGAGGGGTAAACCCCTCCCCTACATTATCAAATTATACTTTCGGGAGTGGCGACCTTGGGTTTCACCCGAGCCCACCCTCCCCTATTTTGATTTGGTAGGTTTTGCCTGCGGCAAAACCTGCATACCTCCTCATCCGGTGCCTGCGGCACCACCTTCCCGGACACGGGAAGGCTGCCGTTATCCGACGTTCCGT
>CAJLZE010000060.1 GCA_905210995.1 uncultured Anaerotruncus sp.
GGCTGCTGCTCTGTCGGCTGCGCGGCGGGCGACTCTCTCGGCTACAGCGTCGTCGATCTTGACGACCATGGAGCGCATGACGGATTCGTCGATGTTGAGAAGTCTTTCAAGCTCGGTGGGGAAATCGGACTGAGCCTTGAAGGTAACGACGGTGTAGTATCCTTCGTTTTTGTCATTGATGGGGTACTCGAAGCGACGCTTGCCCCACTCGGCAACGTCTACGATCTCACCGTTGGTGTCGATGAGGTTTACGAATTTCTGCACCGTGGGGGCGGCGGCGTCAACACCGGCGCTGATGTCCGCGATGAACATGCATTCGTATGCGTTCATTTTGATTTCTTTTTCCATATTATAACCTCCCTATGGACTTGGCGTCCGTACCTTTTCGGTACGGCAAGGAGACGGAAACACGCCTGTTCCCGTATCAATTCACTATTATACCACAGCTTTTTTTGCCTGTCAAGCATTTTTTACAAAAAACAGCATGGCGGCAAATGCCGCGCGGATATTCCGCCCGTCACATCGGGCATTGCCGACAGTTGACAGATGTTGTATAATGTAATATGAAGTAAATTGACGGAGGAGCGGCACGGATGAACTCAAAAAACGGGAAAAAGCCGGTCGGGACGGCAAAAAAACCGAAGCCGGAAGCGCTTACGGGCGATCTGTTTGCCGCGGCTTTCAAAAGACACAAGCGCGCGGCGGCGGCAACGATCGCGGCTGTGTTGGTGATCGCGGTCATTGCCGCGTGGCTGTGCGGCAGGAGCGGCATTGCCGAGGGAGAGGCGGTATTTTATTTTTTCGATGTCGGTCAGGGGGATGCAGCCGCGGTCGTGACAAGCGAGGGCTGCATTCTGATAGACGCGGGCACGAACGACGCCGAGGATGAGCTTTGCCGTCAAATGCGGCGTGCGGGCATACGGCGCATAGACCTTGCCGTGCTCACGCACCCGCACGAGGATCATATCGGCGGCGCCGATGCCGTGATAGACAGATTTGAGGTCGGGCGCGTGCTTATCTCCGGGCGCGGGACAGATACCGCCGCATATTCGCGCCTCTGCGAGGCGGCAGAGCGCCGCGGTACCGACATCGGCGCAGCCGAGGCGGGGTATACGGAGGAGATCGGCGGCATGAAGCTCGACGTGCTTTTTGCCGACGAGGATGCGGTGAGCGAAAACGATATGTCGGCTGTCGTGAAGGTGGAGTTCGGCTCTGTGTCCGCGATATACACCGGAGACGCGGGGGAGAAGACCGAGGGGCTGATACTCGGCAGATATGAGCGCGACGAGCTTGAATGCGATATCCTCAAGGTCGGGCATCACGGGTCGCAGACCTCAAGCTCACGTGAATGGCTTGAGGCTCTCTCGCCCGGATTTGCGGTGATATCATGTGCCGCCGCGAACGATTACGGACATCCGCACGCGGCAGTGCTTCGCCGTCTTGCCGATCTCGGCGCCGAGGTCCACAGAACGGATATCGAGGGCACGGTGGTTTTCGTCAGCGACGGCGAGAGCGTGAAGAATGTATCGGGCAGTGCAAAATGGCAGCTTTGCGGCGTGCTGCCGCACGCACGCCGCGAACGCCGCTGCGCGTGATACCGTGGCATTATTGATGGGGCTGTTAAAAACATTGAGTTTTTAACAGCCCCATCGTTATATATCGCGGGTCAGTTCTTTTTGCCGGTTATTTTGTCGAACAGTCGGTCGTCGGGCGTCTGTGCCGCGGCTTTTATCTCCGCGAGCACGGTTTTTTCGTCCGGGCGTCGGTGAGTTCCGCTTTTTACCGCAGCCCCTCCGACCGGTACGGGGACCGCCGAGCGGCGTGCCGCCGTAAATGCTCCTATGCCGAGCACGGCAGCGATGACCGCCGCGACGATGAATATACGCTGCCTTGGGCGGTCGCTGTCGACAGCGTACGCATAAGCGTCGCTTTCCGCGCGTACGGGGAATCTTTTTTCGGTCGCTTTTATATCGGGGTTCACGGTCTCGCTCCAGATCGCAGGCACGGTCCCGATCTCGATGGTGTTGTCCGGGTTATTCGTGATATTTGCGATCACGATGCGTCGGTCGCTGCCGTATTTCCGCTTATAGAATTCAGCCGTTTTCTTCGTGTTTTCGGCGTCGCGCAATTTGCCGTCGTTGCCCTTGTAGCTGTAAAGGGTGATGCGCACGCGGTTCGCAAGCACATCAACGGTCACGCCGACCGCCTGCGCGTTCTCACCGTCGGATATCTTCACGGTGTCGCCGCGCACCTCGAGGTCGTCGAGGACCTTGTTGGCTATGAATGCGAGCTGGTTGTATGAATACACCATCGTGACCTTTTTGCCGTCCGTGCTCGTCGCTGTGCGCGAAAAACGGACGTTCACCTTGCCGTCGTCGATGTACATGGCGCGGATGGCGTCGATCGCTTCCGTCGAGTCGTCGAGGACCAGCACGGTGTAATCGTCGGAGGAATGGGTTATCAGAATTTCTTCGTGATAACTCGTTACCGTATCCTGCGTGACGCCCGCGACGTTTTCGGGGAAGCCGTTCTTTTTCCATTCGGCAAGAAGCCCGCGAAAGCCGGTGAGCTTTGCGGTGTCGCCGGCGGGAGCCGCCGCTCCGGCAGGGGCGAGCTCTGTGACGGGAGCATGCGCCGACGATACCTCGCCCGCCATAACGGGGAGCGCTGCTGCCAGCACTATCACTGCCGCAATTGCGGCGCATATGATTTTTTTCATTGTGTAATAAGTTCCTTTCTCTGCATGCCTCGTGTGAAGCGTGTGTCAGGCGAGCAGGTCGCGCAACTTTGATATCGCGCGGCGGTATCTGAAATACACCGTTCCCTGCGGAAGGCCGACTGCCTCGGCGATCTCGCGAAAGCCTGCGTCGGCAACGGCGTGCAGCGTCACGATCTCGCGGTCGGTCGGCTCGAGCCGTTTCATTGCCGCTTCGATGTCAAGGCGCGTGTCGCAGCCGTCAGCCTCGGCGGGAGAGGTCTCCTCCGACAGCGGCTCTGCCGCACGGACACGGCGGCTTTTCAGCATATTCAGCGCGGTGTTGTGCGTTACGGCAAACACCCACGCGCGCGGACTGTGCACCTCCTCACCCGGCGGAGTGCGGAAAAGCCTGACGAATACCTCCTGCGTGACGTCCTCGGCAAGATAGCGGTCGTCAAGTATCCGCACGGCAACGGTGTATACGGGTATTCTGAGCCCGTGCCACAGTTGCTCGCAGGCGCGCTCGTCCCCTGTGCGCACCAAGGGGAGCAGGCGTGTCATTTCTTCATTTGTCATCGGGTAATTACCTCGCTTTCATCTACTATGACAACCTGACGGTGCATTTTTTTGAAAGGAGCGGGCTGCCGAGCGAAAAAATCCGCATGGGCAGCCCGTATTTTATTTTGATTTGGCTCTTGCAGTCTCGTCGGGGAGCGATGCGGGATCTATACCCGCGCGGCGCGTCTCCTCGTCGGTCGATATGAGCACGGCGCAGCCGGTCGTTGCAAGCGTGAACTCAAGCGCCGTATATATCTCACCTCCGACGGTGACGTGGCGGAACTCACAACGGCTGTATTTGCCCGTGAGAGGGCTGTAAAGACGCGGTGCGTGCGCGCCGCGCAGATAAACCTTTGCCTCGGCGTCGAAATCGGTCGTGTTGGTGAAGAAATAAATGTCCTCGCCGTCGCGTCTGGCATGACGGTGACTGTAAAGCCCGCCGTCGGGTAGGTGCTTTTCAAGACCGAGTCTTACGAACTCGTTGTAGGTGTTGTTGAGCGCGCCGGAGGTCTCGTAGCGCGGAAAATCGGGCAGGTAAACGTCAAAGTTTATTCCGAGACTGCGCAGCGCGTCGGCAATGTCGCGGCTGTCCACCATTGCGGTGCCGTCCGCCGCCGTCATTGAAAAGTAAAGGAAAAACGCTTCTCCGCCGTTTTCGTTTTTATTGTGGCAGTAGTCGGTTATATATGACGTATCGCTTGCCTTTTCGCCGAATATATGATCGACGATCTCGCAGAGCTCGCGGTCGGCATCGGTGTTGCCTGGAGTGTATTCAAACGCCAGCCTCGGCAGCTCACCGGTGGCGATTATCTTGCCGCCCGCTTCGTAATAGTCGCGCAGCACGCGCATTGAGGCAAGCGAGCACATTTTGCACGCGGGGAGTATGACAGCGCGGAAAGCCTCGTCCTCCTTTTGTCCCGGCATACGGAGGAGCCCGCCGTCAACATCGGCGCGTCCCGCGACGGCGTCCGGATGCAGAAGGGTGACGTCGTGTCCGGTGTAAAGGCAGACGGTGTTTATCACAGTCATATAGTCGGCGCCGGTTGGGGTGTCGGGGTATTCGTAACCGTCCGCCTCGGCGTCATAAAGATTGACCGCCGAATGCAGCGAATATATCGGGTAGATCACCGCAATGTCGGCTATCTGGCGTGCGCCGCGCAGCACGCGCCGCATACGCCTGCCGAAGGAGCAGAGAAGATCCATCGGTTCTTCGTTTTTCGCGGTAGGCAGCGGCAGATGCATGGCGGTGAGGTTTGCGCCGCGTGCAATGGCGTGCTCGGCATCGCGCAGATAAAGCCCGCGCCGCAGCCCGCCGTAATCGCGGAAAAGCTCGCACCCGACGTCGCAAAGCCCCAGTCCGAAGGCGGCGCCCGCGGCGACCTTGACCGAGTTCATGCCGTAGAGATACGCGCGTTCGAAAACGCCGCAGGGAGAGACGGTGTTGTCAAGCATGGCGTCGCCCGTTATAGGCGAGCACTGAGAAAGCTTTGGTTCGGATATGTTGCCGAACACGGTAAGCCCCTTTTCCGCCGCAAAATCGTCAATTGCGCGCAGAAAACCGTTGCGCAGCATATGCGCGCGGCAGTCAAAAAACAGCGCCTTGATGTGCGGTGTGTCGTTGCCCGCAAAGTCAAAGAGGGCCGGGTAATACGGCGCGGGGTCAAAGCCGTATCTTTCCTCAAATATGCGGTTGAGGTCGCAGTCCCAGTCGCGCCTGTTGCGCGCGCCGAAGCAGAGGTGGCGATAGCACAGCATCGTGACCGTGCTGCCCAGCTCCGGCTCGATTATGTCGGCAAACAGCGTCCACATCGCGCGTATGAACTTCATCGACGCGTCGTATGAGAGAATGTTCACGCGCCGCGATTCGGGGTCGGGTATGCAGTTGTATTCGTTTATCGACCAGTTGCCGAAGGGCGCTTTCCATGTCAGCACGTCGCCGTTTACCATCGGGCGCAGATCGACCGTGTCTCCCGTCTCCTCGTGCAGCGCCGTTACCGACACGTGCATACCGTCATGCAGCGTGAGCGTGACCTCCTCGCGGTCGGAGCAGGGGTATGAATGGCATGTAAGCACCTGCGCGCGCGTCGCGTCCTCGTAAAGAGCATCCTCAACGTCTATCCACGTGCGCTGAAGATACTTGTCGAGCGTGAGCGCGACGCGCAGCCCCGCTTTTTTCGCAAGCGGAAGCAGTGCGGCGTAAAAGCGGCGGCGCGATGCTATGACCTCGCGGTCGTCGGTAAATTCGCCGTCGGCGTCTGCCGGCAGATAGGGGATCACGCCGCCCGCGCCGGATTCCACATACCGCCGAAGCACGCCCTCAAGCTCGTCGGGCGACCTTCTGAGGCTTATAAAGACAAACGGGCGCTCGACTGCGGTACCGTCGAGCAGGTCCTCGGTCGGTTCCCATATGCCGGATTCGTCTTCCGTATAGCCGAATTGGTTTTGTGTGTTCATTTTATGCTGCCTCTCTGCGTCGGTTATTTCCGTTTTTATTATATCACCTAATGCGGGTATTGTAAAGGACAAAATAGGCGGCTGTTAAAAACTCAATGCTTTTAACAGCCGCCTGACGTTATTTTACGGAAGATCGGGTATCAGAGCCCCGTCTTTTTTTGACGGAGAAAGAGGACGAGCAGCGCGATGTCTCCCATGAACGAGATGATCGAAATGCACAGCCCGGTCACCGCGACTGCCTTCAGCTTGCCGAGTTTCGATTGCTGCGCGTCGTTTACCGCTCCGAGCGCCGCAAGCTTTTCGTCGTTTTCGCGCTCTTTGGCGTCAAAGCTCTCGCGGAGCGACTTGAGATCGTTGCGAAGCTCTTCGATCTCGCGTTCGAGCTCGCTCTTTACATCGTTTATGTTCTTGCCGAGCGCCTCGTCGGCTTTCTTCATTGCCTCTTCGAGAGCCGCAAGACGGTCGGTGAGCGATTTTATGTCCGATTTCATAAGGTCGGCTGCTATCTGATAGGTCTTTGTCAGCGTGGCGACTGCCTCGCCGAGCTTTTCGGCGCCTGCCTTGTCGCCGTCGGCTATTGCCTTGGTGAGGTCGCTTGTCGCACGGTCGAGGTTATTTCGCACCTCGTCAATGGCAGCCGTGAGCGCCTCGTCGGCTTTCGTCAGCTTTTCTTCAAGCGCGGTGAGCTTTCCGGTGAGCTCGGAGCCGAGGAGTGCGTCCGCCGCCTTGTATGCTTCTGTAAGGTCGTTTATAGCCTTTGCAAGCGCATCGGAATTCGCTTTGTCGCCGTCGTTTATCAGCTTTGTGAGGTCCGCGACAGCCTTATCGAGGTTTGCCTGTACCGTGTCTATCGCATTTTTCAGCGCCTCGTCAACTGCGTTAAGCTTTTCTTCAAGCGCTGCATCCGCTTCGGTGAGCTCCGACTTCAGCAGATCGTCCGCTGCCTTATAAGCCTCGGTCAGATCCTCGATCGCCTTTTTGATAGCCTCTGCCTGACCGCTTTCGAGGGCTGTTTTCAGATCGTTGATGGAGCCCGTAAGGTCTGTGTAGGCATCCTCTATCAGCTTTTTGACCTGATCCTTTGTCGTGGCGAATATCACGAGCACTTCGTTGGAGTCTATACTGCACTGTCCGGTCTGCGCGTTTTTGGCTACCACGACGTATGAGGCGCTGGGACTGCTTGTGGATGACACCTCAAACATTGCAAACCCGGTCTTGTCACAGTTTATGTTTCCGAGCCACTGTCTGCTTCCGTTGTCAACGCGGTATACGTCAAAATTATGTACGGCTATGCGCCCCGTAAGTATCTTGGGCATATTCCAGCAAAGATATGCTCTTCCCGGTGTGCCGTCGTATTCAACGTGCAGGTCGGTGACGCATGGCGGGGGAGCCGAAACGCTTCTTACCGCGTATCCGACGAAGGGAACTCCGCTGAACAATCCGTCTCCGGGTTCCGTCTTCCAGCCGATGAGCTGCCAGTCAAAATTGTATTCGGTCGCGTCGTCGCTGAGATTCTGAACCGTACCGGAGGTTGCGGTTGTCGTTACCTGCGCGGTAGATATGCCCTTTGATTTGAGAGCCGAAATGCTTGTGGTTATACCTGCCGATGCGCCGAAGCCGGCAAAGCTTGCGCCTACCGAGACGGCAAGGTTCAACGATGCGCTGTCGGACACGGTGCTTGACTGTTCGGTGCTTACAGAGGTGCTGTAAGCAAGTGTGGATAGGCCGCCGGAGTGGGAAAGCCCCATCCAGTTGCCGCTGTTGGTCATGGCGAAGCCGTTTCTGTACTTTGAAAAATCGGAGGCATAAGCAAACGGGTTGCCCTCGTTATTGAGGTAATATTTGTTCATGAGAGCGCCGTTGTTCTTTGAGATGATATCGAGATAATACGGAGCCGAACCGTCAACACCCTTGCCGTATTTCGCGTTGTATGCCTCGGCAAATGCGTCGTACTGCTCCATCGACAGTGAGGTCAGCACGGGATACTGCGGCACGCTGACAACAAACGATGCGGTTTCGTATTTCGGGTTTCCGGTCCAGATGTCGATTCCGGTCAACACGTCATAGCAGTATATGTACATGAGCGTGCGGCGGACGATGACCTGGTTTTTGTTGTTTGCCTCAAACGTCGTGGTGAATTCGGTCGTGCGCGATTCGGTAAATTCTTCGGATATGGCGGTGGAGACCATCGCTTCCATCTCTGTTTTGACCGCAGGGGTCTCAAAGCCCGCCGTGATGCCGATACCAAATGACTTTTCGGTGCCGGAGGACGTCGATCTTGTGTAGCTTTCCGAGTAGCTGTATGACGTTGAGCTGTTGCCCGCGCCGAATTCGTTGAAATACGGTGCCGCCTGAAGGAAGGCGACGACGTTCGGGTCGGTGTAGGCGCTGAGCGTGGTGTTGTATCTGACGGTGAGCGTGTCGCTCGGCACTTTGCTGTTGTAGACGTCAACGTCGGTGAGGAAGACCTTGGAGCTTTCATTGCCGCCGGAACTGCCGAGCATATAGTCGCCTTTTTCCATCACCCAGTCACCGTTCGCGTTTTTGATGATCGCAATGCGTTTGTAGAGATATTCGGCTTTTCCGGCTTTCTTGAAGCCGACGATCATCTCGAGGTTTTCGGCACCGTCATTTCTTCTGCGCATATTGCCGGCTGTTATGCTGCGGATGAATACCTCGTTTACATTTTCCCCATTGCACTTGTTCACGTGGAAGTTGAAGCCGAAATTGCTTTCGGACTGATCCTTTTTCGCCACATCAAGCGAATCGGAGCCCTGAGAACGTTCAAGACCGTACAAACGGGTTTTGGAATTGTACTTTGCCTGATAGATATATCCGTTTATGAATATGTGAGTTTTTGTGTGCAGTCCGTCAAAGTCAACGCACTCGACAGAACACTGCTGCCATGATGAGTCGCTTCTTCTAAGGCTTTTGTCGTAGCTGATGGCGGATATCTCTCCCGCGTGGGAGGTGAGCTCTTTGCCGCCCATCCTTATCAGTTCGCCGTTGAGATCGTTGAGTGTGAATATATGAGCCTGTATCGCGTCGCTGTCCGAATCGCTGAAGAAGCTGATCGTTCTTCCGTTCTTGTTCAGCATTCCATGGAAGCCGGCGATGACTATCTCGTTTGTTCCGTTGCCGTCAATGTCGCCTATCGAAACGTCGGGGGCTGCCGGAATATAGATCGTGTGGCTCCCGCTATATATCTCATTGGTATTCTTTATGCTCAGATCCCCGACGTTTGAGGCGCCCTTGCGCCCAAAACCGACGGCAAGCATCGGGATGCACGCCTTGTATGCGGCTTTGTATTTGTCGGAGAGATTTGAGGTCGAGGAGAGAACGACAAGGTCGTCGATGCCGTCGCCGTTGATGTCGCCGGTCTCAAGCGAAACACCAAGCCTGTCGCCGGGGTTCGACGAGATCTGCATACCGTCCATAAAGTGACTTGAGCAGTAATTTACGTATTCCTTGTTGAGATACTCGCTTCCTTTGCGGTTGGTCTGAATACGCTCGGAGCTCCATGTGTCCCTGAAGACCTTCATCCCGGCATATTTGACCTCATACAGCCCGGAGGCAAGATTTGACGAGGAGGGCGAGAAAACATCTACGTGTCCGGTGTAGATGACGAGTGAATCCTTGCCGTCTCCGTCATAGTCACCGGCTGTAATCGAAAAGTAGTTGTTCGCGTCAGCCGCTTCGAGATTGGTCCATGCCCAGTCAAGATTGACACTGTCAAATGTCAGCTCGTCTGGTTTGGTCGAGCCGTCAGCCTTGAAGATATAAAGGGCGGCTGTGCAGTTGTCGCCGCTGCCTGCCGGCATTTCTTTTATTCCGAGAACCGCGATATAGTCTCTTCTGCCGCCGCCCTTCGGGTCAAAAGCCACTGCCTTTGCGAACCGGAGAGAGTTGAGCTCATCCAGATTACGCCGCATGACCGACAGATTTGGGTGGTCACCGCCCTTGTTGTTGAAGTAGATGCCCTTTAAAATGTTCGAATAGTTTATGAAAAGCTCACTCTTTTCTATGAGCTTTATAAGGCTCCCGGTGCCGTATGGGGTGAGCGTGCCCTCGGGCACCTCCGGCGCCGCCTGTTCGATGAGCTTCAGTACGTCGCTGCCGCCGAGAGAGGGATCTACGGGGTCGATAAACTTGGTGATGGTCTCGGCTCCGGTCATCACCGCTATGGGCACAAGACCCAAGATCGTAAAAACAGCCAGCACAACGGCGAGAATACGTTTTTTCATTTTGCTTCCTCCGGTTTTGTAAGTGTAAATTCAAATTTCATTTCAAGCAATAAGAACAGCTTCTGCATAACGCCCGCGGCTATCGCTTTCATATCAAGCCCCGCGATGTATGCCGTAACTCTTTGCTGTTCGTCTTCGGGCACCCTGTATATACGCATGGCTGAGGTCAGAAAGCGTTCGAGCTTGCGCTCAAGCGGAAAGTGAACGTCGCACTTCTTTGCCATATAGTTTCGCATGAGCCCCGACGAGCCTATCTCAAGCTCGTAAAAATCGCTTTCGCCGCTGTCGGGAAGGTACTGCCCGAATATCTGCCGCAGTTCAGCCGTCGTGCTGAGATATATATACTCCGCTGTCTCGGGTACGGTGTATGCCTCGATATATATCTCGCGCAGATTTTCGTTCAGCTCGGTCAGCGTGAGCTGTATCGCGGTCTCGACCGCATAGGAGTAGACGGGAGGGAGGTCTTCGCCGGTGATGTCACGTGCAGTGCCGAACTGGTTGCCGAACATCTCAACGACGAATTCCATGAGGACGCTGTCCTTTGTGTGAAACAGGTTCTGATATGTCCCCCTTGTCACGTTTGCTTCCTCGGTTATCTGGCTAACCGACGTTCGGCTGTAGCCCTGCTCCAGAAACAGGCGCGCACAAACGGAAAGTATTCTTTTTCTGATCTCGTTTCCGTCCTTTTTCATATAAGTTCGACCACCTCGCATTCATTAAATGATACGCATACCAATTATATCACGTGCCGTGTGAGAAATCAATAGCGCGGGCAAAATAATTGCCGGTATTCTGTGAAAAAAACGATGCCGCGAGCCTCCCCTCAGCATAAAAATGTATGCCCGCCCGCTTACTGTCCGGCAAGGAAAAAAAGCGCTGACACGCGCCGCCGCGCCGACTTGACGGCATCCTCTGATTGTGATATAATAAAGGGTAGGGTCTGCCCGCCCTGCGGCTGCCGCGGGCGACGGCGGGCATATCCGCAGAAATAACTATTTTCGCCGAAAATGAAAGGAAGACCGTCCGATATGGCTGAAAAAGCAAAAAGCACAACGGCAAAAAAGACCGAAAAATATAACGACCAAAGCATAGTGATGCTCAAAGGCGCAGACCGTGTCAGGCTGCGTCCGAGCGTAATATTCGGTTCGGACGGGCTTGAGGGCTGCGAGCACGCCTTTTTTGAGATACTTTCAAACTCCGTCGATGAGGCGCGCGAGGGTTACGGCAGCGAGATAAAGGTCACGGTCTTTGAGGATCATTCGATAGAGGTAGACGACCACGGTCGCGGCATCCCGCTCGATTTCAACGAAAAAGAGGGACGCTATAACTGGGACCTCATCTTCTGCGAGCCTTATGCCGGCGGAAAGATGAACAACAACGCCGAATCGGCGTCGTATGAATATTCGCTCGGTCTCAACGGTCTCGGCGCGTTTGCCACGCAGTGCGCGTCGAAATATATGGAGGTCGATTCCTTTGACGGCAAATACGTCAGGTTTATGAGCTTCCGTCTCGGCAGCCCCGTGGGAGAGCTCGGCGTGCGCGAGCTTTCAAAGGGAGAGCGCCGCACGGGCACGGTCATACGCTGGTTGCCCGACCGCGATGTTTTTACCGATGTGAATATACCGAAGGAATTTTTCGTCGACGTCCTGCGCCGTCAGGCGGTCGTCAACGCCGGTGTGAAGTTTATTTTCCTCTTTGAGGAGAACGGCGAGTTCACCGAGCAGGTATTTTACAACGAAAACGGCATACGCGATTATGTCGCCGAGGTCGCGGGCACGTCGGCGCTGACGCAGCCCGTTTTCTGGCACCTTGAAACGCAGGGACGCGACCGCGAGGACAAGCCTGTCTACCGCTTCAAGGCGGATATATCGTTCTGTGTGTCGCAGACGGTGACGATGCTTGAGTATTATCACAATGCGAGCTTTCTCGAGCACGGCGGTTCGCCAGACCGCGCCGTTCGCGTTGCGTTCGTCTACGCGATCGACAAATACCTCAAATCGGCGGGGAAATACAACAAAAACGAGTCAAAGATCACGTTTGCCGACATTGCGGACTGCCTTGTGCTCGTCATAAGCAGCAATTCCACGATAACATCATACGAAAACCAGACGAAAAAGGCGATAACCAACGCGTTCATTTATGAGGCGCTGACCGACTTTATCAAGAAAAATCTTGAGATATACTTCACCGAAAACCCGACCGAGGCAGACAAGATCGCCGCGCAGGTGCTTGTCAACAAGCGTTCGCGCGAAAATGCCGAGCGCACCCGTCTTGATATAAAAAAGAAGCTCACCGGGTCGCTCGACGTTGCAAACCGCGTTGAAAAGTTCGTCAATTGCCGCTCGAAGGATCCCGCGGTGCGTGAGCTTTATATAGTGGAGGGCGATTCCGCTCTCACATCCTGCAAGCTCGGGCGCGCCGCGGAATTCCAGGCGATAATACCCGTGCGCGGCAAAACGCTCAACTGTCTCAAATCGACCTATGACAAGATATTCAAAAACGACATAATCGTTGACCTTCTCAAGGTCATCGGCTGCGGTGCCGAGGTCGGAACACGTGCAAAGGGAAAGGGAAGCGAGGTCTCGGCGTTCAGCCTTGAGTCGCTCCGCTGGTCAAAGATAATCATCTGCACCGATGCCGACGAGGACGGGTTCCAGATCCGCACGCTGCTTCTGACGCTATTTTACCGCCTGCTCCCCACGCTCCTTAAGGAGGGAAAGGTATTTATCGCCGAAACGCCGCTTTTTGAGATAACCACTAAGGACCGCACGCTGTTCGCCTTTGACGAATTCGAAAAGGCGGAGATACTGAAAAAGCTCGGAAATCAGAAATATACGCTCCAGCGCTCCAAAGGACTCGGTGAAAACGAGCCGGAAATGATGTGGGAGACCACGATGAATCCCGCCACGCGGCGGCTCGTGGCTGTAACGCCCACCGATGCGGAGGCGACAGAGCGCATATTCGATACTCTGCTTGGCGACAATCTCCCCGCGCGCAAGAAATTCATTACCGAAAACGGCGACAGATATATGAAGGACGCCGATATATAAAACAAAATATCCGGGATGTCATGCGTTGGCATGGCAGCCCGGATATTTTGTTATCTTCCCGCGCGGACGAGCCGTCCGATGCCATCGCGCAGCGCGTCGGCAAGGCGGTCGATATCGTCAACGGTGTTCTGCGAGCCGAAGCTCACGCGAAGCGTGCGGTCGGCGTCGGCGGG
>CAJLZE010000061.1 GCA_905210995.1 uncultured Anaerotruncus sp.
AGTTCTTTCTTCTATTCTTCTTTCCCTTGTTCGGTTTTCAATGGACGATTCAAAATGCAAAAAAGAAGTCGTGCTATGCACGGCTTCTTTTTTGCGTGTCGTAAAATTACCTGATAAGCAGATGGTTTCAAAGTGTCTTGGGTCGATGAGTGATCCCACCGCGGCAATGGCTGCCTGCTCAAATGAGCCGGAGCTGAAGTCGACTGAGGCGTTGCTTTTTACGCGAAATCGTTACAGAACACACACGTCGCACTTGCCCGGCCTTTCTTCGAAATCCAGTCCCGTCGCATTTTGCGGTTGCGGTACAAATTTGCGGGTGTTGACAGCCTCGGAGGTCTTTGGGCTCTGCGTGTACCATGCTCTTATGGGGCAGTGCAAGCCACCGGCTTGGGCGGCGTTTTATGATTTACTTTTTCTGTTCTTCTTTTGTGATCACACGGACATTGACTTTTTTGTTTTTCGGAGTTTGCGAACCGCTTGGAGCATGGACATCAAATAACAATGTAAAGGCTCCCTAGCTGCTTTTTCTTTGATATCCCGATGCTACGGGAAAAGTGCCAATCCTCTGTTTTATATAGTAAGAAAACAAGCATTCGTTAGGCTGCCTTGCCTGCGCGCAACCGATTTTACCGTTCACCGCGCGTATTGACGAAAAAATAGCGGGCGCCGTGCTGATGCGCGGCGCCCGAAAGCGAGTTTGCGGTCAAATTATTTAGTTCGATTTGCGTTTTGTCCGGTGGAAGATCAGTTAGCATTACACGAGTGCTTTGCATTCACAATAACTTATCTTCTGTACACCGTTTGTTTGTCGGTCTTTGCATGCGAGACGAGCGTACCGCTCCGATCGAATGTGTAATTATAAACATTGCACGTGCCTGCTATCGTGTAGGACGAAGTGGTCAAGGAGTAGCGGGTCGAGGCGATGCTCTCCACCGACCATACAAGATTTCCGTTAGCGTCGATGCTCAGGTCGCCGCCGAGAGAGCCGTCGGCTGAGTAAAACTCCTGCGGCGCTCCGCTGTCCGGATCGCACTTGAACAATATCGCCGTGTACTGAGCGCGCACAATAGGCGTCAGCTCCTCGCTTGTAATGCCTACGCCGCGATTCGGCATGGAGTAAAGGTGCTCCAAAACGGGGTCTATTTCAGTGCGACCTCCGAATTTGCTTCCATCTGTCGGTTTGGAAACTGCGTAGCCCGACATATATACGCTGCTGCCAAACCCCAGTATATCGGTTATTCTGTAGAACGAATTGTCGGAATCGAGTGTGAACTCACCGGTCACATTTCCTTTCGCGTCAAGCTTAAGAAATTTCTCAATATTACGATTATAATTGATAGCTTTGACGATATACCAATTTCCGAGGCGCGCCGCATCGGTTAAGCCGTAGTTGCCTATCTCTGTGCTGACGCAGGACAACTTCTCGGCTTTCGCGTCAAACTGCGTCATGCAAAGATGTTTCAGATCGCCGCGGCTTATAACGGCAAACGAGCCGTCGCCGTTATCGACCACCGAGCAGATATACTCGTCACCGAAACCGAAACTGTTCAGATATTTTCCCGAAACGGCTTCGTTGCCGTTTTCGTCGATCACTGAGAATAGGGCTTTGGCGTAATCGGTCGGTGACACGCCGTAAACCACGATATTTGTTCCGACGGCGGCTATGCCGTGCGGCTCAATGTATTTAATATCGTGCTGCCAGACCGTTTTGCCGTCCGTTTTTTTGTTCACTACGCATTTTTCGAATACTCCTCCGGGCTTGGTGCATACCGTTTGATAGGTATACTCATTATTTCCGTATTTCACGGTGTGCCCAAATGAGATCGTTTCTTTTGCCCGGTCTTTTTCCGTGTCATCTGACGTCGTATCGTCTATGGTAAGTTTTTGCCCGGGGATGATGTTTTTTATTACCTCGGCGGTCTTGGAATAATTGAAGCTGTTTGTCGTTATATCGCGCCAGACGGCTTTTATCTCGCTGCGCGTAAGTCCTTCGGAGGAAAGCCCGTTTTCGTTGAAAAATTCCACCGCCGTGCGGTAGTCGCGGTATTCAACGGCTGCGGCATATGTCCACGCGCCGGTGCCGAAGATAAGCACAAGGCAGGCGGCGGCAGCGACGATACGGGCGAAGGTACTTTTTTTCATCTTTGTCGCTTTTGCGGCGTCGGGCGCGGCGTCTGCGATAAAGAAGTCATCCTCCGGCAATAGGTCGTTCATGATGTCTCGATTCTTCATTACGATATATTCCTTTCTGAAACGTTGAGCGGCGTCATTTGCCGACTTCGATCCCCTCGGCAGCGAGCATTTTTCGCAGATCCTGTCGCAGGCGCATGAGTGTGGTGCGCACATTTCCCTCGCTCATGCCGAAATCGGCGGCGATATCGGCGATGCTGCTCATGTACCAGTAGCGGCGCAAAAAAATGCGGCGCTTCTTTTCGGGGAGCGAGGAAAGAAATTTATGTATCGTGTCGCGCAGGAGCATGGTGCCGAGGATATCCTCCTCACTGTCCGGCAATACGTTCGCCAACTCGTCTAATATCAGGTCGCATCCGCTGCGTTTGACTGCGGAATTGTGCTCAAGTCGCTTGAGGGCAAGATTACGCGTTATCCTGCCCGCATATGCCTTGAAGTTTGCGGGGGCTGCGGGAGGAATGAGGCGCCAGAGTGTTGCAAGAACATCGTTTACGCACTCCTCGACGTCCCGAGCATCGCCGAGGATGTTTCCGGCAATATAACGGAAATAGGCTCCGTATTTTTCTTCGGTGGCTGATACAGCCGCTTCGGAACGTCCGAAAAACAGCTCTATGATTTCTCTGTCGTCCATGTTCATGTCCGCTTTCTCGGGTCCTTTGAAAGATCTTTCATATGTAATGTACGGTTTTTACCACCGGATGTTACAATAAATATAAAAAGCATATGCGTCGGGCAATAAACCCGGCGCATATGCTTTCAGCCCATGATGATTATGTACGCAGTGGTAAGCTTGCGCATACGGTCATACACGGATCGATCCAGAAATATAATCTAATGCGGAAATCAATATTTGGATTTCAGATTAGCAAGGCACTTTGCGCAGATACGCTTACCGTTGTAGTAAACGATATCGTCGGCGTCGCCGCAGAAAATGCATGCGGGATAATATTTCTGAAGAATAATTCTTTCGTCGTCCACGAAGATCTCCACCGGATCCTTGACGTTGAGGTCAAGCATTTTGCGGAGCTCCATAGGAAGCACGATTCTGCCAAGTTCATCGACTTTGCGTACGATACCTGTTGATTTCATTTTTAAATCCCCCTCTTTTCTTACAATATTTTAACATATAAAAAGAGCAATTGTCAATATTTAGGAATTACATAACGCTATACCAAATTTAACTAAAGTAATTGCATTTTACAACATTTTTCAACGCAAGTCAATACGTTTTTGAGCGTTTTCGACCGTTTTTACAATATATAAGGTGTGAGTTTATCTTGAGTTCATACTTCGGCGGGATGTTGGCGAAAAAAATCGTACAAACGTGTGTATATGACGGAAAAACGCGTGATATGCGCATATTTTCGGCGGATTCGGGAGGAGATCTGAACATGCTTTCGGCAATACTTTCTGTCATATGTATCGCGTCCGTGGTCTACGGTATCGCTACCGGTCGGGCTGATGCGCTCTCGTGCGCGGTGCTCGACGGAGCCTCGGGAGCCGTGAAGCTGACGCTCACGCTGTGCGGGACGATGTGCCTGTGGTGCGGCATAATGGAGCTTTTCAGAAAGGCGGGCGTACTCAGACATCTTACCCGTCTTATAACGCCGCTTTTGCGCGTTGTGTTTCCCGATGCGGTGCGATCGGGCTGCGGTGTCGAGGAAATAGCGGCAAACATAAGCGCGAATATACTCGGCATCGGCAACGCGGCGACGCCGTATGCTCTTGCCGCGATGAAAAAGCTTGACGAACGCGCACGCGGCATTGGCGTCCCCCGCGGCACGGCGAGCGACGACATGATAACGCTGGCAGTGCTCAACACGTCCTCCATATCGGTGATGCCGACGACGGTCTGCGCGCTGCGCCGCGCGGCGGGCGCTGAAAGGCCGTTTCTGGTCGTTCCTGCCGTGTGGATATGCTCTGCCGTATGCTCATTGACCGCAGTGGTGCTGTCGCGTGCCGCGGCGTCGCTGCATGTTCGATCTGCGGAGCGCAAAACGCTCTCCAAGGCGCAAAAAGGCAGTGCAGAGCGGCGCATGCTCGGTCGGAGTATGCGATGACCGAACTGATCTCAAGCCTCACGGTGCCGCTTATAATGACCGCAGCGGCACTCATCATGCTGCTGCCGCGTTTTTCGGGCGGAGACGGCGTCGGAGTGTTTGTGAACGGCGCGCGCGAGGGACTGCGAACGGCTGCCTCGATGCTGCCGACGCTCGTGCTGCTGAACGTTGCCGTTTCGCTGTTTTCGGCGTCGGGGCTCGCGGGCTTTCTTTCGTCGGTGCTGGCTCTGCCTGCGGACCGGATCGGCATTCCGTCGGAGATACTGCCGCTGCTGCTCACCCGTCCCGTGTCCGGCAGCGCGGCTACCGCAGTGTTTTCCGCTCTTGCCGACGATCTGGGAGCCGACAGCTTTCCCGCGCTCTGTGCCGCCGTCATTATGGGGAGCTCCGACACCCTTGCCTATGTCACAGCCGTTTATTTTTCGTCGGTGGAAGTGCGCAGAACGCGCCATACATACCCCGTGGCTCTTGCCGTCATGCTTTTGTGCGTTTTTCTTTCCTGCCTGCTCGTCAGAATTCTCATCGGGTGAATCCCGGGCGAAAAAAACGGCAAATAATAGCAATAGTAGGGCGCGTGCTGTCGCCCCGAGACTCGGCGGTCGCTGTGTGGAGGACAGGAATGGTAAAGGGATCGAAAAGACAGATAATTTTTCTCCCCAACCTGCGTGATGCGGGCAGAGGGATCTTTGAATGCGCATATTTCGTGCTTCGGGCGGATCGCGGCGACGGAGACGTCGGCGAAAACGAGATGCTGCTTGAAGCCGAGCGCATAGTTGCCGAGGCGGAGCGTTTGCACGGCAGAGACCGCTCCGCAGGCAGGGGAAGAGCCGAACGTCCCGAAAAGCAGCGGCGCACTCACGGATGGGCGGCGGCGTTCGTCGCAGGGCTTTTTGCGGGTATGGCAGCGGCATTTCTCATTTGTCTTGTTCTGTATATCCTGCGTACTTGACAACAGGTCAAAAATAGTATATAATAATATAGTTAAAAACAAAGATGTGCCGCCGCTGTGCGGCTGATATTTTGAATTTTTTGCGGTTCGGATGAATCAAGGAAAGAAAAGAGCGTTGGGATGCCTCGCCGTGTGTCCGGCTCGGACTTTTTCTCACATCCGCGGCACGGAAACGCCACACCGCATCAGATAAATAAAATTACAAAAGATGAGCGGAGACCGTATTGCCGGCATACCCCGCGTGCGTTCCCATGACGGAACGGCGGCGGAGGCAGTGTCGGCTTGAGCGGCTTTTTTGCGCGCCCGCAGCATTCCGTCGCAAGGCGGATACGGCGGCGCTGCGCCGCATGGGTCGCCGCTCCGGAAAGGAAAGAATCCATAATTCATGTCAGAAAAAAAGAAAAAAGAAAATGATGTCGACGCAGGCGCTGCCGCAAGCGGTGCGCGCAAGGCGCCGGAACACAAAAGGCGCGCTGCGGGAGCATCCCGCAGCGGTGCAAATGCGAGGGCTGCAAGGCAGCAGCGCACCGACGGCACCGACACGGCTGCGGCAAAAACGTCAAAGCCGAGAAATGCTTCCGGTCAGCGGAAGACAGGCGGAAGACGCACCAAAGCCGAGAGATCGTCGCTTTTCGACTTCCCGGATATAACACCGGATGACGTCGTGAACGCTGCCGCAGATACGCCGGAGACGGCTGTAAGCTCCCGCAGCGCACAGAACGCCGCAAAGGGACGCCGCAGCGGTACACGCGACGCCTCCGATCGCAAGACCGAAACAAAGCTGCGCATTATCCCGCTCGGTGGTCTCGGCGAGATCGGCAAGAATATGACAGCCTTCGAGTTCGGCTCGGATATCGTGGTAATCGACTGCGGTATGGGCTTTCCGGAGGAGGACATGCCCGGTGTTGACCTTGTCATTCCCGACATTTCGTACCTCACGGCTAACCGCGAAAAGGTGCGCGGCATACTGCTGACGCACGGTCACGAGGACCACATCGGCGCTGTCCCGTATGTGCTCAAGCAGCTTAATGTACCGGTATACGGCACGGCGCTGACACTGGGGATAATCAAAAACAAGCTCTCCGAGCACAGGCTCGATTTCAAGCCGCAGCTTATCACCGTCAAGGCGGGCGATAAGGTCAAGCTCGGCGTGTTTGAAGCTGAGTTCATTCATGTGAACCATTCCATTGCCGATTCGTGCGCGATAGCGCTCACAACGCCGCGCGGTGTTGTCGTCCATTCCGGCGACTTCAAGCTCGATGTAACGCCCATCGAGGGCGAGATGATGGATCTTACCCGTTTCGGCGAGCTGGGCAAAAAGGGAGTAAAGCTCCTTATGTGTGAATCCACGAATGCGGAGCGCTCGGGCTTTACACCGTCCGAAAGGAGCGTCGGCGGTGCGCTTGAGAACCTGTTCACCGCAAATCCGGACAAGCGTATAGTCATTGCCACCTTCTCGTCAAACGTGCATCGCGTGCAGCAGATAATCGATATTTCGATACGTCACGGCAGACGTGTTGCGCTTACCGGACGCAGTATGCTGAACGTCGTCAGCGCCGCGTGCGAGCTGGGATATATGCATTTCCCCGAGGGAACGCTCGTTGACATAGGCGATATCAAGAGATTCCGCCCGAGCGACCTGACGCTCATTACGACGGGCAGCCAGGGCGAGCCCATGTCGGCGCTTTACCGCATGGCATACGGCGACCACGCGCAGGTCACGCTGAGTACCTCCGATCTTGTGGTGCTGTCGTCAAGCGCGATACCCGGAAACGAAAAATATATCGGCAGGATCATAAACGAGCTCTCCCGCGCGGGGATAAAGGTCATCACCGACTCGGTATTCTTCGGTGTTCATGCGTCGGGGCACGCCTGCGCCGAGGAGATAAAGCTGCTTCAGATGCTGCTGAAGCCCAAGTATTATATGCCCATCCACGGCGAATACCGCCATCTTGCAGCCAACCGCGACCTTGCACTGTTTGCCGGTATGCCGGCAGATCATATATTTATGTCGGATATAGGCAAGGTGCTCGAGATCGGGCGCAACAGCGCCGCATGGGGCGGCAGCGTTCCGTCAGGCAAGGTATTGATAGACGGCTACGGTGTCGGCGACGTCGGCAGCGCAGTGCTGCGCGACAGGCAGCACCTCTCGCAGGACGGCATGGTAGTTGTGTTCGCATCGGTCGATACCACGGCGCGGCTCATTCTTACCGCTCCCGAGATAATATCGCGCGGTTTCGTGTATGTTCCCGAGTCCGAGGATCTGCTTTACGACGCGCGCAAGGCGGCTGCGGAGGAGATCCAGAGCGGTCTCTCGCAGCGCAAGCCCGATATCGAAACGATAAAGGAGCGCGTGCGCCGCGAGGTCGCAAAGTGCCTGTCGTCGCGCACGGGACGCAATCCCATGGTCATACCGGTAATAATCGACCTTTGATTACACCTTGTGGTAAAACTCATATCGTGTGAACAGAATTTATTATAAGTTCAGAATGCGTTCACATAACAAACAGCTTATGCAGTTATAATATACTGTGTCTCATTGCGGTTCCGGCTGCTTTGTCGGCAATGTCGGTTCCGGAAAAATAAAAAACAAAAAGAAAGATAATGACGCCTGCCGCCGCGAGCGGTACAGGGGGAAACCCGGGCTTTTTGCCTGCGTCGGAAAGGGCAGGGTACATAACAATGGGAAAAGGTACCAGATCAAGAAACGAAAGAGCCGGTGCGGTCATTGCCGATCCTTCCAAGTTCAGCAAAAAGAACAGCGCCGACAAAACGAAACTGCTGACCCGCATAGGCGTTATCGCGTGTGCAGTTCTGCTTCTTGCGTGCATTGCGCTTTGGAGCTTTACCACATGGGTGCCGCGCATCAAAACTGCAGCCAAGTCCTCGCATTACAGAGTGAACGGCAGCGAAATGACCTATTTTATCACCAATGTAAAGAACAATTATATCAATACCCTCAGCTCGTACGGCACGGGCTATCTCACTCAGCTCGGACTCAGCACGAGCGATACCTCTCTCACCGGCCTCAGATCGCAGACCTGCGGCCTTGACAAGACCAAGAGCTGGTATGAGTATTTTGTGGATCAGACCAAGACTCAGGTCGAGAGCATGCTCGTCCTCTGCGAAGCTGCGAAAGCCGAGGGAATGACCCTTGATAAGAGCGAGCTTGAGGACATAGATAAGTCCATAAAGGCAATGAAGGACAGTGCCGAGGAGCTTGCCAAGGCATATGCTGCGAGAGGGTACAGCGGATACACCGCCAGCTACTTCCTCACTCAGGAATACGGCAACGGCGTCAGCGAGAGCAACGTACGTCATGCTCTTGAGCTTCAGGGGCTTGCCTCCAAGTTCTATAAGGCATATCAGGAGCGCGTCGAAGCCGGCATCACCGACGATGAGCTTGAGCAGTATGTCAAGGATAACCCCGCAAACATACTGAGCGCCGATATATTCTCCTACACCTTCACCGCAGAGCTTGAGATCGCGGGCTCCGAAGCCACCGACGACGAAAAAGCTGCCTACGAGAAGGCGAAAGAAGAGGCCAAGAAGCTTGCGGACGAGCTTGCCGCCTGCTCCGATAAGGATGCTTTCATAGCCAAGGCTGTGGAATACATTCTCGGCACATACGCTAACGATTCGTTCGACAAGTACTACGAAAACAACAAGAAGTCGCTTGACGACGCCGATAAGCCGGATGATGCCAAGCTTGCCGCAGACAAGGCAGCAATGGTCAAGGAGATCGGCGAAAAGGTCAAAGACAGCACCAAGGAGCTGACCGAGCACGGCGATACAAACAGCTACACCAAGGTGCTCGACAAGGTCTCCTCGTCGCTGCTGACCGATGTTCAGAATGCATATGATGCGATAAACAAGACTTCCTCCGTTTCCTATTCCGATCCTGCGGATAAGGATGCCTCCGATTCGACAAAGTGGCTCTTTGATGCCGACCGCAAGGCCGGTGACAAGACCGTCATCTCGAACGAGGCTGAGAAGAAGTCCACATATACCGCTTACTTCATGGAAGCGACTGCTCACCGTGACGAGACCGTGACCAAGAACGTCGGTCACATCCTCTTCAAGACCACGACGTACAAAACAGCCGCCAAGGCAAAGGAAAAGGCTGAGGAGATCCTCTCAAAGTACAAAGAGGGCGAGCAGACCAAAGATGCGTTCGAGGCTCTTGCCAACGAGTATACCGAGGACAGCAGCGTTTTCTACGAGAACGTCACCAAGGATTACATGGTCAAGGAATTCGATGCGTGGACCTTTGACTCATCCAGAAAGGCAGGAGACGTAGATATCGTCGAGACCACCCATGGCGCGCATGTCATGTATTTTGTCGGCGACGGCGAGATAGCATGGAAGGTGACTGCCAAGAACGGCGTGTTCGGCGAAAAGTACGAGGCATGGTACGAGACCGAAAAGAACTCAGTCGGTGTGACCTTCAGCGACAGCACGATGAAAACCCTCGGTTGATATCTCAGACATAAAAATCCCGTGGCTTTATCGGGCGCAGACCGCCGCAGCGGGCATAATTGCCCGCTGCCGGCTGTCCGGCAATGAAAGGCCGTATGCGGCATATACTGTAAACGGCAATGCAGCCCGAAAGGTGTGTGTTTAATGATTCTTGAATCCAAAAAGACGACGGTCGCGTACCGCTGCCCCGAATGCGGAGCCGGTGTGCTCAGCATGGTCGATATCTTTTCTCTTTCCGCAAACCGCGTAAAGCTGAAATGCGATTGCGGAAAAAGCGATCTTGATGTCGTTATCCAGAGCGACGGAAAGATAAGGCTGACTGTCCCGTGCATTTTTTGCCGAAAACCGCACGTTTTTACCGTAAATAAGCAGATCTTTTACGGGCGCGATCTGTTCGTGCTCCCGTGTCCGTATTCGGATATAAATATCTGCTTTATGGGTGACAGCAACCATGTCAAGGCAGAGCTTGCGCGCAGTGAGCTTGAGCTGCTCGATATGCTTGAGCAAAATGGCATCGAGAGTTTTTCGGCGTTCGACGGGGACGATGAGGTGCTTCCCGACCCGCAGATATTCGAGATCGTCATGTTTGTCATACACGATCTTGAAGCGGAAGGGAAGATAAGCTGCCGCTGTCCGGACGGAGAAGGGGATTATGACGCCGAGATGACCGAGGACGGCATACGAGTTTTCTGCCGCAAGTGCGGTGCGGAGCATACTGTCCCGACCGATTCGCTGCTCGGCGCGCATGATTTTCTGAATTGCGACAGCCTTAAACTCGAATAACTCAAAAATATAGTTTTCTTCCGTTGATGCCGTGATACGCTCCGAGCAGATCACGGTATCGGCGGAAGCATAATCGCGGGGTGTGGCGCAGTTGGTAGCGCGCGACGTTTGGGAGCGTGTGACCGCCTCATGAGCCGACCGCCGAAAGCTCGCAAAATCTCCGTTTTTCTCGCGTTTCCTCGCTTTTCCGCCGCCGTGTGTTTCGGCAAAAAACTTTTGACCACAGATTTGACCACTTACAGATTTGACAGAAAAATTGAATATTTTCACCAATCGGGGTGTGGCGCAGCTGGTAGCGCGCGACGTTTGGGACGTCGATGCCGCAGGTTCGAACCCTGTCACTCCGACCAAAAATCAGCCGAAGATGAGGTTTTTCACCCCACTTTCGGCTGATTTTTTTTAAAAGCATTAACCAAATCATTTTTCTTTCACTATTAAGGCAGAAGCTTCTGAAAAACTGATAGGGAGGTGAGTTAATGAATGAGATCGCGTATCAAGAGAAAATAGCAGAGGTATCCAAAACGATATACTCATATTGTTTATCCAAAACATCCACACGAGAGGACGCCTAAGACCTATCGCAGGATATTCTGCTTGAGCTTACGAAATCGGTCAAAAATATTCGCAATGAAAACGCTTTTTACGCTTTTATGTGGGGCGTTGCCGGGAACGTTTATAAACAGTGGTATAGAAAAAAGCTGAAAAACAACACTTGCGAATTATCGGAAGATATCCCATCGGAAGATCAACTTTCGGAGGACGACAGTGAGCGCCTGTATCTTCTCCGGCGTGAGTTGACTTTGCTATCGGAAAAATACCGCAAAGCAACGATTTTGTATTATATTGAGGGGCGCTCATGCTCTGAAATTTCAGATTTGCTCGCAATATCCGAAAGCATGGTAAAATACCTGCTGTTCAAATCAAGAAAAATACTGAAAGAAGGAATGAATATGGAAAGAAATCTCGGAGAACTCAGCTACAATCCCAAAGCCCTTATTCCCATGTACAGCGGACAGGGACCGAATCAATTTTGGCAATTCATGCAAAGCAAAATCAAGCAGAATATCGTTTGTGCTTGCTACAATGACTCACTGACAGTTCAGCAGATCAGCCTTGAAACAGGAATACCGCTTCCATATCTGGACGATGAGATAAAAGAGATGACCGAAAAGAAAATACTTGTGTATGACGGCAAACGATATTCGGCAAATGTTGTTATCATCAACCGTGAATGTACGGAAGAGATCTGCCGCAAGGTATCAGGGAAATATGATGCCATTGCAAAGCTTATAATTGAATTTGTCGATTCCTGTATGGAGAAATATGTAAAGCTCGGTTTTTACGGCGCTGACTTCAGCGAAAATACGCTCCGTTGGCAGCTTTCAACCATAATGTGGCGAACGATAAGGGGTTATGCTTTCAAAAACGTCGGAAAGCCGGAGAAAACAGGATGGGGCGAGTATGCCGATATATGGTTGAAAGAAGACTCCGGAGATATGACTGCGCGCACTTTCAACTATTGCACAGTTGAAAGTAAAGGCGGAGATACTGTATGGTTCTTCGACTATTTACCTGCACTCAAAGGCGATCATCATGATTTCTACGGCAACCCGAGAAAGATTGATATATTGTGCGATATTGCCGACGGTACTGCTGATAATCTGAGCGAATACGACCTTGAAACCATAGCCGAAATGGTTCGCGAAGGGTATGTTATATCGGAAAGCGGAGGCTTCCGCGTTGCTATGCCCATATATTCAAAGGCGCAATATGGTGAGCTTATGGCAAAAGCCGAGCAGTTTATGAAAAATAGAATGGGAGAGCTTATAGAGACGATAGATAACGTTTCGGAACATATTATCGGCGAGCATACCCCAAACAGGCTGAAAAAGTCTGTCGCGCGCATTTCAGGGCAGGATCGTTTCTATCATACCGTGTGCGCTCCGGCAAAGAAAATGCTTGATATGAAATACATTAGCACTTCATACAATCCGCTTGAAATGCCTACAACATATGTCGTTTTAAGCAAGTAATCACAATTTTCTGCATATAATTGATACTTTTCCACCACTTCGGAAAAATCCTCTGACGGCAGAAAGCCTTTTCTTTGCCTACTGTACTGCAATTTTTAAGGGCTGACCGAGGTCAGCCCTTTTTCGTTGCCTTCTCTCCCGCCTTGATTTCCGCAATCTCCTTTTTCATCTCTGCAATCAGCACCTTGAGCTTTTCCTCGCACTCCTCCCGCGTAGTAGCGTAGATATTCTTTGCGATTCGTTTGCCGTTCACGCGCGGGGAGAACCTGCCCTCGTAGAGGT
>CAJLZE010000062.1 GCA_905210995.1 uncultured Anaerotruncus sp.
GCTTCAACGAGCCTGCCGATAAGCTTATCGGCGGAACGCACCTGACTGCACTGACCGAAAGCACGATAGATGCAAACTCGCGTTTCTTTGCGTCGCGCGACGATGTGCCGCGCCACGCGATAACGATGGGCATCGACAACATTCTGGATGCCGCGGGTGTCGTACTTGTGGCTTCCGGCAAGAACAAACACAACGCACTTATGGCGCTCATAAACGCGCCCGAGGATCCTCACGTGCCCGTGACCATGCTTCGCAGACACAAGAATCTCATGGTCTTCTGCGATGAGGATGCCTATCGCGGCTGATAAAATTTTTTGATCGGGAGATATTTCTGAAATGACAGATTCCGTACAGATGATGACGCAGATAAGATCAGAGGCTGCCTCGGTGCTCGGCGAGCTGCTTGAGGTCGCGGGGCTGAGGCGGGGCGACATCCTTGTCATAGGCTGCTCGACCTCTGAGGTCGTCGGCGGTACGATAGGGAAGAATTCCTCATCGGATGCTGCGACGGCGATATGGGATGCCGTTGCACCCGTATTGGCTGAGAAAGGTATATTCCTTGCCGCGCAATGCTGCGAGCACCTCAACCGTGCCCTTGTGGTCGAGCGTGCCTGCGCCGAAAAGTACGGTCTATGCGAGGTGTGCGTGCGTCCGCAGCCCCATGCGGGCGGCTCATGGGCGACAAAGGTGTATGACTCGATGAACGACCCCGTGATGGTCGAGAGCATTGCGGCACACGCGGGAATAGATATAGGGCTCACCCTTATCGGAATGCACCTGAGACCCGTTGCAGTCCCGGTGCGCACGACTCAGCGCACTGTCGGCTTTGCGGCGGTAACGACCGCACGTACGCGCCCGAAGCTCATCGGAGGTGCACGTGCCGTTTACCCCGACGGTTTTTCCCGGTGAGAGAGAACGGGTGCCGCGCTGCGCGCGGCACCCGTTCTGTTTTAACGTCATTATACTGAGCATTGCGGGCGGATCACAAAACAGCAAAAAAAGTAAAAATACAATTGACATCCGACTGTCTTGTGTGGTATAATAATACCGATAAGTTTCGCTCGGAAAGGTACGGTGACGGATATGGGCGCTTGCGGGCGACAGACATATATAGTTACCTCCTGCAAGGGCGGTGTCGGCAAGTCCACCGTTGCCGCAAATTTGGCGGCTGCGCTGGCGCTTGAAGGGCACAGGACGCTCCTGATAGACTGCGACTTTTCGAACAGATCGCTCGATCTCATACTCGGATGCGAGGACAGTGTTCTTTACGACATCTGCGATCTTGCGGCGGAGCGTGTGGCTCCCGACCGTGCAACGATCCGCACGGACCGCAGCGACGAGTTGTTTTTCATTTCCGCACCGCTCACCGGCGGCTGCGTCTTCACTGCAGAGCAGTTCTGCCGCGCGGTCGACCGTGCTGCCGATTCGGTCAATGCCGGTGTCGTTATAATCGACACTCCCGGTGCGGCGGAGGGGATACTTTCCGTTGTTGCAAAGGCTGCCGACGGTGCGATAATAGTCGCAACGCATCAGCCGACGTCTGTACGCGGTGCCGAAAAGATGGGTTACATACTTGACGGGCTCGGTGTGGACGGGCAGTATCTCGTCATAAATATGTTTGATGCCGATGCGGTGCTTGCGGGCGATCGTCCGGGCATCAACGAGCTTATCGACAAAACTCACATAAAACTTCTCGGTGTTATCCCCGCGTCCCCGCTGCTTGCGGCGGAGCAGGAAAAAGGTCGGCTGTGCGTTGACGGAAAGCCGACAAAGAAGGGTATAAAGGCTAAAAAGGGCTGCCGGGATGCCGCAGCCGCGTTCCGCGAGACGGCTGCGAGGCTATGCTCCGAGGAGCAGGTTCCGCTTATGTCCGGAATGCCCGAAAGAAAACGCAGAAAGCTGCTTTACACTTGAAAATAAATGACATTCGATGCGCCCGCGGCGCAAATAGTTGAGAAAGGTACGGTATCGGAATGGAAATAGCAATCATAGCCCACGACCTTAAAAAGGAGCTGATGACGCAGTTCTGTATTGCTTATTGCGGAATACTCAGCAAGCATAACCTTTGCGCCACGAGCATAACCGCAAAGTGTATCACCGATGCTACCGGACTCAATATAGAGCGCCTGCTTACAGGGCGTCAGGGAGGCGAGGAGCAGATAGCGCTCCGCATTGCATACAATGAGATCGACCTTCTGCTTGATTTCCGCGACACACGTCCACAGTCGGTGCTCAACGAGCGTGAGCAGGAGCTGCTCAGGATGTGCGATCTTTACAATATTCCCGTTGCCACGAACATTGCGACTGCCGAGGCGCTTATAATCGCTCTCGACAGAGGCGATCTTAACTGGCGTGAATATGTCAATCCGCATTCGAAGCTGAACAGCGGAAAATGATCCGCCGCCGTTGGCGGTAATTGCGTCGGGACAAGTTCCCGCAGATGAGCGTGTACAGAGAGGGGACACCGCTGAGAGTTCCTCACGCACACTGCGGAAATACCACCCGATCTGCCGGTATGAATATCTGCATTTGCAGCAAGAGTTAAAAGCTCGGGTGGAACCGTGCGGTAAATTGCCACACCCCGAACAGTCGTTATGACTGCCGGGGTGTGCTTTTTTATAAATTCAAGATCAAAAATAATTATTTCAAACAGTGCATCCATGCACTACGGAGGGAAAAATGAATATCAGATTCGGTGAAAACGTTTTCACATCCGACGCACCGATAAGCGTTTACGACGCTGCGCGCGCGGCGGGTATCATCACCCGCGAGCATATTGCCGCCAAGGTGAACGGCAAGCTCACGGAGCTGACGCACGTCATAGACGGCGATGCGGACGTTGAGCTGCTCACATTCGAGAGCGAGGACGGCAAACACGTTTACCGTCACACCGCGGCGCACATTCTTGCGCAGGCGGTAAAGAGACTTTACCCGGAGATCAAGCTGACGATAGGCCCCGCCATCGAAAACGGGTTTTATTATGACTTTGACAGCGACGTTAGCTTTACGCCCGACGTGCTTGAAAAGCTCGAAGCCGAAATGAAGAAGATCATAAAGGAAAATCTGAAGATAGAACGCTTTGAGCTGCCCCGCGAGGAAGCGGTGAAGTTTATGACCGAGCGCGGCGAGCCCTATAAGGTAGAGCTTATCAACGAGCTGCCCGACGACGCGGTGATCAGCTTCTACCGCCAGGGCGAATTTGTCGATCTCTGCGCCGGACCGCACCTTTTCTCGACCGGTACCGTCAAGGCTGTAAAGCTCACGCAGTGCACGGGCGCATACTGGAAGGGCGACCAGAAGAATAAGATGCTTCAGCGCGTTTACGGTATAGCATTCCCGAACAAGGAAGAGATGAAGAAGTATCTTGAATTCCTTGAGGAGGCGAAAAAGCGCGATCACCGCAAGCTTGGGCGTGAGCTCGATCTTTACGATATCCTTGACGAGGGTCCCGGTTTCCCCTTCTTCTATCCGAAGGGAATGATCCTGCGCAATCTGCTTGAGGATTACTGGCGCCAGATCCACCGCAAGGCGGGCTATGAGGAGATAAAGACTCCTATGATACTCAACCGCCAGCTTTGGGAGACCTCGGGGCACTGGGATCACTACCGTGAGAATATGTACACCACCCAGATCGACGGCGAGGACTATGCCATCAAGCCGATGAACTGCCCCGGCGGAATGCTTGTTTACAAGCGCAAGCTCTGGAGCTACAAGGAGCTGCCCTGCCGCTGCGGTGAGCTGGGACTTGTCCACCGTCACGAGCTTTCGGGCGCGCTCCACGGTCTTATGAGAGTGCGCTGCTTCACGCAGGATGATGCTCACATCTTCATGACGCCCGAGCAGATAAAGGATGAGATAATCGGCGTTTACAAGCTGATAGACCAGGTATACACCACCTTCGGTCTGCCTTATACCATCGAGCTTTCCACCCGTCCCGAAAACAGCATAGGCTCCGACGAGATGTGGGAGCTTGCCACGAACGGACTCAAGGGTGCGCTTGACGAGATAGGCAAGCCCTACGTTATCAACGAGGGCGACGGTGCGTTCTACGGCCCCAAGATCGACTTCCACGTCCGTGACTGCCTCGGCAGAACATGGCAGTGCGGCACGATCCAGCTCGATATGAACCTGCCCGAGAGATTTGACCTCACATACGTCGGTGCCGACAACGAGCGCCACCGTCCCGTTATGATCCACCGCGTGGTGTTCGGTTCCATCGAGCGCTTTATCGGTATCCTTACCGAGCACTTTGCAGGTGCGTTCCCGCTCTGGCTCTCGCCGGTCCAGGTCAAGATCCTGCCCATCGGTGCGGAGCATGAGGAATATGCGCGCCGCGTGTATGATGCGCTTGACAAAGCGGGTCTGCGTGCGGAGGTC
Organism: uncultured Anaerotruncus sp.; assembly: GCA_905210995.1. GTDB lineage: Bacteria > Bacillota > Clostridia > Oscillospirales > CAG-272 > CAG-390. The sequence continues at coordinate 4,378 of CAJLZE010000062.1, forward strand.
GATGCGAGAAACGAAAAGATCGGCTACAAGATCCGTCAGGCACAGCTTGAAAAGGTGCCCTATATGCTTGTCGTCGGCGACAAGGAGCGTGAGGACGGAACGGTCGCCGTTCGTTCCCGCAAGGCGGGCGATCTCGGTGTTTCCGCGCTTTCCGACTTCATTGCAAAAGTCGTCGAAGAAAACGATACCAAGGCTCTTTGAGAGGGCAAGACAAAAAATCCCTGCCGCGCTGCTGCGCGACAGGGATTTTTCGTCGGATCAGTTTTTATTTTTTCTTTTCTTTGCCGAAGCGACGACGATAATGATGACCGTTACGGCGATGACGGCAATTACACAGAGCGTCGGGAGCGCCGAAACGAAGAACACCGCAAAGTCCTGCCAAAACTCCGCAAAGCTCCTCCAGCTTGACGTGAATGCCTTTGAGATGCGGGCGGCGAACGTCGGCGTTTCGGTCGGCGTAAATTCGATCACCTCGCGCATCGTGAGCGTGACGGTCGAATATGCCACGCGGTTGTCGTAGCTGCGCAGTCTTGCCTCAAGCGAGGCGATGTCCTGCTCTGTCTCGGACAGCCGTTTTTGCAGCGTCAGCCAAAAGTCATACTGCTTGGCATTGTCGAGGGATGCCATCATTTTCTGCAGGCTTTCACGTTCCGCCTTCAGTGTGGCAAGGCGTGCCTCGGCGTCGTAATATGTCTCGGTGACGTTTTCGACGTTTGACGCGGCAGAGGTCACATTCATTATGTCGCCGAGCCCCGTCACAAAATCGCCGAATTTATCGGCGGGGATGCGGACGGTCACGGTGAGCAGCCTTGAGCTTTTTGACGCGCCGTATGAGGAGCCGCTCGATTTTTGACTTTCAACATATCCGTCGAATCGGGATATACGCTCGTTGAGCGATGCGGAGGCAGCGTCGAAATCGCGCGTTTCGGCTTCGACGGTGCAGGTCCTTATCAGCTTCTGCGTTCCGTCGCCGTCGGGCGTGTCGAGCAACCCCGGCGCAGGCGATGCTTCTTCCGTGCCCGACGCTTTATCTCCGTAGTACCCGGATGAGGCGTTGTCGCGGTCAATACCGCTGTCGGATCCCTTCCCGCATGAGGTCATGAGGAGCATTGCGACCGCAAGCAGGGCTGTCAGAATGCAGATTAGCGTGCGTGAACGTTTTTTCATGGCGTGTGTCTCCTTTTGTTTTTATTAAAACCCCGGAAAAACGCGAGGCTGTTTATTCTCGTGATCTTCCGGGGTATTTTGGTCGATTGTATTGCCGGGTTATTTCAGCTTGGCAAGAGCCGCTTCGATGCCGGAAAGGGTCTCGCGGTATTTTTCAAGCTTGGCGCGTTCGCCCTCGACAACTGCTGCGGGAGCCTTTGACACGAATCCGGCGTTTGCAAGCTTGCCCGAGAGTCGTGCTATCTCGGAGGTCACGCGCTTTTGCTCGCCCTCAAGACGTGCGCGCTCCTTGGCTGTGTCTATAAGCTCGGAGAGCGGCAGGTATACCGTAGCGGAGTCGGTGATTATCTGTGCGGCATCGTCGGCGCCGATGACGCCCGTAAAGCTTTCGGCTACATCTACCTCGGATGCGGATGCCAGACGTTCAAAGAACGCGTAGGTCGCCTTGCCGAAGGAATCGGCATACTTTGTTTCGATATAAACCTTTGTCTTGCGCGAGGGGGCGACGTTCATCTCGGTGCGACGCGCGCGTATCGCCTTGATGACGGCGATGAGGCGCTCGGTCTTTTCGGCGTCGGCGGGGAAGCTGAGCGTGGGATCCGCATTGGGATATTCGGCGATCATGATGCTTTCGGCATCGCCGCTGTGCGGCATAGATGAATATATCTCCTCTGTGATAAAGGGCATGAAGGGGTGGAGGAGCTTGAGCGTTCCGATAAGAACATATGCGAGTACGCTCTGTGCCGTGCGGTTTTCTTCGGTATCCTTTGCGGCGAGACGAGCCTTTGTGAGCTCTATATACCAGTCACAGTATACATCCCATGTGAAATCGTAGATCGCCGAGAGCGCAACGCCGACCTCGAATTTTTCAAGCGAGGCGTTGACCGAGTCCGCAAGCTCGCCGAAGCGGGTGAGTATCCACTTGTCCTCGGGGGCAAGCTTTTCGGCGGCGGGCAGGGAGCAGTTGTCTATCGTGAGGTTCATGCGGACAAAGCGCGAGGCGTTCCATAGCTTGTTGGCAAAGTTGCGGGCAGCTTCGATCTTTTCATCCGAAAAACGCATATCGTTTCCGGGGCTGTTGCCGGTCACAAGTGCAAATCTCAGCGCGTCGGCGCCGTATTTGTCGATTATCTCAAGCGGGTCAATGCCGTTGCCGAGGGACTTGGACATTTTGCGTCCCTGTGCATCGCGCACAAGACCGTGAATGAAAACGTGCGAGAAGGGCTTTTCTCCCATGAACTCAAGCCCCATGAATATCATTTTGGATACCCAGAAGGTGATGATGTCGTAGCCGGTCACGAGCACGCTCGTGGGATAGTATTTTTTGAGTTCTTCTGTCTTTTCGGGCCAGCCGAGAGTGGTGAATGGCCAAAGGGCAGAGGAGAACCATGTGTCGAGCACGTCCTCATCCTGCGTCATGTTGTGCGAGCCGCACTTCGGGCAGACGTGAACATCCTCCTCCGAGACGGTCATCTCGCCGCAGTCGGCACAGTAGAAGGCGGGAATACGGTGTCCCCACCAGAGCTGACGCGATATGCACCAGTCGCGGATGTTCTCCATCCAGTTGAGGTATATCTTCGAGAAGCGGTCGGGAACATATGCGATGCTTCCGTCCTTGACGGCGTCGATCGCGGGACCGGCGAGCGGCTTCATCTTCACGAACCACTGGCGGGATGCCACGGGCTCAAGCACCGTGCCGCAGCGGTAGCAGTGCGCGACGTTGTGCGTGCATTTTTCCACTTTTTCAAGCAAGCCGAGCTCGTCAAGGTCGGCAACTATCCGACGGCGCGCCTCGTAGCGGTCAAGTCCTTGGTACTTCCCGCCGTTTTCGTTGATGTGAGCGGTGTTGTCGAGCACTATGATGTTTTCAAGATTGTGGCGGAGACCGGTCTCGTAGTCGTTGGGGTCGTGCGCGGGGGTGATCTTCACGCAGCCGGTGCCGAACTCGCGGTCAACGTTTTCGTCGGCGATGACCGGGATCTCACGTCCGACGAGCGGCAGGATGAGCGTTTTGCCGACAAGATCGGCGTATCTTTCGTCATCGGGAGCGACTGCCACGGCGGTGTCGCCGAGGATCGTCTCAGGGCGCGTCGTGGCAACGGTGACGAACCTGCCCTCTTCGCCCTTGATAGGGTATTTGATGTGCCAGAAGGCGCCTTCTATCTCCTTGTGCTCGACCTCCGCGTCGGAAATGACGGTGTTGCAGTGGGGGCAGACGTTCGTTATGCGCAGACCGCGGTAGATGAGCCCCTTATTGTAGAGAGAAACAAAGACCTTGCGCACGGCGTGCGAAAGACTGTCACTCATTGTGAACGCTTCGCGGCTCCAGTCGCAGGAGGAGCCGAGCTTTTTGAGCTGGCTTATAATGCGGTTGCCGTACTGCTCCTTCCATGCCCAGACGCGCTCAAGGAATTTTTCGCGCCCAAGATCATAGCGGGTGATGCCCTCGTTTTTGCGGAGGTATTCTTCCACTTTTATCTGTGTTGCAATGCCCGCGTGGTCTGTGCCGGGGACCCACAGGGTGTTGTATCCCTGCATGCGCTTTGCGCGGATAAGGATATCCTGAAGCGTTTCGTCAAGAGCGTGCCCCATGTGGAGCTGACCCGTGACGTTCGGGGGCGGGATGACGATGCAGAAGGGAGGACGATTGTCCTTGGGATCGGGGGTGAAGTAGCCCTTCTCCGACCACATGGCGTATATTCTGTCCTCAAAGTCCTGCGGATTATAGACTTTCGGAAGTTCGTGATTCTGTTCCATTTTATGATGTTCCTTTCGTGATTTCGTTTTTGAGGGTGAAAAACAAAAAAGCCCCGCATCCGTATCAGGACGCAGGACGCGCGGTACCACCCGATTTTGTGCCGCAGATATTCCGGTATTTCCGGTTTGCTTTTGCGGCGCACTCTCTTATCCGGTAACGGCGGACACCGCAGATGATTACGGCGCCCGGGGCGCTGTCACCATCCGCGCTCGCGGGCGACTTCCGCTGCCGTGTGCCGCAGACTTGCACCTTCCGTCTGCTCTCTTTGGGCGCGCACAGCGTACTCCTCCCGTTCAAAGCGTTTGTTTTTGATTTACAAGGTCATTATAACATAGGAATACGGATTTGTCAAGGATTTTCCTTCAACAAGATGCACCCTTCAGCATTCCGTTCCGGAAAACAAATCCCCCGGTAGGGACGTTGCCCTGCCGGGGGATGGAAGTCCGGAAGATCATTTATTCGGGACGTACACGCGGACGTGGCAAGCTGCCTGCGCGTATATATCCGAAATGTCGCTCTTGGGGTCGGACGACACGTTCCACGCGATATATCCGCAGCCGTCAAGGAATTTTTCAGACAGCACGAACATTCCCGACGACATCATGCCGGGGCGTGTGCCGGAATACTTTTGGTTTTCCGCGGGGAATATCTCGAGACGGTACTGCCAGCCGCTGTCGCAGAAGAAGAGAGCTCCCGCGGGGATATCTGCGGTGCTGTATTTGACTTTAGTGCATACGTTCTGTCTGTACGTTGACGCACCGGCCTTCGGCGTGGTGACCGATGTGCCCTTGGTGCAGAACCAGTAGCTGTTTTCGGTGTATTCCCATTCGAGAAGCTTATATCCGCTGAGGTCGGTACCCGCTGCCGCTGCTGTCTTTTTATCCTGTTCGTAAAAATCGGCGGGGCTGAGGCTCAGCGTGGGATCGTGTGCCGGGGTCCCGTCGCCGCGCTTGCCTTCGGTGATCCTTGACTTTGTGACCGCATACGGAGTTTTCATTGCGTCCGATACAGCTTCGCGTGCGACGGCAAGCATATTGTCGGATATCATTGAGGGCGAGGGGTTGTATGTAACGGCGTCGGGAGAAAGCCCCGTGATCGCGCTGAACCATGTGAGACCGGCAATGTACCTTCCTATGTAATAGTCAAGATGAAAGCCGTCGCGGGTCAGCGTGTCGCCGAGGAAGGAGGTGCGGGCGTTCTGGATAGACGTCATGCACGGAATGATCCCTACAAAACGTTTTTCGGGCTTTATGCATTTCTCCACGCAGTCGATTATCATATCATACATCTTTTTCTGACTCTTCTGATAGTTCGGGAAAGAGCTGTGTGTGCTGTCCTGCTGATATGCCCATGTCATGTTCCAAAGGAATTTTGCGTTGTCGGGCGCTGCCGCTTCTACAAGATCGACGAGCGAGGTGAGAGTTTTTCCGTATGATGCCTCAAGCCCGCAGGTCTTGGAGGTCTGCTGAAAGGTGATGTAATCCCATTTTTCTTCCTTTACGGCATCGGAAAAACGGTAGCTTTCGGTAAGCTCCCAGTTGCCGGATACGTTTTTGTAGTATTTATATACCGGCTTGTTGTTTGAAACAAAGTCAAGATGCTGCGCAAGACTGCAGCCGCCGTAATAAAGGTTGCCGAGAACGACCTCTTTGACGCCTCCGCTTTTCAGAATGTTGTAAAGATACTGCATACAGTCGGTCGAAAAGCTGTTGCCTATGGCAAGGATGCGCAGAGACGATGGCGCGGAGGCGGTGCCGGTGCTGTCAGAGGAGCCTTCGCCGGTCGCGGCGGAGGAAGTGCTTTCGGGAATTATGTCGGATGATGCCGCATCGGAGGTCCCGGGCTGCGGTGCGGGTGACGGTGTGCCGCATGAGGCGAACAGAAGTGTTGAAAGCAATACGGCTGCTGTGATTGAGAGTCTGTTTCTTTTCATTTTTTTCAGCGATACAGTCGGGCTGTATCATTCCTTTCATGTTGTTTTTTTGCCGTTCGGTTTCGGATAGTGTTCTGCTTTCATTATATCACATCCGCGGGAGATGAGTCAAGGTGATATCGACTGTGAGCACAGTCTTTTTGTCCCGGTGACGAAAAATAAAAAAATAATCCGGAAAATGCGGAAAAGGTATTGACAAGCGGGGCGTTCTTTGCTATAATATAGCACGTTGGGTCTGCTGCTATGGCTCAGTCGGTAGAGCACATCCTTGGTAAGGATGAGGTCGTCAGTTCGATTCTGACTAGCAGCTCCAAAAAGAAGCGATCGTATGATCGCTTCTTTTTTTGTTTTTTCAACGCCCGGTGCGAGACCGGATGCCCCGTAAAACGTTCGGAAATTTTATTTGTTTGTTAACCGCGGTTAAATTTTGGAGCAAAACGCAAAAAAACATTACATTGCGCTTAAAAACCGAAAGAAATACTGTTATAATTTATGTCTGCGATTGTCGTGTTGTATTGTCAGCGGCGCGGGCGATCGGCAAATATTCGAACGGCAGCCCGGTCGCGGACTGTCTGAAAGTACGGTGAACAGATATGAAAAAACAAAATCGGTTTCGTGCGGCGGCGCTCTTCTTTGCGCTTCTGCTGATATCGGCGGCTCTGCTGTGCTCATGCGGTAAGACCGGCGGAGATGTGCCCGGCACGTCCGACGTCGGTACATCCGAGGCGCCGGAGTCGGGAACTCTCGATGTTATAAAGGACGGTAAGATAGCGCTTGTACGTGTTGTCCGCTCTGCGGATATCTCCTCTTCGGATGCGCCGGAGATCGTTGCCGCAAAGCGGCTGCGTACCGCCGTGGGGAATTTCATGGAGGAGCTCGGCGTCAATCAGGGATACGACGGGACTCTGGCACTTGAGGAAGACATTCTTATGCCGGGACAGTCATATGATCATTCAACGTTTGAAATACTCATAGGCGCAACTGGATATGACGAAAGCAGCAGCGCTTTTGACGGACTTGGGTACGGTGATTATACCGTCAAGCTCGTCGGCAACAAGATAGTTATCGCCGCATACACGTCAACGGGCTATCTCAGCGCGGTCTCAAAGCTCACGACGCTTATGAGAAAGGGAATGAATACGGATACAAAGTCGATCTCACTTGAGAAGAGCGAGATAGACTTCAACGGCACAAGCGACGAAAAGCTTGCGGCAATACCTTTTTACTCCGGCGGAAAATTCGGCTCTTACTACAAGGCGGGCAATTCGGTCGATGAGATCATTATAAAAAAGACCAACACCGATGAATACGGTGCGTACCTTGAAGCACTCAAGTCTGCCGGATACACCTGTTATACTCAGAATGAGATAGCATCAAACAAGTTCGCCACGTATACGAACGACAGCTATACGCTTTCGGTTGGATTCTACAAATACGAATCGTCGGTGCGCATCGTTTTCGAGCCGGTCGCGGAGCCCGTTCCGCTCAGCGCAGGCGAATACACCAAAGTGACGACCTCGATGATAACGCAGTTCGGGCTTGCATACAGGCAGAATATCGATACGCTTGCGGAAAACGGAATGTCGTATCTGATACGCCTCACGGACGGAAGCTTTATAATCATCGACGGCGGCTTCAACAGAGCGGAGGATGCCGATCAGCTCATAAACGCGATGCGTGCTCAGTCTGCCGCATATGCCTCAAAGGATTCGGATATCAGGGTCGCTGCGTGGATAATTTCGCACGCACACGGCGATCACTCCGCCGTTGTCAAGCAGTACGGGCGCTTTAAGGTGCTGAAGGTCGAGCGTTTTATCGTCAACTTCATGTCCGACGAGGAAAGAAACAAGGCGATATCGCAGTACATAGCTGCGGGCAGCTCGAACTGGACGAACGGTGAAGGCGGAGGATATTCCGATGTTCTTACCGCCGCAAAAGCTCTCGGTGCAAAGGTCATGACGGCTCATGTAGGGCAGGTGTTCCACTTTGCCGATGCCGATCTCGAGGTGCTTTACACGCTTGAAAGCTACGCGCCGAAGGTGCCGAATGCTTTCAATGCGACGTCTCTTATGATAAAATTCACGTTTAAATCACCCGACGCCGCAGACGGGAAGGGCACGACATTCCTGTGCACGGGAGACGCAACGGGCGAGGTGTTCCGCATCGTGAACGAGATGTACGGCGATTATCTGAAGTCGGATATACTTCAGGTCGCACACCACGGTACAACACCGTTCGGATCGGAATCCAGCACATCATATGCTTACGAGAAGATCGCGCCCAAGACATTGCTTTGGCCTATCGGAAAACGTGCATATCAGCGCATTGCCGGCAGAGACTACAACAAGCCGCTGATGAAGGTCGATCGCAGCGAGGTGTTCGTTGCGGGGTGGAAAGGCTCGACCGTGTCGCT
>CAJLZE010000063.1 GCA_905210995.1 uncultured Anaerotruncus sp.
CATCAGTCGCAAATATGCTGCCTCCCTGTGCCGAAAGCGAGATGCCGAGTATGTTTCCGGACCGTCCCGCATTGTCAGCCTCGGCAATTACGCCGTGCACGGCGGACGCCGCGGCGTCTGCCCAGTCGGACGGCGCCTGCGTTACATACCCGCTGACGCGCTTTGTAGGATATCCGACGCCGACGCGAAACGCCGGCGTCAGAGTCTCGCCGTCTATCAGCATCGCCTTTACGGCTGTTGAGCCTATATCGATGCCGAGATAATAGCTTTTCATGATATCAGACGTTTCCGCAGGAGAGCGCCCCGTCGCACTCCGAAAGTATTTTGTCTATGACCGCATCGGTGGCGATCACCGGAGGCTTGAACAGCACTGCGGGAACGCAGTTTTTCTTGTAAAGCTGAGCACTTGCATCAATGCAGCGCTTGTGCAGCTCGCCCGTAAAGGCTGCCGCCTCTTCGACGGTGTGGAAATAAAGCGCAGCCTCGTGACCGAGCCCCTCTGCGGCAGTCAGCTTGTGCGGATACTTTGCAACAAGTGCCTTCATACCCTTTTCAAATGCGTTACCTACGCGTTCGATCTCGTCGGCGTTTGCACCGGCAAACTCCATGGTGACAAGATATGAAAGCGACGCAAGCTCCTCCTGCCCGTTTGTCACGAGCGCTCCGAACTGGTCAAGATTGTCGTACTCTGCCGTGGTGACTATACGGCTTGCGGGAAATTCTCCGCCCGGGAATCCCTTGCCTATAACCACAAAATCAGGTTCAAGACCATAGAGGCGGAAAAGGAAAAGCCCGCGATACCACATTCCGGTCTGTATCTCGTCAACGAGCACCGGCGTATCGTTTTCACGGCACGCCTCATATGCACATGTAAGATAATCACGCGTGAGCTTAAGCGCACCGTAGTTCATCATGACTATTTCGTGCAAAAATCCCGCGGTTTTATAGTTACCGGTGTTGTATTCCTTTATCTTTGCTTCAAAATCGGCTATATCATTGGGCTTTACCGGCACGACCTTGTATATTCCCGCTTTTTCGATTTCATTGTAAAATCCGTTCCAGAGTCCGCGGAATGTCTGTGTCAGCACCGTAGTTCCGTGATAATTCCCCGCCATTCCACCGGATGTATCCGACATGACAAGGAAAACGGGAGTCTTGCCCGCATATTTTGGCGCCTCGGGAGACGGCGAGCAGCAGTAAAAGCGTCTGAGCATCATTTTTACGCCCGCCTCGACTCCGAGGGAGCCCGTTTCCAGATTAATGACGCGGTTGAGCACGTGCGGCTTATCCGAGGACAGCACCTCAGACAGACGCGCATCGGCATCGGCATCGTCGGGGCTGATACCGTTGGCGTATCCGACTATGCGCTTTTCGCAAAGCCTTGTTATGTACCCGCGCGTATTGTTATGTGTCGCATTCGGTACTCCGAGACGGCGTGCAATGTCAACAAGGCGGTATCCGGGGAACGAATGCCCAAGGGATGCATGGTAGTGCTCGCTCTTACCGATAAGATACAATTTTCCGTCCTCACCGAGGCGATAGCATCCGTATGCACCGAGAGGGGACGCGTCTCGGTTTTCGGCGTGGCGGAAAGCATCCGTGGGCGCTCCGCCGTTGCTGTCGTTGACCGCAGACACTATCTGTCTGCCGACCGAGGCTGCAAGCTCGTCGTTGCGGCGCTGCGCCGCTTCGGGATAAAAGCTTATCTTTTCGTGCGCCAGCGCATCGGCATCGCCGCGCGAAAGCGTCCCGAAAAATTCGCAGCCTTCAACAAGTCCGCGTATATAGTCCTCGCCCGTTATATCGGCAAGGGAAAGGGTCAAATTTCTGAACATTTACTGAACTTCCTTTCGGGTCATGATAAAACTTCGCACAGCTCAACGCTTCTTTGCTCATTGTGCGAAATAAGAGCGGCAGTCTGGAGCCTGTGAGAAAGGGCGGTCTCGGCGGGAGTCACGCAACCAAACGGCGCGATATCCTTTCTTCCGTCTATCTCCGCAATAAACGCACCCCACATCTGGAGTATCGCATCCGTAAACCCGAATTCGAATATTCCTCCTGTTATGGTCGGTATCATAGGCTTGTAACCGATATTCAGCCTGCACCACGCCTGCTCGCGCCCGACAGCCTGCGTATAATAATACGCTCCGGGGTCGTCGGTCGAAAAACGCGCCGAAAAATCAAGTCCGTCGACTTCGATGCTCCAACGGTTTGTAGCGCCCGGGCAAAGCCGCTTTGTTTCAAGATACATCGGGAAATATCCGCCGTTTCCGTCCGGCACCGTGCAATCAAGGCGTGCGTTGTCCCATGTCAGGCAGTCGGCAAATCCGCCCTTGCCGTCGGGACGGCGCGTTATTATCTTTGTAAGGTTTGCATAAACGCGCTCGGGGATCCACCCCATGCGGAAAGGCAGATGTTCGGTATGCAGCCCGAGATCGCCCATACAACCATACTCACCGTTTGTCTCAATACGGCGCTTCCAGTTGATCGGCTTTGTGATGTCCATATCGCTCGAATGGCAAAAGGACGAACGCACTTCTATGAGTCTGCCGAATTTTCCGCTTTCAATGTCGGCTATCAGCTTCTGAACGGCGGGATAGTACGGAAATTCGCTCGAGCAGCGTATGACCGAATCGGGATGAGCCTCGGCAGCGGCAACGATCGCACTGTTGGCTGCAAGATCTATGCCGAACGGCTTTTCACCCATCAGGTGCTTGCCCGCGTTTATTATGTCCACATAGAATTTTTCGTGCAGATTATGCGGAACGGCGCAGTAGACAGCCTCTACTTCCGGGTCTGCCAGCAGCTCACCGAGATCTGGTGTGGATAGCTTCACCGACGGGAAATTATCCGTGAACCATCCGCGCGCCTGCTCATTGAGGTCACATACTGCAACTATCTCCGGCGCAGGGAGATCGGTAAGAAGGTGACACCACCTTGCGGCAGCCGAGGCGAACTCTCTGCCCATAAGCCCGCAGCCTACGACTCCGAATTTTACTGTTTTACGTTTTACACTCATTTTACGACCACATTGCTTTCACCGAAATTCTTTGATTCGGCTTCTATTTCGGATTCTGTCCTGCCTGTGGCAGCGGGAGTCTCGTTTTCCTTTTCCGCTATATATTCAAGCACATCCTCAGCCACGGGAACAGATGTATAAGGTATCAGGTTCGGCTTCTCCTCGGCGGGAAAGGGGGACAGATCGTCAGCCTCCCACTCGGCGCGCTCCGCCTCGTTTCGGAAATCCGGTATCGTATATTCCTTGGAGCCGTCAAGCACCGAGCGCCAGCCGAGTATTCCGACGGCAGCCATCGCCGCCGCGCGATATACATTGAGGAAGCCGGGCTTTCCGCTTCGTACGGAATCGAAGAACTGCCTGAGTACCCAGTAGTCACCGCCGCCGTGACCGCACGCCTCGGCTTTTTCGGCATCAGACGCCCACTGTGCCTCATACGTCACGTCGTGCTCCGCACCTTCGGGGATAGACCATTTGTTGTACGCCAGACGAACCATCTTCGACTGCCCGCGCACGGTCTCGCACGCACCCTCTTCGCAGGAGAGACGATACCAGTTGCCGTGCGGTGCCATATAGGACGAGCCGTTCACGCGGAAGAGAGCGCCTCCGATCGTTTCGACGAGCATCACTCCTACTGCGTCGGCGCGTATGCGGCCGTATTTTTTCAGCGTCTCGACAGACGAAAGTATCGTCTTGCCTATGACCTTTTTCGGCATTTCTCCCGTCATATACATAAGAGGCGCCAACGCATGAGAGCAGTAATATGTCGCGGGGAGATAACGACGCCAGTGATATTCGCCGTTCCCGTCAATGCCCGTATACTTGCGCGTATCCGAGGGGCTCATCGGGTGAACATATTCGCCCTCCGCAAACAGCACCTTTCCGAGCGTTCCGCCGTCGTAAAGGCGCTTCATCTCAAGTGTTCCGCGTGCAAAAGGATAGTTCTCCGCAAGCTGGTATATCGCCGTGCTCTTCTCCGCGGCGCGGCAGAGCGCAACACATTCAGCCATGGTTGAAGCCGCTATAGTTTCGCTGAAAACGTGAATGCCCATGCCGAGCGCCCGTATCGCGACCGGAGCGTGCTCGTTGAAGTAATTGCAGAGTATCAGCGCATCAAAGAGACCCGAGGTAATAAACTCCTCATAGTCGTCAAACATGCGGACATCGCCGCATCCGATCTTTTCGCAGGCAGCCAGCGCGTCGTTTCTTCTTTTTTCCGATTTGTCGCACACGGCAGTAACCTTAACTCCGTCGATCTGCGCAAGGCATTTGATGTACGCGCACCCGCGCCATGCGCCGAATACGCCGACTCTGACAAGACTGTTGTCCATATTTATTGTTTCCTTTCGATTTTACCTCACCCGAGGTCCTTTATCTTATTGTAAAAAGCATCTATCGACACATTGATGGCATCCTTGCTCTGTGCCCATCTCGAGGCAAGGTTTCCGCTGGCATAGCCGTTCCATATAACATCGGTTATCGTCGATGTGAACAGCTCGCTTATATCATATCTGATCGAGCCCTTGATTATATCGAGCATTTCGTGCGCGTTCGGGTCTGTGGCACGGCGGAACTTTATAACGACCTCATAGTACGCAGGCATGACAGTGCGTGAAGACTGATATGCCCAGTACTCCATGACGATCCCGAGGCGTTCGGTATCGAGATCCTTGAAATTCGGTATAGCCCATATAAGAGCGTACTTATCCATCTTGTGATAGTAGCTCTCCTGGTCTTCGTTGTATTTGGGGTTGGGAGCTATGCCGAAGCCGGGGTTCATTTCCTTGAACTGATCGGAAATGCTCATGCCGTTCTGCACGAAGAGGAAGTGGTCTGATGCGAACAATGAACGCCCGTAATTGTACTTGTTTGCAAATCCGGACATATCCGCCCCTTCGGCACACTTCTGGTATGTGAGCGTGCAGGTCTGGTTTTCAAACACGTCGTATATCTTTTCGACGACGGCAAGAGTTTTTTCATTGTATGCATTGCATACTATCGTGCCGTCCTCGGCTTTTTCGGTGTATTTGATACCGCAGCCGACAAGCATATGTATAACAGTGCCGTTGGCGCTGCCGGTCTCGGCGAGGAAGCCGTAGACATCCTGACCGTTCCATACACCGTCGCCGTTGTCAACATTGACCGCCTTGACCATCTCAAGCATTTTATCTATCGTCCATTTGTTTTGATGAACGAGGTCATAAGGGCTCTCAAGCTGGTTCTTCTCTATCAGAGCTTTGTTGAAGTAAAGGAAGCGAGTACCCGCAAGGTTGCTCACGCTTATGTCGTTTGCCATGAAGAAAAGCTTGCCTGCGACCTCGTAGTCGCGTGCGCAGTTTGCGTCCCACCACGGCTTGGTGAAATCAACGTGTTCGAGAGTATTGAAATCCTTGAGATAACCGCTTTGCGCAAGCGAGTTGAGCATTGAGCGTCTGTCAAGGATAAGATCAAACTCGGAGTCACCCGAGTCGATGAACTTGCTCACATTTTTATAAGGATTGGGATCTGTCGTAAATTCAATGTCGATATTGTATTTTGTCTCGACAATGGAGTTGCGCTCGCGCGTTTTGTGCCCCATGGTGTCGCTCGAGTCCTCCGTGTCTATATAAAGACCCGGGTAACTTGCCTCACCGTCGCCTCTGCCATAGACGGTGAACTTGGTTTTACCGTAGTCGGCTGCCGGGAATTCGGGCTCCGTTTCGGCGGGAGATGTGGTGACATCCGTCTTGGCCGAGTCGGACGTAACCGGGTCGTTTCCGTTTTTGGCGCATCCGGTAAACAGGGTGATAAGGGTCGGCACCGCAAGCAATGCCGCAAGTAGTTTTCTTGTAGCTTTCATCGGGGGATCCTGCCTTTCGAGCTTATAAAATTATGTGATCGCAGCGCGTCGGTCGCGCCTTATGCGTCATGATAATTATAACTCTCAAAGCTGCGGTTGTCAATAACAAATGACCGAATTGAGCAAATTTCACTGCGTTTTTTGATTGGTTCGGTCGAATCATGGCATTCTCACAGTTCTTAAGGAGACCGCCACTTGACATACGGTCATGGATGCGCTATAATTTAAAGGCAGATATTTCAGCCGAAAGCCGAAAAAAACAGGAAAGGAACGGACACGATCATGAAAAACTGCGATCGCAGAAGGCAAAGCGTATTGAATATGCTGCGCAAGACAAAAAAACTGACCGTTGAAGAAGCAATGCAGGCATTCGGGGTGTCGGAATCGACTGTCCGCCGTCTTTTTGCACAGCTTGAAGCCGAAGGAGAGGTCATTCGCGCATACGGCGGCATTTGCTTTACCGGACGCAGCGATGGTGCACGCAGCTATATGTTCGATCTTGTTCAGCTTGAAAACGCCGATGAAAAAAACGCCATAGGAAAAGCGGCGATGCAGCTTATAAGGAACGGTGACATCATCTACCTCGACTCCGGTACGACTGTCATGTCGCTCGGTGCGGCAATGGCAGAGGTGTTCCGCGATGCGGCTGCCGTGGGCGCGTCTGCCGAAACGGCAGCGGAGGCAAGGCTGCTTTCCTCATGTACAGTGTTCACTCACTCGCTCGTCGATCTCGATCTCCTCAAGGAACACATGAAGGTCATCCTGCTCGGCGGCGAATACCGCGACGCACAGCGCGATTTTTGCGGATATATCACCGAACGCGCGGTGTCGGCGCTCAGATTCACCAAATGCTTTATCGGTGTGGACGGCTATTCCGCAGATGACGGACTTCTCGCCGACGATTTCAGCACCGCGGGCATTAACCGCCTCGTAACGCAGAATTCGTCTTACCGCATATTGCTTGCCGACTCGTCAAAATACAGACGCCCCGCCGTTGTGAGCTATGCTCCGCTTTCCGAGGTGGACTGCATCGTGACCGATTCGGGGCTCAGCGGCGAGGCACGTGCGGCGCTTGACGACGCGGGAATAAAAGTTATCTCCGCCGTCCCGTAGGTTTTCACCATAACGCACAAGACAATGATCCCGAACAACAACATACAACACGATCCGCATCAAGGAGATTTTCATGTCAAAAAACAACACAGACATTGATTCATATAAATTCCGGCATCTTACGACGTCGGAATCCGACCTCGACCAGTACAACGCCCTGCTGCGATACGCATTTCAGGTCACCGAGCAGGATCTTTCCGAGACAGGATGGCGCGACGATGAGATAAAGCAGTCGAAATTCCCCGTCCTTCAGCGTGCAAACGTACTCGGCTGCTTCGACGGCAAGACCCTCATCTCGCAGTTTGCGGTATACCCGCTCGATATGAATATATACGGCACGGTCTTTCCAGTCGGGTTCGTAACGAGCGTATGCACATACCCCGAGTATTCCGGCAGAGGCATCATGAAGAGGCTCATGATACAGAGCCTCACAAATATGCGCAGCAGCGGCCGCTCGTTTGCGCTTCTGTATCCGTACTCCATCCCGCTTTATCATAGGCTCGGATGGGAGATCGTTTCCAATAAGATATCATATGTGGTCAAAGACCGCCAGCTCCCGCGCAAGTCTGCCGTGGAGGGCTACGTGCGCCGCGTAGATTGGGATAACGAGGATTTTCACAACCTTCACACCGCATTCGCAACGGTAACTCACGGCTGTCTTTTCCGCAATGCGCTCGCATGGGAGGAATACTGGCGCTGGGACGAGGACGACACATACGTTGCGGTATATTATGATAAGGATCACAAACCCTGCGGGTATATGGTATACCTTATCAAATCCGACATCATGCACATCAAGGAAATGATCTATCTCACCCGCGAAGCACACAACGGACTTTGGGAATACATACGCGCTCACGAGTCGATGGTCGACGAAATAAGAGGAAACACATATTTCAGCGAACCGATCGCCTTCGAGATGGACGACGGTGATATAAAGGAAATGATACGCCCGTATTGTATGGGGCGCATCACCGACGTCGAGCAGTTCTTCCGCAAGTACCCCTGCGACCCGGACGAAAAACCTACCGTTGTGGCATTCGATCTTACTGACGACCTGCTGCCATGGAACAACCGCGTGATAAACGTTCTTTTCAAGGACGGCAGATGCAGCATTACCGACGCCCCTGCCGAAGTGCATGTGAAAATGACCATAGCATCCCTCACAACACTGCTGCTCGGGTATAAGACCGCAGAACGTCTCTACGAAATGGAGCGTATAGAAAGCACATGGGAGGATGCCGAACGCCTCGATGATCTTCTCTGGCACAAGATACCCTACATTTCTGACTATATCTGATGTCCGAAAATGCAAGAACGCTTGCAATATTATCCGAAAAACGCAAAAAAGACGCTCGAATTTGCAATTTCGTATTGACAAGTTGCAAAACACGTTGTATAATGTTGTCGTTTTAAGATAAAGCCGCACTGCGGTGCGGCTATTTTTATTTCAGGAGCGACACATTATGAAAACCACTTTAAAAAAGATCGCGTCGGCTGCTCTTGCGCTGACACTCACTGCATTCTGCTTTGCCGGCTGCCAAAGCGGAAAAAAGGACGGCACATACACTGTCGGCATCTGTCAGCTTGCCCAGCACGAGGCGCTCGACGCCGCGACCGAGGGCTTTAAAAAGGCTCTTACCGACAAGCTCGGCGACAAGGTGAAGTTTGATCTTCAGAACGCCTCCGGCGAGGCGACCAACTGCACAACGATATGCGCCAAATTCGTCTCGGATAAGGTCGATCTCATCATGGCAAACGCCACCGGAGCGCTAAGCGCTGCCGCACAGGCGACCGACAGCATCCCGATCGTAGCAACATCTGTGACCGACTTTGCAACGGCCCTCGGTATAAGCGATTGGAGCGGCAAGACCGACTTCAACGTCACCGGCACATCCGACCTTGCACCGCTTGACAGACAGGCAGCAATGATAAAGGAGCTCGTGCCATCGGCAAAGACCGTAGGCATCCTCTATTGCTCCTCCGAACCGAACTCCAAATATCAGGCAAATGTAATTGCGGGTCACCTGAAAACGCTCGGGCTCACCTGCAAAGAATTCACCTTTGTTGACACCAACGACGTTACAGCCGTAACAACACAGGCTTCCGACGAATGCGATGTGATATTCGCACCGACCGACAACACCGTCGCGTCAAACGGCACGGCGATAAACAACGTGCTTGAACCCAAAAAGATCCCGCTCATCTCGGGCGAGGAAGGCATTTGCCGCAAATGCGGCGTCGCAACGCTTGCCATCAGCTATTATGACATCGGATACAAGGCGGGTGAAATGGCTTACGAAATACTTGTCAACGGTAAGGATCCCGCGAAAATGGACATTCAGTACGCAACAGGGCTTACCGAAAAGTATATGCCCGAACGCTGCACGCAGCTCGGCATAACGGTACCCGAAGGATACGAAGCGCTTTCTGCCGATTAATTTATCCCCCACAAACCAACAAAGCGGTAAAAGGGCAACGTCGCACATTGCCTTTTTACCGTTTAATGTCAACAAGGAATGGATTAAAAATGCTTGAATTTCTGCAATCGCTGCCGTCGCCGATCGCCCAGGGTATGATCTGGGGCATAATGGCGATCGGTGTATACATCACATACAAGATACTTGACCTCGCCGACCTGACAGTGGACGGCTCGTTTGCTACGGGTGGCGCAGTTCTCGTAGTTCTTACGACAGCCGGCGTAAATATTTATCTCGCCCTTGCCGCGGCATTTCTTGCGGGATGCTTGGCCGGACTCGCTACCGGTATATTTCACACGAAATTCGGTATTCCCGCGATCCTTGCGGGCATTCTGACGCAGCTTGCGCTATATTCACTCAACCTCCGAATAATGAGCGGCAGAGCAAATGTACCGATAAGCTGGAGAAATTATTCTCTGATAGTGTCGTCAAAAAGCGACGTTCTTCCCCGCACCATCGCCGTATGCACGATCTTTATAGTAGCCCTCATCGGGATACTTTATTGGTTTTTCGGCACCGAGCTCGGCTTTTCAATACGCGCGACCGGCTGCAACCAGGCAATGGCGCGTGCCAACGGCATAAACACCGATTCACGCAAGACGATGGGACTTGTGATCTCCAACGGTATAGTTGCGCTTTCAGGAGCGCTTCTTGCGCAATTTCAGGGCAACGCAGACGTCAATATGGGACGCGGAGCCATCGTTACCGGTCTCGCCGCAGTAATAATCGGCGAAGTTATTTTTTCAAAGATATTCGTCAACTTTGCGCTGCGGCTCGTCTCGGTTGTCATCGGATCGGTCATCTACTATATAGTGATAACCTTCGTGCTCAAGCTCGGGCTTAACGCCAACGACCTCAAGATGCTCTCCGCGCTGATCGTTGCGCTATTCCTTGCGGTCCCTTATTGGAAGAGCAAGCTCCGTACAAAGGGAGCGAAAAAAGAAGGAGGCGCAAAAAATGTCTGACGCAAGACCTATGCTTGAAATAAGCGGCGTGCACAAAACCTTCAACGCCGGAACGATAAATGAGAAAAAGGCGCTCAGCGGGATCGATCTTGTTCTTAACAAGGGCGATTTCGTCACGGTTATAGGCGGAAACGGCGCGGGCAAATCCACACTTCTCAATCTGATAACAGGTGTCTTCCCCGCCGACTGCGGCAAAATAACAATAGACGGCACCGATGTGACACGGCTTCCCGAATACAAGCGTGCCAAATACCTCGGGAGAGTTTTCCAAGATCCCATGACAGGCACCGCTGCGGATATGCAGATCGAGGAAAACCTTGCACTAGCCTCAAGACGCGGCAAGCGCCGCACGCTGCTCAACGGCATAACCAAAAAAGAAAAAGAACATTACAAAGAGCTTCTGAAAATGCTTGACCTCGGGCTTGAGGAACGTTTGACCTCAAAAGTCGGGCTGCTTTCGGGCGGTCAACGCCAGGCGATAACTCTGCTCATGTCAACAATGAACAACCCTAAGATACTTCTTCTCGACGAGCACACCGCAGCGCTTGACCCGCAGACCGCCGCCAAAGTGCTGAAGCTGACCGACGAGCTGATCCGCGACGGCAACATCACTACAATGATGATAACACACAACATGAAGGATGCCATCCGCCTCGGGAACCGCCTGATAATGATGTATGAGGGTAAGATAATCTACGACATTTCCGGTGAGGACAAGAAAAATCTTCATGTGTCAGACCTGTTGGCACTCTTCGAAAAAGCAAGCAACGGCGAATTCGCCAACGACAGAATGCTGCTTTCATAAACATGGCACAAAACCTGCAAGCCGCAGCTGCGCAAATGCGCGCTGCGGCTTGCAGGTTATTTATTTCGGGCAACGAGGTCGGAGATAATATCCGAAAGATGTACAAAATCCTCGGTCGAAAGACGCTCGCCGCGGATGTCAGGCGCAAATCCCGCCGACTTTACCGCCTCGGTGAGTTCCGACTTGGAAAGCTCTCCGAAGCCCGCCGACAGTGCGTTCGGCAGCGTTTTGCGGCGCTGACCGAATGCAGCACGCAGAGTGCGGAAGAATATTTCCTCGTTCCTCGGTACATAAGGCTTCTGCTTGTAAAGATCAATGCGAACGACGGTGGAATCCACCTTGGGCGGCGGCAGAAATTTATCAGATGTCACTTCAAAAAGTCTGTGAGTCACTCCGAAATAACCGAGGTATGCAGTGACCGAACCGTATGCGGAAGTTCCGGGTGCCGCCACCAGACGGTCGGCGACCTCCGACTGTATCATGACCGTTATCGATTCGAACGGCAGACGGCTGTCGAGCAGTGCAAGAAGTATCGGCGTCGTGATGTAGTACGGGAGGTTGGCGCACACAGAAACACCACCGCGCTCAAAAGCCGGGCGCAGCAGCGCCTCAAGATCGGTTTTCATAATATCTCCGCAGACAAGCTCAACATTGCCGTAACTGCCGAGAACATATTTCAAAAGCGGTACAAGACCGCGGTCGATCTCAACTGCGACCACATTGCCGTATCTTTTTGCCAGCTCGACCGTGAGCGCACCTGCTCCCGCGCCGATCTCAAGCACAGTCGCCGGACGGCCGGCACCGCATGCCTCGGCGATATTTTCTACCGCCGTACTGTCGGTAAGAAAGTTCTGCCCCCATTCCTTTCTGAAGGTAAGACCGAACATATTCATCAGTTCCCTGACATATCCCGCATCGCAAAGATCCATATAAAAAGACACACCTTTCACGCACGGGCACTTCCCCGCACTTTCGACAGTAATTATACATTATTTTATCATAACAGGCGACTGAAATCAATACCGGATAAATATTTTTTCTTTTACTTCGATTTTTTCCGAAAAGGGCTTGAAAAATCGCCCGTGATATGATATAATACTGCCGTTGAGCATTCAACACCAACTGAATACGGAGGGATATCGAAGTGGTCATAACGGGGCTGACTCGAAATCAGTTTGCGCGCAAGCGCACAAGGGTTCGAATCCCTTTCCCTCCGCCAAATAATCAGCCGGATTCCGGTTTTCCGGGTTCGGCTGATTCATATTTATGTCAC
>CAJLZE010000064.1 GCA_905210995.1 uncultured Anaerotruncus sp.
GCTCCCGCGTCCGACCTTGACGCCGCGGAAGATTATCGAATTTTCAACGCTGCCCTCGATTATGCAGCCGTCGGCAATTAGCGTGTTGCCCACCGACGATCCCGTGCGGTATATCGTCGGCGCGGAGTTGCGGACCTTTGTGTAGACCGGTCTGTCGGCAACGCCGAAGAGTGCGTCGCGCACCTCGGGCCTGAGCAACTGCATCGAGCAGTCGAAATACCCCGCGAGCGAGGAGACGAGCGAATAATATCCGTCGTAGTGATATACGCGGTAGTCGGCATGCCCTATATTGCGGGCTATCACATCGCGGAAGAAGCTCGTGTATCCGTGCGCGGCGGCGTCGCCGAGTATATTCAGCAGGTACATACGGTTTATGACCATTATATTAGTGCTGATATCCTGACCGGGGAGTATATCGTTCGAATACTCTATGGCATCAACAATCCTGCCGCTCGCGTCGGAGATTATAACGGAATGACGCGGAGAGCTGAGACCGGGCTGGTCTATGTGCTTAACGACAAGGGTGAAGTCCGCTCCCGTCTCGACGTGACGGTCGATGACATCGGAGAGGTCGATGTTGCAGATCGTATCGCAATCGCAGAGGACGATAACATCCTCGGTGCAGCGCGAAATGAAGTTCACAACGCCGAGCAGAGCCTCAAGGCGCGTGCTGTAAAGCTGCCCCACGCCCTTTGCGTCATATGCGGTGATGAAGGGGGGCAGTATCTTTATGCCGCCCGAGCGGCGCGCAAGGTCCCAGTCCTTTCCCGTGCCGATATGGTCGAGCAACGACTGGTAGTTGTAGTGGGTTATCACTCCGACCTTCGATATGCCGGAGTTTATCATATTTGAAAGTGCAAAGTCGATAAGACGGTACCTGCCGCCAAAGGGTACGCTCGCCATCGTGCGAAGGCGGGTAAGCTCAGGCAGACTTTCGTCATGAATGTTTGAGAATACTATTCCTGCGGCTGTCATTTTGCTTCCTCCGTTTTTATCATTTCTTTCTGTCAAGCGTCTCTCCGCTCAGTTGGCGGAGAGCATGGCGCCGGGCGCCACGGTGCCGCCTGCCGGCACCGTGGCATCGGAACCCACCACGGTTATATCCGCTCCCGTGCTTTCGGGCGCGCCGACCACGGCGCCCTCGCCTATGACGGCGCGGGAATCTATTATCGAATACGACACCGACGCTCCCGCCTTTACGGTAACGTCGCTCATCACGACGGAATCAATAACAGATGCGCCGGGCATCACCTTAACGCCGGCGCCGAGCACCGAGCCGCGCACCGTGCCGCGTATCTCGCAGCCCTCGGTGATAGAGGAGTTCTCCACCACGGCTCCCGCCGCGACATAATGCGGGGCGCGCGCATCGTGACGCGAATAAATGCGCCATTTGTCGTCGCCGAGCTGGAGCGCGGGAGAATCGCCGAGCATATCCATGTTGGCTTCCCAAAGCGAACGTATGGTACCGACGTCCTTCCAGTAGCCGCTGAAGGGGTATGCGTACATTTTTTCACCCGCGGCAAGCATTGCGGGAATGACGTTTTTGCCGAAGTCGTTGCTCGATTTTTCGTCCGCCTCGTCCTCGCGCAGGTATTTGAAGAGCTTTTCCTTATTGAAGATGTAAATGCCCATCGAAGCCTTGGTGCTGTCGGGGTTCTTCGGCTTCTCCGAGAATTTCGTTATGCGGTCATCCGCATCGGTCGTCATGATACCGAAGCGGCTCGCCTCGCTGAGCGGCACCTCGATAACGGCAATGGTGCAGTCGGCGCCGTTTTTCTTGTGCGCGTCAAGCATCTTCGAATAGTCCATTTTGTAGATATGGTCGCCCGACAGCACAAGCACATATTCGGGATCGTACCTGTCGATGAACTCAATATTCTGATAGATCGCATTTGCGGTGCCGCGGTACCAGTCGGCGGATTTTTTGCCCTGATAGGGCGGCAGGATCTTAACGCCGCCGAAGGTGCGGTCAAGATCCCACGGCAGACCGTTGCCGATATAATCGTTGAGAAGGAGCGGCTGATACTGCGTGAGAACACCCACGGTATCAATGCCGGAGTTGACGCAGTTGGAAAGAGTAAAGTCGATGATACGGTATTTTCCGCCGAACGAAACGGCGGGCTTGGCGAGCCTTGAGGTCAGCGTGTAAAGTCTGCTGCCCTGCCCGCCCGCAAGCAGCATGGCAACACATTCTTTTTTTCTGTACATACCCGAAACTTTCCTTTCTTTCATTTTCAGTAATTTGTTATCCTGCATATCGGTTCTGTATAATTATAATTTTCGTTATTCAAAGATATTACAGCGGACGGCGTTATGCCTCTTCCGTTTTTTCATCATCGCATGGCTTCACGCATTCGTCGGGCTCCGCAAGCAGCTCTATGCGCCGCAGTATCAGCGCGCCGAGCGGAGGGATCCTCAGCCTGACCGACGCCGCTCTGCCGTTCCATGCGACGGCCTCCGCGGTCACGTCGCCGTCGTTGCGCACGCCCGATCCGCCGTACCTTTCGTCGTCGGACGACATAAGCTCGCGGTACACCCCGCGCTCGGGCACGCCGATCCTGTAATCCTCATACGTCTCGGGAGTGAAATTCAGCACGACGAGCAGCTCGTCGCCGTCGGCAGCACGCCGCAGGAAGGTAAGGATGCTCTGATCTCTGTTGTCGGCGTCGATCCATTCGAAGCCCTCCCATGAGGTGTCCCTCTCCCAGAGCTCATGCGACGCAAGATACAGAGCGTTCAGCTCGGCGCAGTAAAGCTGGAATTTTGCATGGGATTCATAGTCGAGAAGAAACCACTCGATCTGCCCCGCATAGTCCCATTCGCGGAACTGGCCGATCTCGCACCCCATAAACATCAGCTTCTTGCCCGGATGCGTCATCATATACGCCATAAAAGCGCGCGTTCCCGCAAATTTGCGCCAGTAATCGCCCGGCATACGGTCAAGAAGCGACTTCTTGCCGTGCACGACCTCGTCGTGCGATATCGGAAGGATATATCTTTCGCCGAAGGCGTACATCATTGAAAATGTAAGCTTTCCGTGATGGTATTTTCTGAATATCGGGTCTGTCTCCTCATATGAGAGCGCGTCGTTCATCCAGCCCATGTTCCACTTGAACGAAAAACCGAGCCCGCCGTTTTCAAACGTCGTGAGGTTGCTCCATGCGGTCGATTCCTCGGCTATCATCATAACGCCGGGGTAAAGATGCGCCATCGTGCCGTTCAGCTTGCGGAAGAAGGCTATCGCCTCAAGGCAGCGGTTGTCGCCGTACACGTTCGGCACCCACTCGCCCGGCGCGCGGTCATAGTCAAGATAAAGCATCGACGCCACGGCATCGACACGCAGACCGTCGATGTGATATTTCTCCGCCCAGAAGCAGGCGTCGGATACCAGAAAGCTCTCGACCTCGCACCTGCCGACGTCAAAACGCCGCGTGCCCCACCCCGCATGCTCCATGCGGTCGGCTCCCTGATATTCGTAAAGGGGCTGTCCATCGAATTCGTAAAGCCCGTGCGCATCCTTGGGAAAATGCGCCGGCACCCAGTCAAGTATCACGCCGACGCCCGCCTCGTGCATTGAATCGACAAAGCCCATGAAGTCCTCGGGGCTCCCGTGTCTCGCCGTCGGAGCGTAATAGCCGGTGACCTGATATCCCCACGAGCCGTCATAGGGGTATTCCGTTATCGGCAGAAGCTCGACGTGAGTGTAGCCCATCTGCTTGACATACGGCGCAAGCTCGCGTGCAAGCTCGGTGTATGAAAGAACGCTGCCGTCCTCGTGCCTCATCCACGAGGAGAGCTGGAGCTCGTAAATGTTTATCGGGCGTTCGGTCGCGCGCGCATCGGGACGCGCCGCCATCCACCCGCTGTCGCGCCACCTGTGTTCGGGTATGCCGTACATCAGCGACGCCGTGCCCGGCGGGCATTCCGCCGCGAATGCATACGGGTCGGCTTTGTAGAGCTTCCGCCCGTCTGCGGCGGTAATAAGATATTTATATTTTGCACCTCTGACGAAACCGTCTCCGACGCCGGTCGCTTCCCACACTCCGCCGGCGCTTATGCGCGTCATCGCGAGCGTGCCCTGCCAGCCGTCAAAATCGCCCGTCACGGCAACGGCTGCGGCGTTCGGCGCCCACACGCGGAACACAAAACCGCCGTCCGCGGGATGCGCCCCGAGATATTCGTATGCACGGAAGTTCGTGCCCTGATGAAAAAGATAGACCGGAAGGTCCGAGCCGTTCCCCGCGGCGCTTTTTGCGGTCTTTGCGGTCTTTTGTGCCTTCATGATCGCGTCCATCCTCTCTTTTTTCGTCATCGGGATACAATTCTCCACTTTTAATTATACTACTTTTTTTTGTTTAGTCAATATATTTTTACCCACCGCCGCCGTTTTTATTTGCGCTGCGCGACGGCGATATTTCACAAAGACATCAAACTCGTATCAAGCGCTTGACACGGACGCGGTTTATAAATATAATATACTATATGTGTAATACCCATTAATTACGACCGGAGGAAAAACGTTTTGATCGAAGTTCGCAATCTGACCAAAAAATACGGCGATCACCTCGCCGTGAACGATCTTTCCTTTACCATTGAAAAGGGCAAGATCTACGGTCTGCTCGGTCCCAACGGAGCGGGCAAATCAACGACGATGAATATCATAACCGGCTGCCTTGCAGCAACGTCGGGGACGGTACTCATCGACGGGCACGACATATTTGAGGAGCCGATCGAGGCGAAGCGGCATATCGGATATCTCCCCGAACAGCCGCCGCTTTACACCGACATGACGGCTGCGGAATACCTTGACTTTGTAGCACGGGCAAAGGGAATGCCCTACGATGCGGCGCTGCGTCAGGAAAAGGAGGTAATGCAGCTAACCGGCATCGAACCGGTAAAGGACAGGCTGCTCAAAAACCTTTCAAAGGGATACCGCCAGCGTGTCGGCATAGCGCAGGCAATGCTCGGCGATCCGGACGTGATAATACTCGACGAGCCGACGGTCGGGCTTGACCCCAAGCAGATAATCGAGATACGCGACCTGATAAAGAAGCTCGGCAGCATAAAGACAGTCATTCTCAGCAGCCATATACTCGCCGAGATCAGCGCGGTATGCGACCACGTGATGATAATCTCGCACGGCAGGCTCGTTGCCGACGATTCGATAGAAGATCTTGAGAACTCGGTCAACAGCGCAAACGACCTCTCGCTCAAGGTGCGCGGCTCTGCCGTTGACGTAAAACGCATCCTTGCGGGCGTCGGCGGCATCGTATCGGCCGAATATTCCGAAAAGGACGGCGTGACCTCCGCCGCACTTAAGACGGAAAAGAGCCTTGATATACGCGACGACATCTTTTTCGCCTTTGCAGCGGCTCGCCTGCCCGTGATAGAGATGGTATACCGCGTTCTTACCCTTGAGGATATATTCCTCGCCCTCACCGATGACGGCGATGCCCCGCACGACGACGGAACAGAGCAGCATGCCGACACCGGGCGCCGCCGCCCGCACCTTTTCGCCCGCGCGGGAAAAGAGGAAGAAGAAAACTCCGACGACGACTACACGCCGCAGTTCGGCTCGGTCGGCGGAGAGGAGGAAAATGACAAATGAGTGCAGTATTCAAACGTGAACTGAGATCTTATTTCAACAGCATGACGGGCTGGATCTTTCTTGCCGTCATCTTTGTATTCACCGGCGTTTTTACCACGGCGATAAACCTGCTCTCGCAGTCGGCGAGCTTTGAGTACGTCCTCAGCCAGATAACGATAGTGTTCATGCTGATAGTGCCTATCCTCGCAATGCGTTCGATAGCCGAAGAACGCCGCTCGCGCACCGATCAGCTTCTTTACTCGCTGCCGCTGCGCGCGGTCGATATCGTGCTCGGCAAATATCTTTCGATGGTCGCCGTTCTCTTTATATCCTGTGTGGCGATGGGATTTGTGCCCGTGCTGCTCAGCCTGTACGGCATCGTGCGATATGCAAGCTGCTATGCGGCGCTTCTCGGCTTCTTCCTGCTCGGCTCGGCACTCATCGCAATATGTATGTTCATGTCGTCGCTGACAGAGAGTCAGATAATCGCCGCGGTAACTGGCTTCGGCGTCGTGCTCGCGCTCTATCTCATGAACGGACTCTCCTCCCTTATCCCCACGTCGGCTCTCGGCTCGTTCGTGTCCTTCCTTATCGTCGGCGCGGTGTTCGGGCTCATCGTCGGGGCGATAATGCGCGCCCCCGCCGTCGGCGTGATAGGCGCGGGCATCGTCATCATACCGACCTGCATATTTTATATCGCAAAAAAGGATGCGTTCGCGGGGCTCTTCCCCAAGCTCGTCTCCTACCTTGCGGTATTCGACCGCTTTGACACATTCGTTTCCGGCATTTTCGATATGACCGCGGTCGTGTATTATCTTTCGATAATCGTTTTCTTTGTATTTTTGACCGTCCAGTCGCTTGAAAAGCGCCGCTGGAGCTGAGGGGAGGACGCACACAATGAACGAACAGAACAAAAAAGCTGCCGTGGATACCGGCGAAAAAAGCATTAAGGCGCGTCTTTTCGGCGACCGCAAGAGCGGCCGCGCGGGCGGCTACACCGTTCTTATGACGGTCGTGCTGCTTGCGGCGCTTATCGTGGTCAACCTCATTATCAACGCGCTGCCCGCAAAATTCACCAAGCTCGATTCAAGCTCCTCCAAAATGTACACCCTCTCCGAAACGACGCAGAAGTACATTTCCGGGCTTGATGAACCGATAACGCTCTGGTTCATCTGCCCGGGCGGGACAGAGGACACACAGCTCGGCACCTTTCTCACACGCTTTGCCGAGCTTTCGTCAAACGTCACGCTGAAGGTCGCCGACCCTGTTGCCGACCCGGATTTCATTTCGAAATACACCGACTCGCAGCCCTCGGAATACAGCGTTATAGTTGAGAGCTCCCGCCGCAGCAAGGTCGTTGATTACAGCGATATGTACTATTACTACAACAGTCAGTACGGCAAGCTCACCATTAGCGAATATCAGCAGTATGCGCAGTACGGTCTCAGCGCCGAGCCGTATTTTGACGGCGACAATCAGCTTGCCTGCGCCGTGGAATATGTCACAGCCGAGACACTGCCCACACTGTACACGCTCACCGGTCACGGCGAGCAGGAGCTGACGCAGATGCTCTCGAGCTATATCGATCTTTCGGGCTTCCCCACCTCGCAGCTCAACATCGCACTTGAGGGCGACGCGATACCCGAGGCCTGCTCCTGCATACTCATTTATGCACCCGAGCTCGACCTTTCCGACGGGGAGCTTGAAAAGCTCGACACCTATGCAAAAAACGGCGGCCACATCCTCATGATAAGCGGCAGCACGACCGCGGGGCTTCCGAATTTTTCAAAGCTTGCGGCGGGATTCGGACTTGAGGGCAACTACGGCACCGTCAACGAGGGCAGCGCCGGCAGCTACTATCCCAACACGCCGTACTATTTCTACCCCGTCGTTTCCTCCACGCACACCTCCGTGTCGATAGTCGCATCCGGCTCATACCGTCTTCTTGTCCCCCAATCGCATGCGATAAGTCAGACAGGCTCGCTCCCCTCCGGAGTCACCGTGACCGAGCTCCTCACCACCTCGTCAAAGGGATATCTCAAGCAGTCCGACGACACCAAGACCGATCCCGCACCGCTGAGCATTGCTTCCGCGTCCGAAAACAAGGACACCGGCGCGCGCATGATATGGATCGCAGCTCCGCTTTTTGCATCAGACAGCTTCATCTCGGCGACAAACGGCGCCAATCTCTACTGCTTCCTCAATATGCTCTCATGGCTCTGCGACAGCTTCAAGTCCTCCCTGCCAGAGATCTCGGCGGTCGATATATCCGCATCGACGCTGACGGTCACCTCCTCATCCGCCGTGATGTGGGGTGCGGTGTTCGTTATCATCGTTCCCGTCGTTGTGATAGCCGTGGGCTTCATACGCTGGAACCGCCGCCGCAAACAGTGATGCGCATAAAGATAAAATAAAATGAAGAAAAAAGGCATAAGACTTATAGCCATGACCGTTGCCCTTGCGCTGCTCGCAGGCGGTTATTTCATCTGGCGTGCCGTCTCCGTAAAGGGAGACGGCAGCGGCAGTGACACCGCGCCGGGCGACGACACGTACACAGTCGGAACGGTCGATACGAAAACGCTGACCGCGGTCAGCGTCAGCCGCCGCACGGAACCGAAGGAAGAAGGCGGCGAGACGGGGACCGTCAGCTTTGAGTTCAGACTCAAGGAGGACGAGACCGGCTGGCTCTGGTCGGAGAACGAAAAGGTGCCGCTCAGCAACGAAAAGTTCGCCGAAATGGCGACAGCCGTCAGCAGCGTTACCTCCCCTTATAAGCTTGACGGCGTAAGTGCCGCCGACCTCGGGAAATACGGGCTTGACGAGCCCGAGATATCGCTTGCGTTCACCGACGGCGCCGGCACGCATCGCTTCTATATCGGCTCTCTCAACAGCTATACCGGCACGAATTATTTCTGCACCGACGACAAAAGCGTTGTCTATACGGTCGATCCGTCGGTCGCCGAGTCGTTCAGATTCGACATTTACGACGTCATCGACACCGACGACGCACCGGCGGTAAACGCATCGGCGCTGACCTCGCTCGAATACACCGCAAACGGCAAAAAGCTGCTCTTCACCTACTACTCCGGCGGCAAGGAGAGCGACTACACGTCAAAATACAACTGGTATTTCTCTGTTGACGGCGGTGCGGAATCACATCTCGCAGCCGAGATCGGCGAAGCGCTGACAAAGGCGCTCACCTCGCTCGATCTCGGAAAATGCGTAGCCTATGACAGCTCGCGCGACTCCGAATTCGGACTTGACAAGGCATCGCGGCTCGTTCTTAAATACAACAAGACCTCGACCGTCACCGATTCGACGACAAATATAGACAAGACCGTCACCACTCCCGAAGAGTTCGTGCTGAACGTCGGAAAAAACGAGGACGGAGTGATCTATGTGCGTGCCGATGGCTCGTCGCTCACGGCGCGTCTCTCCTCACAGGACGCATTTGCCGCGGTAATGACCGAAAATGTGCGTTCACTTCGCCCGACCGAGCTTTTGCTGCCCGATTACGGCAGGATCGACGGCATCACCTTTTCGGCAGGCGGCAAAACGCTCGCCGTCAAGGTCGTTCACGCGGACGACGGCGGGATATCGTATGAGTCCGCAGACGGCAAAACGCTCGACGAGGATAAGCTCACAAAGCTGCTCGACGCGCTCGCAGCTGCCAAAACATCGGCTTTCGCCTCCGATCTCGAACGCGATCCCGCAGCGGGAAGCGACGCAGTGTTCACGGCTGAGTTCACCTTCAACACGGGCGACGCAAAAACCGGAACGCTGACCGTCTCAAATTACAGCGGAAGCTACTGCATCGTCTCATTTATGAACGACAACGACAGACTGATGACCATCGACGAGGCAAAGACCCTCACAGAGGCACTTGAAGCCTGTCTCGGCTGATTCACCGGACAAAACAGAAAAAATGACCGCGCCCCGAAAAGTCACATGACTTTTCGGGGCGCGGTTTTCGTATATTTTTATCTTCAGCAGATCTCTATAAGATCCTTGGGCGACTTGGTAAAGTCCATAATTCCGTCCTCGGTTATCGCCACCATGTCCTCAATGCGGCAGCCGTACTTGCCCGAAAGGTAAATGCTGGGCTCGAACGTCACGACCTGACCGGGCGTGAGCACCTTGTCGGCAGGCACGCGGAAGGAAAGGCGCGGCTCCTCGTGAATGTACATTCCGACGCCGTGACCGAGAGAATGACCGAACGTTCCCACGTATCCCGCACCGTCGATGATGTCGCGGGCGATCTTGTCCATCTTAGCGCAGCCGGCACCGGGAGCAGCTGCGGCAAGCGCCGAGGTCTGAGCCTCAAGCACGGTGTTGTAGAGACGGCGGATATCATCGTCGGCTTTGCCGATGACGACTGTACGCGTCATATCCGAGCAGTAGCCGTCAAAACGCGCGCCGAAATCCATCGTAAGGAATCCTTTTTCAAGCTTTACGTCACGCGGCACGCCGTGAGGCATGGACGAAGCACTGCCCGAGACCGCGATCGTGTCGAACGCAACGCACTCGGCGCCCTTTGAGCGCATAAAGAATTCAAGCTCGAGAGCCACCTGACGCTCGGTCATGTCGGGGCGGATAAAATCGACTATGTGCGCGAACGCCGCATCGGTTATCGCCTGTGCAGCCTTCATTTTTTCGATCTCGCCCGCGTCCTTGAACTCGCGCAGACCGTCGATCATCGCCGATGCACCGCCGACGACCTCCATGCCGGCAAAGACATTGCAAAAGTTCTCATAGCCCGAGAGAGAAAGCGTCGCTTCCTCGACCGCCACACGCTTTGCGCCAGCCATGACCTCGTATGCCGCCGCGCTCATGCGCTTATCGGGCATAAGGATCTCAAATTCCTTCGCTGCGGGAGAGGCATTCGCCGCTTCGATATAGCGGAAGTCGGTGAGGAGCGCCGCGCGGCTCTCGGTAACGACGATAAGTCCGTCGGTGTAGTTGAAGCCGCCGAGATAGCGCTGATTTATTTCGGATGATACCACCACGGCGTCAAAGCCGTTATTTTTCATTTCTTTTCTGAGTCTTTCGAGATGTGTCATTTTCTGACTTGCCTTTCTTTTATGTGAATTTTAATTATTGCTCATCTTTTTCTCGGCATCAATGAACATCGCCTTCATCGCCGCAGCGTCCTCCGCCATCGTCCCCGCCGATTCGCATATTATCCGCGGAGCGAGCTTTTCGGCCGCTATCGCCTCGGCGAGCGGATAAAAATCCGGGCCGTAAACTGTGTCCGAAAACGTGAGGTGCTTTTTCTCCCCAGCCGAGGTATATTCGATGCGGGAGAAATGGCAGTGGAGCGTGCGCGCATATTTGTCTCCGAGCGCCTCGCCTATGCGGTAAAACACGCGGAGATATGCGTCCTTATCTGGGAAGACGCCGCCGCAGTCGCGGGCGTTGAGGTGCCCGAAATCCACCACGGGATAAAAATGCGGATCAACGCGGCAAAGCTCTATCACCTCGTCAAGAGTGCCGAGCTGATTTTTTTTGCCCATCGTCTCAAGCCCGAGCCTGATACTCGTATCGCCGACCGCCTCCATAACGTGCGCGAGCGTGTCGCGTGCAAGATCCATCGCCTCGTCACGCGTGATCTTTGACGCGCTGCCCGAGTGGATGACTATCGTGTCAGCCCCCAGCAATTCGGCAGCGTGGAGCGACTGCATGATATAGTCAACGCTTTTGAGTCGCTTTTCGGGATCGACACCCGAAAGAGAGATATAATACGGCGTGTGCAGCGACATGAGAATGCCCGCGCGCCGCGCCTCGTCGCCTATTTTGGCAAACGTCGCGTCAGTCCCGCGTATGCCGTTGCCGCCCTGAAATTCATATGCATCAAGCCCGCGCGCACCGACCCATGCGGGCGCCTCAACCGTTGATTTTTTGCCCTCGGCATAAAAAGATTCGCTGTTGCCGCCCGGTCCGAACTTCGGTGCGGCGATATTTGCATCGCTGTTCATATCCTCACGCCTTTCTCGCCGCGCGTTTACGGTAGCGGCGCATTATCGGGCGTTCCATAAGTCTTTTGAACCTGAAGAACACCGTTTTTTTTTCCTTTATAGGCGGCACGACAGCCGCACGGATGCCCATGCGCCGCGCCGCAACGACATCGGTGAATATCTGATCGCCGAGAAACATGGTCGTGTCTCTCTCGGCTCCGATATCCTCCATCGCCTTTATGAGATATTTGCGGGATGGCTTGCGGCAGTCGTAATACGCAGGCAGCCCGAGACGACTGTTGTAGCGCTCGACCCGCTCGCGCCCGTTGTTGGACACGAGCGCCGCGCGTATCCCCGCCGCACCGAGCGCCGCGAACCAGCGGACGGTCCTCTCGTCCGGCTCGGCGACCTCGTAGGGCGCCAGTGTGTTGTCGATGTCGATGATAAGCGAACGCACGCCGATTTTTTTCAGAAAATCGACGCCGATATCATCGAATTTTTCAAACATATAGTCCGGAACAAGCGTATGCCTGCGCCGTTTTCCGCCGCCGTTCGCGCCGGATATTTGCGGATCTCTCACCGTTATCCCTCGCAGAAAAGTAATGATATTTGCGTTTATATTCTATCACAATTCGGGCGTCATATCAAGGGCTGCGAAAAAAACATATAAAAATTTTCGTTTTTTTCGATTTTGGTATTGACAAAATACGCACAACGTGGTATTATATTAAGGTAGTTTTGAAAACGATCTGCGGGTGTAGTTCAATGGTAGAATTCCAGCCTTCCAAGCTGGCCGCGTGGGTTCGATTCCCATCACCCGCTCCATTTTCCGAAAGGAAAATCCCCCGTTGCAGCGGGTAATGCGTCTTTAGCTCAGCTGGATAGAGCAACTGCCTTCTAAGCAGTAGGTCGGGGGTTCGAGTCCCTCCTGGCG